>NZ_LMIS01000001.1:1808846-2110320 GCF_001428805.1 Aeromicrobium sp. Root236 | reverse complement strand
CTGAGTGTCCCGTGCTCCCACAGGGCCAGCATCGTGAGGTACTGCGGGTGCGTGAGACCGAGGGGCTCCAGCACCGTGCGGTAGCTCGCGATGACGCTGCGTGATGCGACCGCCAGCGCGAAGCAGACCTGCTCCTCGAGCGCGAGGGGATTGGTGTCGTCCATGTCGCAAGTGTACGAATGATTAGTGCACTAATCAAATGGTGAGACGAAGGCCCTCACCGCGAACGATGAGGGCCTTCGGTCGGGGCTCAGCAGCTCAGAACGAGGATTCGTCGAGCTCCATGAGCGAACCGTCGACGTTCTCGGCGATCGCCCGTTCGCCGGCGAGCTGCGGGAGCACGTTGCGCGCGAAGAACTGCGCAGCGGCGACCTTGCCCTCGTAGAAGCTCTTGTCCGAGGCGGAGACCTCGCCGCCCAGCTTCTCGAGCGCCACCTCGGCGCCGCGGAGCAGCAGCCACGCGACGGTCAGGTCGCCGAGGACGTACACGAGGCGGGTCGTGTTGAGGCCGACCTTGTAAATGTTCTTGAGGTCGCCCTTCTCGTCCGCGGGGTTCGACGACATGAGGTCGGTGAAGACCGCACCGATGATCGCGGTGGCGTCGTCGAGGCCCTGCTTGAGGAGCTCGCGCTCCTCCTTGAGGCGGCCGTTGCCGGCGTCGCTCTCCGCGAACGCCTTGACCTGCTCGGACAGGTAGCCGAGCGCGACGCCCTTGTCCTTGACGATCTTGCGGAAGAACAGGTCCTGGCCCTGGATCGCCGTCGTGCCCTCGTAGAGGGTGTCGATCTTGGCGTCGCGGACGTACTGCTCGATCGGGTAGTCCTGGAGGAAGCCCGATCCACCGAACGTCTGCAGCGACTCGGTGCCGAGCAGCACCCAGGAGCGCTCCGAGCCGTAGCCCTTGACGAGCGGCAGCAGCAGGTCATTGATCGACTCCGACAGCGCGGCGTCCTCGCCGGCGGCCTTCTTGATGATGACGTCGTCCTGCCACGTCGAGGTGTACATCGCGAGCGAGCGGAGTCCCTCGGCGTACGCCTTCTGGGTCATCAGCGAGCGGCGGACGTCGGGGTGGTGCGTGATCGTGACGCGGGGCGCGGTCTTGTCCGACGCCTGCGTCAGGTCGGCGCCCTGGATGCGCTCCTTGGCGTACTCGAGCGCGTTGAGGTAGCCGCTCGACAGCGTCGAGGCGGCCTTGAGCCCGACGAACATGCGGGCGTTCTCGATCACGCGGAACATCTGGTTGATGCCGTCGTGCACCTCGCCGAGCAGCCAGCCCTGCGCCGGTGCGCCGTCGCCGAACGTCACCTCGCACGTCGTGGAGACCTTGAGGCCCATCTTCTTCTCGACGTTGGTGACGTAGGCGCCGTTGCGCTCGCCGGTGAGCTCACCGGTCTCGTGGTCGAAGTGGAACTTCGGCACGAGGAACAGGCTGAGGCCCTTGGTGCCGGGGCCACCGACGCCCTCGATGCCGACGGGGCGGGCGAGGACCAGGTGCATGATGTTCTCGGCCATGTCGTGCTCACCCGAGGTGATGAAGCGCTTGACGCCCTCGATGTTCCACGAGCCGTCCTCGTTGGCGAACGCCTTGGTGCGGCCGGCGCCGACGTCGGAGCCCGCGTCGGGCTCGGTCAGCACCATCGTGGCGCCCCAGCTGCGGTCGACCATGTGCTGGGCGATCTTCTTGTCCCGCTCGATGCCGTTCTCGAACACGATGCGCGCGAACGCGGGACCGCAGGCGTACATCCAGATCGCCGGGTTGGCGCCCAGCACGAACTCGGCGCTGCCCCAGATCAGGGAGGCCGGCGCGACCTGTCCGCCGAGCTCCTCGGGGATCTGGAGGCGCCACCACTCGGCGTCCATCCAGGCCTTGTAGGACTTGGCGAAGGCCGGGTTCATCGTCACGGTCTTGGCGGCCGGGTCGTAGACCGGCGGGTTGCGATCGGCGTCCTCGAACGATGCGGCGAGGTCCTCGCGCGCGATGCGGTCGATCTCGGTCAGGATGCTCTTCGCGGTGTCGGCGTCGACCTCTTCGAAGGGTCCGGTGCCGAGGACGTCCTGCCGGTTGAAGAGCTCGAACATGTTGAACTCGACGTCACGGAGGTTGCTCTTGTAGTGGCTCATGCCAGCAATCCTTTGGGGGTACGCGCTGCACGGCAGCGGCTTGCTACTGGGTAGTAACTTAAGTATCCGTCCGCAAGCGGGTTAAAACAAGTCAAATGCCGGATGCGGGGCTGTCTGACCTGTCACACGTTGCCGCAGGTCAGCGGCGGTCGAGCCAGTCCGGGAAGTCCTCGAGCGTCGTCAGCACGGTGTCGGCGCCGGCGTCCCGCAGGTCGTCGGCCGTGCTCGGCCCGGTCGCGACCGCGACGCCGACGACGCCCGCGAGGCGTGCAGCGTCCATGTCGTGCACGTGGTCGCCGACGTACGTCGTGGCGCCCTGCTCGCGCAGCACGACGCCCTTGGCCTCGCGCCAGGCGCCGCCGAAGACCTCACCGACGGGCAACCCCAGACGGTCGACGTGCAGCTGGGCATTGGGTGCGTGCTTGGCCGTCAGCAGGATCGTGCGGCCCACCTTGTTTGCGGCCTCGACCGCTTCGTACGCACCGGGCATCGCAGTGACCAGGTCGAGGGCGATCAACGGGTAGAGCTCGCGATAGCGGTCCGCCCAGTGCTTGACCTCGGGCTCGGGCAGCCAGTGCTCGAGCTCCCACTCGACCGGCGGGCCGAGCCGCGACACGACGAGGTCGGTGTCGATGCGGGCGCCGGTCTCGACGGCGAGCTGGTCGTACACCGCCTTGATCCCCGGTCGTGAGTCGATGAGCGTCATGTCGAGGTCGAAGCCGGTGATCACACCGCCGAGCCTATCCGCGGCGGATCACGGGCAGCGTGGGCGTTTGCGCCAAGGTGTCTGAAGGATCGACCCAGAGGTGGCATGAAGGCCGGTGTTCTGGTTATCCTCGACAGGCTGACAGCCGCCGATTTCAGGTTGTCTCGATGACTGAGCTTGGGGGAGCCACATGGCGTTGATGCCGTTCGAGAAGCATCCTGCAGACACCGGCACGATGACGGCGTCCGCGTCGACGCTGGAGCAGAAGGCTGCCAAGTGCCTCGACCAGAAGGAAATCACCGACAAGGCCTACAACCCGGCCGTCGACTCCTGGGAGGGGATCTGCGCCCCGGAGCTTCGCGCCGCGCCCAAGCCCATCCGCGACTCGGCGGCGACGGCCAACAAGCAGCTCGCGTGGTCGGCCGTGCCGATCAACTACGCCGTCGGCAAGGTCAAGGCGTTCAACGCCAAGATCGGCGGGTTCGAGGCCGACTCCGAGAAGCCTGAGCCCGAGGGCGGGCACCCGACGCAGACCAACAAGTCGATCGCGATGGCGGCCTACCGCGAGGCCTACGAGACCGACATCGTCGACGGCTTCAGCGAAGCCGCAGGGATGTTCAAGGACGGTCCGACCGACGAGAACATCGCCCTCGCCAAGGCTGCCGGCGCGATCCCCAACGCACCGGTCTTCACGGTCTTCGGGCAGCTGTGGCACGAGGACAACGTCAAGAAGGCGGTCACCGAGGCCGACAAGCTGATCCAGCAGATCAGCGACGGCAAGTACACCGACATGAAGACCCCGTTGGGACCGCTTGTCGACCTGCTCAAGAAGTACGGCACCGACCAGATGTTCGCGGCGATGCTGCTGAACAAGATCGGCCCGGACGGGATGCTGCGGCTCAACCAGATCGTCGCCCAGTCCGAGAGCGACACCAAGCCGGACGACTACGGCAACAAGGACGGCGGCCCGCGCGACAACGCCCTGGGCGACCTCATCGGGCAGTTCCAGAAGAGCCTTGGCATCACGCTGGGAACGGCGACGGGAGGCCAGGACGGCTACGAGCCCGGCACGCGCGACGACTACCGCCTCGACGGCGACTTCACCGAGCGGCTCAACGAGCTCGGTCGTGAGAAGTCAACCATCAAGTGGCCGGGCGACGACGACCTCGAGTACGGCACCGAGCTCTACGGCTACCAGGTCTTGGCGCCGCTGCTCAAGAACGGTGAGTTCAGCAGCGACTTCCTGACTGATGTCGGCAACGGCATGTACTACTTCGACAAGGGCGACGGCGAGCACGGCGGTGGTCCCTGGATGGACACCGTTGCCAACCTGCGCAGCGACCACGGCATCCGCCTGGACTGGACCGAGGGCACCGGGTCGACCCATGCGGCGGGCTTCGATCCCATGAACGGCCTGATGACGGCCCTGGGCAACAACCCGCAGGCGTCGCACGACTTCTTCACCGACTCGCGCAGCTACATGATCGACGGCAAGGAAGGCCACGACCAGGACGTCGGCTACAACGAGAAGCTGCGCTACCTCCTCAACGAGCGCCACTGGGGCCTGCCCAACGACCAGCCCTACATGGGGGATGGGACCGACAAGGACGGCTACTACGACAAGAAGCTCTGGGAGGAGCAGAACAACACCCACGCGATGGACCCGCTGGGCAAGGCGCTCACGGCGGCGACAGGTCTCGGCGACCGCGACTCCGCGACGCTGTTCGGCGATGTCGTCTACGAGGTCTCCCACGGCGACTCCGACAAGTTCGGCGACCTGCGTGACGACTTCTCCAACATGGCGACCCAGCACCTGGGTGGCATCAACTCGGCGTTCATCGGTGACGGCGGTGCCGGTCCAGATGGCGACATCGATCCGATCACCAAGGGCGTCCAGTACGACCCGGGCTTCAGTGCGATGGACGACCTCGACCTCGAGAAGTTCCTGGCCGAGATCGGCAAGGACCACGACGCTGCGACCCACCTCACGGCCGCCGAAGGTCTCTACATGCAGGCCGGTTATCACCACTACGCCGGTCTCGATGGCTCGATCGAGGACCGGATCGCCGCGATCGACGCCAACGTCAACACGCCCCTCGGCCACGTGCTCGGCGCACTCGACTACGGCTCGAGCGAGCAGACGTTCGACGATCACCAGGAGTCGGACAAGGAGCACAACGACGGGGTCGACGACAAGTACAAGATCATCGGCTTCTTCACCGACAAGCTCCCGTTCGACAAGATCCCGGTCGGTGGTGACCTCGTCAAGGAGGGTGTGGGCGCCTACCTCGATGCACTCAAGGAGTCCGAGCACATCGACACGACCGCCGTGGCCAACCAGCTCATCGGCAGCCTGCACTCCGGGTCGGAGAATCACATCCAGACGACCGCCGAGATGACGCTCTACGCCTCGCTCAGCGACCAGGACCTGGCCCAGTTCGGCGACAAGATCCCGCGGTCGTCCGACGGCAGTCCCAAGCCGCTCGGTGACTGGACGGCGCAGGACCAGGCCATCTTCAACCAGGGCGTCCGCGACCCTGCGATGGCGAAGTACTTCACGCAGTTCGGGCAGGACGCCCGTGACGCGTATTCTCAAGCCTTCGACGGCACCAAGACCGATCTGAAGTCCCACTGATGGAGGCACCTCATGGGTGACACACGCGTTTCAGCCGACACCAGCGCCGTTCGCGACGCCGGCACCAAGACGGCTGGCACCGCCGACGGGTGGACGACGATCGGCAGCGAGTCCAAGTCGGCGCTCGAGGGCGCCAAGTCGGCCATCAAGGACGATCCCTCAGGGCTGGGCTCCGCCATCGAGACGTTCGCCTCGACGTGGGTCCCGAAGTTCACGCAGATGGGCACTGACGTCGACAACCTCGGCGCCAACGCCGTGAGCTCGGCGAACCACCTGGACCGCAACGACGCAGAGGGCGCCAACACCCAGACCCCGCCTGCCGTGGTGCGACCGATCAACGGCCGCGTCCCGGTCTGAGTCCTACTTGTCCTGCTGGCACCGCTGGTAGTAGCGGTCGTCGCTCGTGGGGTCCTGCGGGTCGAGGTCGTAGCGGGTCGCCTTCCAGACGCCGTCTTTCGCCGTGACTGAGACGCTCGCCAGGATACCGATGTTGTTCCTGCGCGTCGGTGTGTGGTCGAAGGCCCCGCGCGCGTCGACGCATGCCCAGAACACGGCCGTGTCGCCGTCGACCTGAGGTGGCTGGACCGTGATGACGAGTGGGTCGTTGGCCACCGGCTGCTTGCCGCTCCGCGCTGAGCGGGTGGGCTCCAGCAGCACGTCGTCGCCGGTCGTGAGCGACGCGCTGACCTTGCCGATCGCGGCGTCGCTGCGCCACTCCGGTGAGAACGTCGCGAGGTAGACCGCGGCGAGCGTGCGGCGGCCGACGTCGACGACAGGGTCGCTCCCGTTGACGCCCTTGTCGAGACTCCACTGGATCTTGAGGTGCTTGTCGCCGGCGAGGGGAACCGCCTGGACGCCCGGGTCCTCCGAGGCCTGGGCCGGCGTCGGCGACGCACTGGTCGGCGAACCGGTCGGCGGCTTCGGGTCCGGCTTGTCGTCGCTGGTGCACGACGTCGTAATGAGGGTCAGAGTCAGTGCGGCGGCCACGGCCATCCCCCGATGGATGCTCATGCCAACATCCTGACACACGCGCCGCGCGCGCTCAGGACATCGGAACGCCCTGGGAGTGACAGTGCGACTGAAACCAATTACGGTAGGACCACAGACGTGACACATATCGGGGGAGGAACAACTCCAATGGGCAAGCTTAATCTCAACGACAGCGGAGCGCTGGCCAGGGCCGGCGGCAAGTACGAGGGCAACGCCGAGGAGCAGATGGCCGGCGCCAAGTCCCACGCATCGCAGATGGAAGGCATGACGCGCGGCTTCGCGGGCCGGGCCGGCAACAAGCACCAAGCCGTCTCCGGGCAGCACGCCGTCAACCACGGCGAGATCGCCAAGCGCATCGTCGAGCACGCGGTGTCGTCCGTACGCGCCAACAAGCAGGTCCTCGACCACGACGAGACCAGCTCCAACACGCAGCAGGCGTCCTTCGGCTCGGCTGAGTCCACCGGCTCGGCCGTCCGTTCCATCAACTTCGGCGGGGGTGCGTGAGCATGGCTGACGGATCGCGTACGACATTCGACCTGGGCGTCCTCGAAGAGGGCGCTGGAGCACTCAAGAGCCACGGCGGCAACGTCGACTCCTACCGTGCGGAGCTGGCCAGCCACATCGACCAGGCCATCTCCAACTTCGACGGCGGCGTCGGTGCCGACGAGGTCTCGGCCGTCAAGGCCAAGGCCAACGAGCTCATCGACCAGCACATCGAGGACCTCAAGACGCACGGCACGAGCCTGCAGAACGTCAGCGGTGACACGCAGGCGACCATGAACACGGTTCGCCGCGGTCTCGCTCCTTCCTGAGCCCAGCACCGACAGAAGCGCCACGACCCATCGGGTCGTGGCGCTTCTGCGTTGTGTGCGACGGTGTCAGGCGTCCTCGCGGGGTCGACCCACCTGGATCTGCGACGATCGTCCGTCGCGGCTGACGAACAGCGCGCGACCCTCGGGAAGGCGCCGGGCGGCCACTCCGTTGACGAGTCGCCCCTCCATGGGATCGCCGGCGAACATGAGGCCCGGCGTGGAGATGTCCGCGAGCCGCTGCAGCAAGGGCTCGTGCATGGCCCTGGCGAGGCCTCCGACGCGCCGGCTGATGATCAGGTGGAAGCCGAGATCGGACGCCTGTGCGACGAGGTCCACGAACGGTTGCAGCGGATTGCCGCTCGTCGTCGACACGAGGTCGTAGTCGTCGACCACGACGAACAGCTCCAGGCCCGTCCACCAGCTGCGGTCGCGCAGTTGCTGCGCCGTCACGTCGGGCCCGGGCATCCGCTCGCGGAGGGACTGGGCGATCGTCGCGGCGATCGACGCGCTCTGGTCCGCGGACATGCCATAGGCGACCTGGTAGTCGTCCGGGATGCAGCCCATGAGCGAGCGGCGGTGGTCGATGAACACGATGCCGACCTCGTCGGTCGACTTCCCGGCGACGAGGCCCTGCACCAGGGTGCGGAGCAGGGTGCTCTTGCCGGTCTGATTGTCGCCGTAGACCAGCAGGTGCGGCGCGGTGTCGCTGAAGTCGACAGTCGCGGTGCCCAGATTGAGCTCGGAGAACCCGACCGGGACCTCCCAGCGGTTGAGGTCACTGCGGTCGAGCTCGTCGAGCCACACCGTCTCGGGCAGCGTCTGGACGCGCGAGACCTGGCGGTCGGGCCAGCGCTCGTTGAGCCGGGTGACCCAGGCTCCGAGCATGGTCTGCAGGTCGGTCGGGTCGGCCTCGGGGTCCGCCGTGGGCAGCGCGGTCTGGAAGTGGTGGGCGCCACCGATGTCCGACAGCCCGCGGCCGGGGCTGTCGGCCGGGATCTGCTTCATCAGGTCACGGCCGAACTCGCTGTCGAACACGTCACCGAGCCGCATCTCGATGCGGCCGCCGAATGCCGGCTGCATGCGGATGCGTACCTGCATCGACTGGGTCGCGGTCAGCACGACGTGGACGCCGTATGCCGGGCCGCGCGCGGCGATGTCGGCCACGGCCCAGTCCATCGCGTCGTCCTCGTCGCGGATGATGCCCCAGCCGTCGATCACCAGGAACACGTCGCCCGGCACGTCCTCGGGCAGGCGGCCCTCGGCGCGAGCCCGCCGCCAGCCGCTCATCGAGTCGATGTCGTGCAGCCGGAACATCTGCTCGCGCTCGTCGATCAGCGAACGTACGTCGTTGACGGTGCGTGACCGCAGCTCGGCGTCGAGGCGGCCGGCGACCGAGGCGACGTGTGCGAGACCCTCGAGCCCGCGCAGCACGCCTCCGCCGTAGTCGATGCAGTAGAAGACGACCTCGCCGGGCGCGTACGACCACGACAGGGAGGTGATCATCGACGCCAGGAGGACACTCTTGCCCGAGGCCGGTGAGCCGATCACCAGCATGTTGGCGCGGGCGCCGGTGAAGTCCCACACCAGCGGGAACTGTGCCTGGTGGGTCGGGTCGTCCACGAGCCCGAGCACGGCGTCGAGGGTGCCCGTCTCAGGCTTGCGGTCCGCCAGGAGGTTGCCGAGGGGAAGCCGCTCCGGCAGCGGGTCGAGCCAGACCGGACGCACCTGGGCGTAGCCGGATGACGCCATCTGACGGCACAGCACGTCGAGCACCGTCGTCCCGCTCGCCGACTGCTCTGAGGCGTCGTCGGCGCCGTCTGCTGCGGCGACCTGCTGCGCCAGCCAGGCGCCCAGCCCGTTGACCGCGACGTACGGCACGACGGGCACCGTGGTCTTGGGGCCTTCGCTCGGAGGGGTGTAGGGCGACGAGACGAGCGCCGCCTTGAACCGGTCGAAGACCGTGGTGTCGACCTTGAGATAGCCCGAACCCGGCTCCGGTGGGAGGTGATAGGCGTCGGGCACGCCGATCGCGTCCCGGCTCTCGCCCTCGGAGAACGTACGCAGGCCGATCCGGTAGGACAGGTGCGACTCCAGGCCGCGGATCTTGCCCATCTCCAGCTTCTGGGTCGCCAGCAGCAGGTGGACGCCGATCGATCGTCCGATGCGGCCGATCGCGACGAACAGCTCGGCGAAGTCGGGCTTGGCGGTCAGGAGCTCGGAGAACTCGTCGACGATCACGAGGAGGTGCGGCAGCGGTTCGAGCGGCTCGCCGGCGTCGATCCGGTCCTGGTAGACCGTCACGTTGGGCAGGTTGCCGGCGTCCTTGAGGATCTCCTGGCGGCGCTGCATCTCGCCGTAGAGGGCGTCGCGCATGCGGTCGACCAGCGTCAGGTCGTCCTGGAGGTTGGTGATCATGCCGGCGATGTGCGGGATGTCCTCCATGGCGGCGAACGTCGCACCACCCTTGAAGTCGACCAGCATGAGGGCGAGCCGATCGGGCCCGTGCCCGATGACCAGCGAGCTGACGAGCGTACGCAGCATCTCCGACTTGCCGGAGCCGGTGGCGCCGACGACGAGTCCGTGTGGGCCCATGCCCCCGTGTGCCGACTCCTTGAGGTCGAGCATCACGGTCTTGCCGGTGGCGCCGACGCCGATCGGCACCCGCAGCAGCTCGCGCAGCGCACGCGGGCGCCAGGAACGTTCGAGATCGAGGTGTGCCGGGTCCTTGACGCCCAGGATGTCCGGCAGGCCGACGGTGTCGGAGAGCCCGTCATCGCCCACGTCCTCGACGGTCAGCCGCAGCGACGAGAGGACCCGCGAGATGGCCGACGTGACGCCGTCCGGGGCGATGTCGATCCGGAACGGCGCGGGGCGGGACGTCATGACGGCGGACCCGTCATCGGCGATCTCGATGCGCTCCTCGACGATCTCGGGCTCCTGGCGTGCGGAGTCGAGCAACGAGATGACGTGGACGCCCAGCGCCGCGAGCGAGACCTGGGGGTCGGGAGAGACCAGGTGGTGTCCCGGCTGCAGTCCGTCGCCGTCGACGATGACGACCAGGTGCGAGGTGGGGGTCGTGGCGCTGCCGCGGGACCGCTGGAGGCGGTCGAGGCGTGCCTCGAGCTCAGGGGCGAGGAACTCGGCCATCGCCGGGACGCTGGCCTCCACGCGACGTGCCGACAGGTCACCGTCGAGGACGTGGACGGACTGGGCGTGGGGGAGCCACTTGAGCCAGTCCCACGCCGCCGCGGCAGCGTCAGAGCGTACGAGAGCGATCTCGACGTCGTTGGGGCTGTGCAGGCTCGCCAGCTGGAGCGCCATGTTGGTCGCGATGGCACGGCGGTGAGGGGCGTGACCGATGACGCTGGTCTGGCCGATCCCGGTGAGGCTGAGGGTGATGGGCTGCTCGCGCAGGATCGCGTAGCGCTCGATCAGCTCCTGCGCCGCCTGCAGGCACACGGGGTCGAAGTCGTTGAGCGGCCCGGTGTCGGCGTCGAGGCTGAGGCCCGTGGAGAGCGGAACGTCGCCGGTGCCGACACGCACCGAGAGGAAGTCGAGGTGCGAGGGTCGTCGCTCCCACCGACGGGTGTCGTCGCGGCAGATGTCGAGCAGCTCGTCGGTCCGCGGGTAGCGCCACGCCTGCTCGGCCCGCTGGCCGGCGATCTGGTCGCGCACCGTGTGGCGCAGCGCTTCGACGTAGTCGAGGTAGCGTTCACGGCCCTCGCGTACCTGCCGCTTGGAGCCGCTGCGCTGGCTGATCATCATCATGGCGCCGATCGCGATCGAGCCGACGAGCGCGAGCAGGGCGGCGACCGCCACGATCGGCCGGCCCTGCTGCGTGATGGCGACCGTCAGGGAGCCCGTGCCGCTCATGATCGGCATCATCATCATGCTGGCGCCGGCCATCGCCGGAGCAGCCTGTCCGCGCATGGGTGGCGCCTCGATCGCGAGGGCGGAACCCTCAGTGCTCGGCGGCGCGATACGTGCCGGTCGCTTCACCAACGTGGTGGTCATGAGGTCCCCGAATGTCCGTCGTGTGGTGTGAGGGTGCTGGGTCAACGATATGCTCACAAGCGCCACCGGGGGCCCGCAAGGCATCCGGCACATGCGAGCACGAGGGGGAACGCGCGTTGCTGACTGCTTACAGTCGGGTCACCGTCGTCACGGCGGAGCGCACGATCGACCTCGCCCTTCCGAGCTCGCTCCCTCTGGCCGACGTGCTGCCACAGGTGATGCGCTACGCGGCGCCCGCTGCCCTCGACGGTTCACCGACGAGCTGGACCCTGGCCCGGCTGGGCGGCAGTCCACTGTCGCTGTCCCAGACCTTGGGCGATGCCGGCGTGCTCGACGGGGACGTCCTCGAGCTCCGCGGCCAGTCCGACGACGTACGGCCCGCTGCGGTGGAGGACGTCCGTGACACGGTCGAGGACAGTGTCGATGCTGCAGGTGGTGTCTGGTCCACCGTGACCACGAGGTCCTACACCGTCGTCGTCGGTGCGGTCGCGCTCGCGGTGACGGGCCTGGTCTCGTGGCTTGCCGCGCGGATCGACGAAGGCAACCGCCTCGAGGACTTCACGTCGGCCGGTCCGGCGGCGTTCTGCACAGCGGTGTTGCTGTTCGCGACCTGGTGGGCGTCTCGGTGGGCCCGGCCGCTGGATGCCCAGCTGGCGGCAGTTGCGGCGATGCTCTGGGCGGCGCTTCTCGGCTCGGCGGTCGGCGACTCGGCCGACCTCCAGCGCTGGGAGACCCTGGTGGTGGCCGCAGCGGCCGTGGCGATCGCTGCGGGTGCCGCTCGCGCGCTCACGACGCTCGCCACGGGGCATCTCGCGACCTCCGTCGTGCTGCTGGTGGCGGGGATCCTGCAGGCAGCAGCGGGTTGGACCGACCTGCCGATGGCACAGGTCCCTCGTGTCGTCCCGGTCCTCGTGCTGCTCCTGGTCGGGTCGCTTCCGTTGGTCTCGCTCTCGGTCGGAGGCCTCGCGAGTGCCGACTACCGCGTCCGGCACGTCGGGCGCCTCGAGCTGGCCGCCCTTCGCGCGCGCTACCAGGCGAGCAACGCGGTCCTGATCGGCTCGCTGGTCGGCATCGCGCTCGTGATCGTGTGGGGAGGCGTCACGCTCGACCTCGCTGGGAGCTCGTGGGACCGCACCCTCGCCCTGAGCCTCGCTGCGGCGGCGATCCTGAGATCGCGGCTGTTCTCCCGTACGCCCCACATGTTGCCGCTGCGCACGGCCGGCGTCGTGGTGATGGCGTTCGCGATGGCGCGGTTCGCGGTCGAGGAGGAGTGGGCGGCACCCTGGCTCGCGATCGTCGTCGCGGCCATTCTCGTCGCCGCCATCGCCCTGTCGTCGCTGCAGATGTCCGACATCACCCGGGCCCGCGTCAAGCGCTGGCTCAACGTCGTCGAGTTCCTCGTGGTCGTCGACCTGCTCGTCGTGCTCGTCGGGGCAGTCGGGGTGTACGACAAGATGGGAGGACTCTTCTGATGGTTGACGACACCGACGACCAGGATCAGCCCGATCAGTCACTCCGCGATCGCCGGCAGGCGCAGTCGGCTGCCAGCGACCTGAGCAGGATGGGCATCGACCCGAGAAGTCTCGGGCTCGGCGAACCGGAGGCTCCGGCCCCCGTGCGTCCGGCCGAGCGCGACGAGGTCGACGAGCCGGGCGGGCGCGTGGTCCCGATCCGGCCCGAGTTCAACCGCCCCGCACCCGAGCCGGCTCCCGCGGTCGAGGAGCCCGATGCAGAGCGGCCTCCTTCGCCCGCCGAGCAGATCCTGTCGCGGGCCAGCAGCCCCCAGCCGGCGCCCCGCCAGACCGGACGCATGCTGCGCACCGTCGCCCGCGGACTCGTCACCCCTGACGCCGCCGTGACGGTCCAGAGCGAGCGTGAGGCCGTCGACGCCACGCGCCAACGGCAGACCGACCGCCGGATCGTGGCGTTCGTCGCGGGCAAGGGCGGCGTCGGGTGCACGACGATCGCCGTCGGCGTCGGCACGACGTTCATGGCGATGCGCGAGGACCACACGGTCGTCATCGACGTCCAGCAGGGATCCCCGTCCCTCGGCCGTATGTTCGGGGTCGCCGCGCCACGGACCGTCGCCTCGATGCTCTCGGAGGTGGAGGCGGCGTCTCCTCCCGCCGCGCCCACCGGACTCGGCCTCGTCGACGGCTCGGGCTGGGACCAGGGTCTGAGCCGAGGCGACGTCGCCGGCGTGCTCGACCGCCTGCGTGCCGATCACACGTTCAACCTGCTCGACGTCGGGGACGACGCCGGCGAGGCGGGACACGCGGCACTGGCCCGCGCCGACCAGGCGGTGGTCGTCACCAGCCCCGGGGAGCTGGGCATCGGTGCCCTGCGGGCCGCGCTCGACCGCATCAAGATCGTGAACCCGCAGGCCACGGCTTCGGCGGTGCACGTCGTCGTCTGTCCCCACGAACAGTCCTACCGGGAGGCGCAGCGCGAGTTCGCCGGAGCGCTCGGCGTCTCGGTCGTCGTGGTGCCACCGGACCCCCACCTGCAGGCCGGCCATGCGTACGATCCGGCGCACGTGTCCCCCGGCACGCGCGAGGCGATGCTGCGGGTCGCGGGGCTGATCGCCGGCCGCAGTGATCGCCGATGAGTGACCGACCACCGCCAGTCGGGCCCCAGGCGGCGATGCAGAACACCCCCAACGCCGAGCGCTACGTCCTCGAGGCCGATGCGATGCGTCGCCGCCAGCTGCGGTCCGCATTGCTGCACGGCAGCCGCCGTACGTGGCGGGAGCACCGTCGCATCTGGCCGGCGGTCGTCGTCGGCCTGATCGCGGTCGCCGTCATCATCGCCGCCCTTGCCGTCACCCAGGCATTCCGCAAGACCGAGGAGAACGAGAAGAAGGAACAGCAGAAGCAGAACCGGCCACCCACGTCGGCCCCTGCAACGCCGGGTCCCAAGGCCACGCGCTGAGGGTGCGGGCGCGTCGATTGGTGAATGCCAGTCCGTGTACCGTTTGTCCCGAGATCCACGTCGGGGGACGGATCAGCTCCCCCTCTTGGATGACCCCCAGCAGTTTCCCCGAGAGGTGCACCACATGGCCAGATCGAGCACGAACCAGGCCACCGTCTCGCGGCTCCCGTCGACCCGGGAGTCCCGTCCGGCCCTGATCGGACTCGCCGTCCTGCTGATCTTCGGTGGCGCCCTCGCCTCGGCCTTCCTCGCGATCCAGTCGGGCAACCGTGCCTACTTCGTGCAGGTCGACCACGAGGTCGCCCAGGGTGCGACGATCTCCAAGGACGACCTGACCCGCGTGAGCCTGCCCGAAGGGTTCAAGGGCGGCGTGCCGTCGTCGGACTCCGACAGCATCGTCGGCAAGTCCGCCGCGGCCCGGCTGCTCCCCGGCACGGTGCTGATGCGCTCGATGGTCTCCGAGAAGTCCGGCCTCCGCGACGACCAGACCCGGCTCACGGTCACGGTCGACGCGTCACCGTTCATCAGCAACCTGCAGTCCGGTGACCAGCTCGCCCTCGACATCGGTACGTCCGACGGTGGGAAGCGCCAGACCGTACGCGCCGAGCTGGTCTCGGTCGGCGACGAGCAGGGCGGCGCGATCGCCGGCTCGGGCGGCGACGAGGTCGCGATCGTCGTGGCGATCGACATCTCGTGCCTCTCTCTGGTGTCCGAGGGCATCGAGGAGCGGTCCATCACGCCGGCGCTCATCGGTGGCGAGAGCACGCTCGTCAAGCAGACCTGCGAGGCCTGACCATGGGCATGGTTGCGATCGCGTCGGCCAAGGGATCGCCGGGTGTCACCACCGCGGCGCTGCTGTTCGCCGCGCTGTGGCCACGGCCCAGCGTGATGGTCGAGTGCGACCCGTCGGGCGGTGACGTGGCGCTGCGCATGCCCGGCATCGACGGCGAGCCGCTCGACCCCAACCCCGGTCTGCTCAACCTCGTCGCGGCCGGCCGCAAGTCGCTCTATCCCGAGCTGGTGTCACAGCACTCCGAGCAGATCGTCGGCGGACTCGACGTCATCACGGGCATGACGGCGCCGGAGCAGGCAGCCGGACTGGGTCAATGGGGCCAGCTGGGTCTGCTGTTCGCGCACATCCCGGGCACCGACGCGGTCGTCGACCTCGGCCGCATCGGGGCCGAGACCCCGCAGAACGCCCTGCTCGCCTCCGCGTCCGCCGTCGTGATGCTCGTCGACACCGTGCCGAGCAGCGTCGTCCACCTGCGTGAGCGCCTGCGCAAGGTCAGCGACAGCCTCGGCGGCAGTGCCGGCGCGCCCCTCTACGTCGTGGTGGTGGCGTCGCCCAAGCGCTCGCGCACGGTCGCGGAGATCCGCGACGCGATCGAGCGGTCAGCGACCCCGGTGGCGGGCGTGCACCACCTCGCCGCCGACGAGACCGGCGCCGGGTTCTTCCTGGGCCAGGTCGTCGGCAACCCGGCCCGCACCCAGCTCGTACGGTCGGCGCAACCGATCGTCGACGAGCTGGCGGCTCGCACGACCGGAGCGTTCCGGCCGATCGACCAGACCAGCCCGGAGGTCGCGTCATGATCGACCACGACCTCGTCCGTACGCTCCGCGGCCAGGTCGCCGACCGGCTCAACGAGCAGCGGCGCCGCGACCAGATCAGTGGCGTCTCGCCGATGAATGCCGACGACGAGCGCGAGTACGCCCGGTCGCTCATCGTCCAGGTGCTCGAGGACCATGCGCGCTACGAGGTCGCCGAGGGTCGGTCGCCGATCCCGGCGGACGTCGAGGGGCAGGTCGCGTCGGCGATCCACTCGGCGCTGTTCGGCGTCGGCCGGCTCGAGCCGCTGCTGTCCGACCCCGACGTCGAGAACATCGACATCAACGGCTGCGACCACGTGTTCGTCCAGTACGGCGACGGCCGCGAGGAGCGGCACCCGCCCGTGGCGGAGACCGACGACGAGCTGATCGAGCTGGTCCAGGTGCTCGCCGCCCACACCGGCCTGTCGAGCCGGCCGTTCGACTCGGCCAACCCGCAGCTCGACCTCCGGCTGCCCGACGGCTCGCGCCTGTCGGCCGTGATGAACGTGTGCGCGCGACCGTCGATCTCGGTCCGCAAGGCGCGACTCGGCCGGGTGTTCCTGCACGAGCTCGTCGCCAACGGCACGATGTCGCCCGAGATCGGCTCGTTCCTGACCGCCGCGGTCAAGGCCCGCAAGAACATCATGATCGCCGGCGCGACCAACGCCGGAAAGACCACGATGCTCCGGGCCCTGGCCAACGTCATCCCACCGTCAGAGCGCCTGATCACGGTCGAGCGAGCGCTCGAGGTCGGCCTCGGTGAGTACGAGGACCTGCACCCCAACGTGGTCTCGTTCGAGGAGCGGCTCGGCAACTCCGAGGGCCTCGGCCACGTGTCGATGGCTGAGCTCGTACGCCGCTCGCTCCGCATGAACCCGTCCCGCGTCATCGTCGGTGAGGTGCTCGGTGACGAGATCGTCACGATGCTCAACGCCATGAGCCAGGGCAACGACGGTTCACTTTCGACGATCCACGCCAACTCCTCGCTCGAGGTGTTCAACCGCATCGGCACCTACGCCATCCAGAGCCGCGAGCGCCTGCCGCTCGAGGCCACCACGATGCTGATCGCCGGCGCCCTCGACTTCGTCGTGTTCATCCGCAAGCACAACGACCATGCCACTGGCGGCAGCCAGATCCGTGTCGTCGAGAGCATCCGTGAGGTCGTGGGACACGACGGCCAGGTGCTGTCCAATGAGGTGTTCGCGCCCGACGCCGACGGCCGGGCCGTGCCGCACTCGCCGATCGGCTGCATCGCCGATCTCCAGGACCACGGCTACCAGCCCCAGGTCCACGGCAGGTGGGCATAGACGATGTTGGAGGACTACCGGATCCCTCTCGCGGTCACGACCGGAGCGCTGCTCGGCCTCGGCTGCGTGCTGCTGGTCTACGCGCTCAGGGGCGAGGAGTCCACCACGGTCGAGGGCGCCACGCCGCAGCGTCGCCGGCTGTCGTCGCGGACGACCCGGCGCCGGGGGCAGCAGCTGCTCGCGGGCGCGCTGACGGGCGTCGTCGTCCTCGCCGTGACGCGCTGGGTGGTGCTGGCCCTCGTGCTGGGTGCGCTCGTCGCGTTCTGGGACCGGGTGTTCGGCGGTGCGCGTCACGAGCGCGCAGCGATCGCCCGCATCGAGGGTCTCGCGGGTTGGATCGAGTCGCTGCGCGACACGATCGCCGGCGCCGTGGGCCTGGAGCAGGCGATCCCGGCGACGGCGGTCAACGCCGCGCCGTCGATCCGCCCGTCGCTCAACCTGTTGGTCGACCGCCTGCGCGTACGTGAGCCGTTGCCCGACGCGCTCATGAAGTTCTCCGAGGATCTCGACGACCCGTCTGCCGACCTCGTCGTCGCGGCACTGATCCTCAACGCGCGACTCCGTGGCCCCGGCCTCCGCGACGTCCTCACGGCGCTGGCGACGTCGGCCCGCGACGAGCTCGACGTACGCCGCCGCGTCGAGTCGAGCCGGCGCAGCACGCGCCGCAGCGTGCAGGTCGTGGTGGGCGTCATCGCCGGTGTCGCCACCCTCCTGGTCCTGTTCAACCGCGAGTACGTCAAGCCGTACGGCACGGTCGAAGGCCAGGTCGTGCTGGCCACGGTGCTCGCGGTGTTCGGTCTCAGCGTGTTCTGGCTGCGCAGCCTGTCCGGTGTCAGCGAGCCGGAGCGCTTCCTCATCACTCCCACGACCAAGGCGCCGCAAACATGATCCTCGAGCTGCTCGCAGGCGCGAGCGTCGGCGCCGGGATCCTCATCATCGTCGTCGTGCTCAGCCGACCCGTGCCAGGCGTCGCGGCGACGCTCAACCGTCTCGACCGCACCCGGCACGGCCGCCGCGCGCTCACGGCGAGTGCCGCGGGAGCCGGCGCCGACGGCCGGCTCGAGCGGCTCCGCGAGACGGTCGGCGAGCGCATCGAGGCCGAGGTCGCGGCCCGCGGTTGGCAGCTGATCCGTACGCGCGAGGACCTCGCCGTCATGAACCGGCCGATGACGACGCACCTCGGCACCAAGGCGCTGCTGGGACTGACGGCGTTCATCTGGTTCCCCGCAGTCGTGTTCCTCCTCGGGTTCGGCGGCAACGGCGGCATGCCGATCGTCTTCGCCCTCATCGCCGGCATCTTCGGTTTCTTCCTGCCCGACCTGGCCCTCCACCGCGAGGCCGAGCTGCGGCGTCGCGACTTCCGGCACGTCACCGGTGCGTTCCTCGACCTCGTGGCGATGAACCTCGCCGGCGGCCGCGGCCTGCCCGAGGCGCTCATGGCGGCGTCGTCGTTCGGTGACCACTGGGCGATGGTGCGGATGCGTCAGGCGCTGTCCAACGCGCGCATCATGGGCTGGACGCCGTGGGAGGGCATCGCGAGGCTCGGCCGCGACCTCGGCGTCGACGAGCTGCGGGACCTCGCGTCGGCCCTGGCGCTCGCCGGCGACGAAGGCGCGCGCATCCGTCTCTCGCTCATGGCGCGTGCCGAGAGCATGCGTCGCAAGGAGATGGTCGACATCGAGGGAGCAGCCGGCGAGAGCTCGCAGTCGATGTTGATGGCACAGCTGCTGATGTGTGTCGCGTTCTTGGTATTCTTGGCCTATCCAGCCGTCAGCCAGCTCAGGTAGGCGGCCGCTCCATGTGTCGGGGGAAGATTTCGTGTCAGCAGAACTGTTCTACGCCAGGGCGATCATCGCGTACGTCCACGCCCGCGCAGACCGGGCTCGACGTGAAGGTTTCAACGAGCGCGGTGCGTCCGCGATCGAGTGGGCCATCATCTCGGCCGTCGTCGTCGTCCTCGCCCTCGTCGTCGCGCGAGTCATCCAAGGTGTCGTCGAGGACAACTCGAGCAAGATCGAGCAGGGCTCCAACACCTGACCGCAAGTCGCGCCGTGAGCGCGGCACCAGCGCGCTCGAGTTCTCGATCATCGCGCCGGTCTTCCTGCTGCTGATCTTCACGATCATCCAGGCGGGTCTCTACCTCTATGCGCGCAACACCGCGCAGTCGGCGTCGCGCGAGGGCGTGTCCTACCTCCGGCTCGCCGGCAACAACTCCGACCCCACGGCGTTCGTCCATGCCGCCGAGGACGTCACCGAGGGCTACGCCACCAAGATCGGCCGGCTCAAGAACGTCACCGCGATCGGCACGATCGACACCAAGACCGGGCGGGTGTCGATGCTCGTGATCGGCGACGCCGTGCTGCCGTTGGGCGGCTCTGTCGAGATCCAGCAGACGTCCGAGGCCACCCTCGAGCAGTTCCGCGGCGACACGAGGGACTCGCAGTGAGGCGCGTCGACCGCGGATCGGCCAGCCTCGAGCTCGTCATCGTCGCCCCGTTCCTGTTGGCGCTGATGATGCTGATCATCGCGTTCGGCCGCTACGCCCAGACCGAGAACCTCGTCGACCAGGCCGCTCGCGACGGCGCCCGGGCTGCGACGGCCCAGAACGTCAAGGCGGACGTCCCCAAGACCGTCAACGAGGTCATCGCGGACGCGATGGCCGACGCACCGGCGTCCTGCCGCGACAGCGCGGTGGCTGATCCGCCGGTGCTGTCCAAGACCGCGTTCGACCTGCCCGATCCCAACAACCCCCTGGCGATCGACACGGTCTCGGTGACGGTGCACTGCACTCTCGACCTCAGCGATCTCGCGGCCTTGCCGCTCAAGTCGGTCCACATCACACGTACGTTCACGAGCCCGCTCGACCGCTACCGGGGTTACCGATGAAGCGCCGCGACGAGAAGGGCTCGATCACGCCGTTCGTCGTGATCGTGTCACTGGCGATCATCCTGCTGGCGGCGCTCGTCGTCGACGGCGGCCGCCAGCTCAACGCCAAGGGCCGCGCCGTCGCGTACGCCCAGGAGGCGGCCAGAGCCGGCGCCCAGGCGATCGACGTCGCCGACCCGCGCCTCGACCTGGTGCCCGAGGACGCGCTCAAGGCGGCTCAGCAGTACTGCCAGCAGGCGATGGCTGCCGACGCCCAGCTCGTGAAGTGCCGTGCCGAGATCACGAGGATCGACGATCCAGGTGGTGCGTTCAACGCGGTCACGGTCTCGACGCAGGTGCGGATCAAGGCGATCCTCCTCGGCATGATCCGCAAGTCGGTGCTCAACGCGTCAGGCAAGGCGCTCGCCCGTCCGGTCAGCGGCATCTCCGAGCCCGACAGTGGCAAGATCCCGACCGTCGGTCCACCGTCGGTCGCGCCACCGGCCACCGGCAACCCGACGGCGACCGCGCCGCCCACGCCGCCGGAGATCGAGGTCACGCCGTGCACGCCCAAGCCGACGGACAAGCCCAAGGACGACAAGGACGACGACAAGCCTGACAAGGACAAGCCCGATGAGTGCAAGACGCCACCTCCGCCAGGCTGATCCGGCGGCCCGCGACCGGGTGTGACCCGGGTTCGTTTACCGGCGATGACCATTTCTCGGTATGCTGGCGGGGTTCTGCAACAGGATGTCCGGGGGGATTTTTCGTGAGTCGGCAATCGCTGATGGCCAGCGTCGCAGCGTTGGCGCTGCTGCTGAGCGTTTCCGCATGCGGTGGCGACGACGACAAGGCAGACCCGAAGCCGACCAAGACGACGGCATCGGCATCGCCGACCGCGCAGGCGCAGCCCAAGGGCGCCCACGGCGTGACCTACGAGATCCAGAACTGGGACCAGTATGCGGACGACGCGGCGGTCCTCGCTTGGAAGACGGCGTTCGAGACGCTGACCGGGTCGATCAATGCCCACAAGGTACAGCCCGGCATGGCCAAGCAGGTGAGCACCAAGGTCCTGCGTCAGTTTGTCGCCGGTGTCAATGCGGCCAAGAAGAACCGTTGGAACGTCAAGCCTGTCGGCAAGGTCAAGGTTGACCGTGCCAGGTCCACTGGGTCGCAGGCGACCCTGACGATGTGTCTGTGGGGGACTTCTGTGGGCGTCTACGAGAAGAACGGTGACTATGTCGGCAAGCCCGACAGGTTCTGGCTCAAGCAGACCGCCACGCTGAAGCTCAGCGGAGGCCGCTGGATCCTCACCAGCTTCAAGTACAAGGGCAAGTGCACTGGAGGTGCTCCGGCATGAGGATGTCCCGACGAGTCTCAGCTCTCGCTCTGATGCTGAGCCTGGCGTCAGCGGCGCTGGTGTTCCTTCCCGAGCAGACCGCAGTGGCGTGCCCGGCGCCGTGCACCACGGAGACCCCCGTTGTCACAGACCCCGATCCCAAGGGTGACCTCAGCGACAAGACCGCGGTCGACGACATCAGGACCGACACGACGTCGTGCTCGGTGTACGCCAACGGCACCGGCATGGGGATGTACTGCAACACGTTCGGCGCCGGCGATGCCAAGACGCTGCGCGAGAAGTACGGCGACCAGAAGTTCCAGCAGTGCCGCTACAGCGAGCTGCCCCCGACGGTCGAGGCGCCACACAATCCCAACCCCGACAAGGGCCGGTTCATGCTGATGACCTGCCTGGAGAACATCGACTTCGACACCTACAACGGCGGGCCCAACCGGACGCTGTCCCTGTCGATCGTGTTCGTTCCCTTCGGCACCGACACCAGCGACCACCACAACGGCATCACCAACTTCCTGTGGAACCAGATCGACAGGAACAAGCCGATGCCGGTCCCGCTCCTCGTGACGCGGCCCAACAGGACACCGCTCGTGGGCATTCCGACGTTCTTCACGTTCCAGTGGCTCGACCCGCTCTCGGGGACCCCGATGGAGGAGACCCGGAACGGGGGCGCCTACCGCGAGGTGACGGCCGGCGACGTCATCATGAGGGCCCGGGCGACGAAGGTCGTCATCAACCCGCAGCAGGAGGGCATCAAGTCCACGACCTGCCTGGCGGATTCCCCTTACCGCGAGGGGGCTTTGCCCAAGAACCAGCCGGCTGACGCCTGCTCGATCATCTTCAAGCGATCGTCGGCATCGGCCCGCAAGTACGCCACCAAGCCGATCCCGGCCAACATCAAGGACGCGTTCTACGCCGATGTCACGGTGACCTGGGAGGTCACGTTCGGCGAGGAGGGGCAGCCCATGCGCACGCTCGGCGACGGCTTCGCCATGCGGATGCGCCAGGTCCTGCCGGTCCAAGAGGTCCAGGCGCCCAACCAGCCCCCGACCGTCATCTACTGAGTCGACAACAGGAGAGAACGATGACATCCACCATCGACCGATCTCCGCACAACCGCCTGCCTGCGGTGGCTGAGGAACCCAGTCGCTTCAAGCAGGTCGCCACCGGAATCCTCGCGCTGCTCGGCACGCTGGCCATCGTGTTCGGCGTGCCCGTCGCGCTCTTCGCAGCCTTCGGCACCCCGTGGCCCGACCAGAAGCCCAGCGTCGAGTGGCTCAGCACGCCGACGACAGGCGAGACCGTCCTGAGCGTGCTCGCCGTCGTCGTCTGGCTCGCCTGGGCGCACTTCGTGGTGTGCCTCGTCGTCGAGGCAGTCGCGGAGCGTCGCAAGAGCGGCCTAGCGCCGCGGATCCCGGGTGGCGGCATCGGCACCCAGGGCCTGGCACGCCGGCTGGTCAGCTCGATCGTGCTGCTGGCGGCGGCAACCTCGGTGGGCATGTCGTCGGCCTCCGCCGTCGAGGCGTCGGCGCCCACCAACGTCTCGCAGAGCCATCTTGTCAGCGCGGTGCTGGAGGCACCCGCCGTCGCGCAGACCGATCGCGCCGAGCTTCCCGACGGCACGCTGCCGGCGGTCAACACCCTCGACGATGCCACGTCGGTCGACATCGCCGAGGGCGTCACGACCTACTACGACGTCAAGCCACCGGACGGCCGTCACTACGACACCTTGTGGGACATCGCCGATCGCTACCTCGGTGACGGTTTCCGCTACAAGGAGATCTGGGACCTCAACAAGGGCGTCACCCAGCCCGACGGCCGCGTCCTCCAGAAGGCCGACCTGATCTACCCCGGCTGGGTCATGAAGCTGCCCAACGACGCCAAGGGCCCCGGCCTCAAGGTCATCGACCACGCAGCCGACGCCAAGGTCGACGAGAGCGCTGCTGAGGTCGAGCAGGCTGCGCCGATCGACGAGGTCGAGACCGACACCGCCGTGGCGGACCAGGCGGACGTCGCCGCCGCCGACGACGCCGGCGGCGGCATCCACCTCGGCTCGTGGTCTCCGCTGTTCGGCGTGGCCGGGGGCCTCGTCGTGGCCGGCGCATCGCTCGCCCTGCGTCGTCGCCGCAACGCAGCACCGGCAGCCGCCTGGTGGTCGGCGCGTACGCCCACCGACCCCGATCCGCACAACCCCGATCCGGGCTCGCCGCCTCCCGGCGCCAAGCTCCGCGACGAGGCCGACCTCGAGACCTCGAGCTGGCTCGACCGTGCGCTGCGGTCGCTCGGGGGCGCTCCGGGCATGCCCGCACCCTTGCGGGCCTCGGTCAGCGGTGGCGGCATGGCGATCGCGTTCGACCTCGTGCCCGACGTCCCGCCGCCGGCCGGCTGGTCGGCACGGGCCAAGGTGTGGACGCTCGACCGCGACGTCGATCCCGGCTCCACGGGTCTGTCCGCCCTGCCGGGCATGGCGAGCATCGGTCGCCGCGACGACGGCAGCATCCTCATGATCGACCCCGAGTCGATCAGCGGCGTGCTGTCGCTCGACGGCGACAGCGAGACCGCCCGCGGCGTCGCGCTGAGCATGGCGATCGACACCGCGACGCACGCGTGGGGGGACGATCGCGTGGTCTCCCTGGTCGGCTTCGCCGGTGATGTCTCCGGCATCGGCGAGGGCGTCATCCGCCACACCGACGACCTCGAGCGCGTGCTCGAGAGCCTCGACAACGTCGCCCGGTTCCAGCGCGCAGCCTGCCGCGAGGCAGAGGCGCGGACGGTGCGTGAGGCGCGGGCCACAGCACCCGGCACCGTCGACTGGACCTATCACCTGGTGGTCTGCTCCGGCGTGCCCAACGCCGAGGAGTTCACCCGCCTCGAGGCTTTGGCGTCCGACCCGCAGGTCGCCCTGGGCGTCGTCATCGTCGGTGGGGTCCGCGACGCCGCCGTACGCCTGACGGCCCGGCCCGACGGCCGCATCTCGTCACCGCTGCACAGCGTCGACGTGGCGGCGCAGGTCATCACGCCGGCCGCCGCCGATGCGCTCGCGCAGCTGTATGAGCCCGTGCAGGCAGCCCGCCGCGTCAGCATCGACCAGCTGGTCGAGACCCTCGAGTCCGAGCACGTGGTCCCAGCGGCCCACGAGGCCGTCGCGAGCATCCGGGTCCTCGGACCGGTGCACGTCGAGGCGTCCGGCGAGGTCGAGCCCGAGCGGGTCGAGTTCCTCACCGAGCTTGCGTGCTTCCTCGCTCTGCACCCGGCCGGCGTCCACGCCAACCGGATCAGCGCGGCGCTCTGGCCGCGCGGCGTCGACCCGCAGGTCCGCGACGGCGCTCTCGGACAGGTCGCTCGCTGGCTCGGCACCACGGCAGCCGGCGACCCCGTGCTCGAGCAGGAGTCCGGTGTGTGGCGGCTGGCGCCGGGTGCCGTCGACCTCGACTGGGACTCGTTCCGCGACGCGCTCAACCGCGCAGCCGAGGACGGCACCCGCCGTGAGACCCACATGCGTACGGCTCTCGACCTCGTCGCCGGCCTGCCGTTCAGCGGTGTGCCGGTCGGTCGCTACGCCTGGCTCGAGTCCATGACGGTCGAGGGGGACATCGCGATGGCAGTCAGCCTGACCGTGCAGGCCTGCGCCGAGGCCGCCGCAGGCCGCAACGACGAGCCCGCCGCGCGAGCCGTGCTCGCCCAGGGGCTCCGACTGCTACCCGCGAGCGAGGAGCTGTGGCGCTCGCGGCTCCGGTTGGCGGCCCACTTCGGCGAGCGCGACGACCTGCGGGGCATCGTCGACGAGATGTACGCCGCGATCGCCGAGCACGGGTCGGTCGTCGGCTCCTCGGCCGAGACCGACGTCCTGGTCGACGAGCTGCTGCCGGGCTATCGCACCCACGTCGCCTGACGTTCCGGTACGACGAGAAAGCCCCCGCGAGATCCTCGCGGGGGCTTCTTGTGTGTGCGCTGCGATCAGCGCAGGTTGAACGCGTGCGGGTGGACGCGGGTGGGCACGCGACCCTGGCCGTCGTTGAGGACGGTCCGGATGGTGCGGCCGACCCCGATCACGGTGATGGCGGCAATCGAGATTCCGAGGGCGATCATGGTGGCCTCCTTCAAGGCTTTGGGGGAGTTCGTACTCCAAGTATGCGAGCCTCAATCGTCAAGCACAAGCGAATAGAACTACACGTAACGTGTAGGATTGCTACATGGACGTCTATCGGCTCACTCTGCTGCGGGAACTCGCCGAACGGGGCACCGTCGGCGCCGTCGCGGACGCGATGAAGGTCACACCCTCGGCGGTCTCCCAGCAGCTCAAGGTGCTCGAGCGCGAGGCGGGATACACGCTCGTCGAGCCGGCGGGGCGCGGCGTGGCACTCACGGTGGCCGGCCGAGCGCTCGCCCAGACCGCGACCGAGATCGCCGTGGCGATCGAGCGGGCCGAGGGCCAGTGGCGCGAGTTCATGCAGCAACCGGCCGGCCGCGTCACCCTGGCGACGTTCCCCACCGGCGGGGAGATGCTGCTGTCAGGCGTGCTGACCCGCCTGGCGGACGTGCCCGAGGTGGAGCTGATCTGCTCGGACGAGGACGGCGTCACGACGGACTTCGCCGACCTCACACCTGATCACGACGTCGTGCTCGCGGACTCGCCGACGACCTCGGCGACCTGGCTCGAACGGGGCCTCCAGGTCGTGCCCCTCATGAGCGAACCGCTCGACGTGGCGCTCCCCGAGGGCCATCCCTTGGCGCGCAAGGCGAGCCTCTCGCCCAAGGACGTCGTGGCCGAGACGTGGATCGGCGTGCCGCACGACTACCCGTTCGACCGCGTGCTGAGCCAGGTCGTCGCGGCGACCGGCGAGCCCGTGCGGGTCGCCCAGCGCATCTCCGACAACGGCATCGTCGAGTCGCTCGTCGCCGGCGGGCACGGCATCGCGATCCTGCCGCGATTCACGACACGCGAGCACGGCAACGGTCTCGTGACCCGCCCGTTGGTCGGCATCCGGGCCAAACGAGAGATCTCGGCGCTGCTGCGCCCGGACCGGTTCGAGCGGCCGTCCGTACGCCTGGTGGTGCAGGCCCTGCGCGATGAGGCACGGGCCGTCGCCGACGCGCACGCGGCGGTATGACTAGTCCGCGTCCGTGTCGCGTCACTCGGGAATTACGTAGTACTTACTGATTCGGTCTAGACGACAAGACGGAAGTCTGGGGAAATCTCTCGGTGCTGTTGAAGCACCCCACTCCCAAGGAGAATTCCGTGCGTCAACGCAGTCGGGTCACGACCCGAACCACAGCAACGATGGCCTCAGCGGCCATGCTGGCGGCCGGCTTGATCGCCCTGGCCCCGGAGGCGGCACAAGCCGCACCGGGATCCAAGACGTTCAGCATCGCCGACGGCAACAACCAGGCCTGGATCGTCCCTGCGGACGTCCACTCCCTCAACGTCAAGGTCAACGGCGCCGCAGGCGGTGCCGGTGGCCTCGAAGGTGGCTCCGGTGGCCGTGGTGCCAGCGGCACCGTGACGGTCCCGGTCACCCCCGGCCAGCAGATCACGGTCTACCTCGGTGGCCGCGGCGGCGACGCCCACACCGACAACCCCGGCATCGAAGGAATCGGCGGCGGCTCCGGCGGCCCGGCCAAGGGTGGTGCCGGCGGTGAAGCAGCCCCGTTCGGCGGTGCCGGCGGCGGCGGTGGCGGCGCGACCGAGGTGTTCGTCGGCACGCCCAGCGACGCCAACCGCGCGATCGTCGCCGGTGGCGGCGGCGGTGGCGGCGGCAACAACGGCCCCAACCTTGCCGGCGGCAACGGCGGCGGCGCCGACCACGACGGCCAGAACGGCACACTCCCGGAGTCCGAGGGCGGACACCCCGGTGACGCAGCGACGCAGGCTGGTGGAGTCGGCGACAGCGCCAACGGCTTCCTCAGCGGCGGCGGCGCGGGCGGCGGCGGTGGCGGCTTCCAGGGCGGTAGCCAGGGCGCCACGTTCCTGTCCTCCAGCGGTGCCGGCGGTGGCGGTGGACGCAGCTACGTCAACCCGCTGCTCGGCGAGCTCCAGGGCTCGTGGAACGACACGGTCGAGGGCAACGGCTCGGTAGTCGTCACGTTCAACTCGCAGTACACGACCGGCGTCACGATCACCGATCCCGGCGTCGTCGTCACGGGCCAGATGAAGGGCTACAAGGTCTCGGTCGGTGCCACGGCACCCGGCCAGCTGCCCACCGGAGCGGTCGAGCTGACGGCGGAGAACCTCGCCAACGGCGTCGTGACGGCTCTCGGCACGAAGAACCTCGTCAACGGCACCACGACGATCTACTCCGACAAGCTCAAGGTCGGCAACTACACGTTGCACGCCAACTACACGCCGAACGGGGCAAGTGACTCGCTCCCGTCGAGCGCGGACCTGGACTTCTCGGTCATCAAGGGCGACACGTCGACGATGATCGCCGGACCGCTCGACCCGCCGAACTTCGGTGACGTCGTCGATCTCGGTGTGTCGGTGACTCCGGTCGATCCGGCCGGTGGCATCCCGACGGGCACCGTGAAGTTCACGTCCAACGGCATCGTCCTCGGTGCTCCGGTGGTGCTCGACGGCAACGGCCACGCGGTCCTGTCGACGAACAAGCTGCCGGTCGGCACGCACGACATCATCGCGACGTACTCGGGCGACAAGGAGTTCAACGGCTCCGTCGACGAGACGAGCCTGGCCAACTTCACGGTCAACCAGGGCGATGTCTCGGTCGAGCTCACGTCGGTGCACAACCCCGTGATCGCCGGCGAGAAGTCGAAGTTCGACGTCACAGTGACCTCGAACAAGCCCAATGCGGTCAAGCCCACGGGAACGGTCAAGTTCTACATCGACCAGGACGCGATCAGCGGAGACCTGCCGGTCGACTACGCGGGCAAGGTGCACTACGAGCTGGAGCTGCCCGTCACCAACCCGGACGCCCATCACCACGTGACGGCCGTCTACAGCGGTGACGACAACTACCACACCGCGACGAGCAATTACGTCGACCAGATCGTCAACTTCGGCTCGGCCAAGGTGGCGCTCAGCAGCGACCTCAACCCGTCGCACGCCGGCAACGACGTGACGTTCAGCATCGACGTGTCGGGCAACCTGCCGACGCAGCCGTACGAGCCCACCGGTCAGGTGCAGCTGTACGTCAACGGCTCCGCGTTCAACGGGCCCGTCGACATCGATGCTGACGGCAAGGCGCAGATCACGACCGACGACCTGCCGGTCGGTGACAACCACGTCACAGCGCGTTACCTCGGTGACAAGCGCTACAAGGAGGCCGAGAGCGGCGAGCTGATCCAGGTCGTCAAGAAGCAGCTCGTGGCGGTCACCCTGGTCGCCAACGGTGGCAACCCGACGTCGATCCAGTACGGACAGAACCTGACGCTGTCGGCCCACGCGGCGACGGAGAAGGGTGACCTGGCCACCGGCTTCATCACCTTCTACGACGACGGCGTGCAGGTCGGTGCCCCGATCCCGGTCGACGGCAACGGCAACGCGCACATCAGCTCGGACAAGGCGAGCAAGGGCGTGCACCAGTACAGCGCGGTGTACTCCGGTGATGGCAAGACCGAGGACGGTGTCTCCAACACGGTCCAGGTGACGGTCAAGAAGAACGTCATCACGATCAAGCTCGTCACCAGCCACATCCCGGCGTACGAGGGTCAGACCATCCTGGTCCACGCCCGCGTGTTCAACGCACCGGGAAGCCTGGGCAAGATCGCCGGCACCGTCCAGTACTACTCGGACGACAAGAAGATCGGCGGACCGGTCCTGGTCAGCGGAACGTACTGGGGTTCACGGACGATCAAGAACGTGAAGGCCGGAACGCACCGCATCGTGGCTCGGTTCACCCCGAAGGCTGGCCAGTCGCCGTACGAGGCGACCACCAGCACGGGTCTGATCCAGCGGGTGCTCAAGGGCAAGCCGAACGCCACGGTCAAGATGACCGTCAAGCGCACGGGTGTCGACACCGGCACGGTGAAGATCACGGTTCGCTCGAAGGCGTCCGGTGCCGGCCTCGGTGGCTGGGTCCGGGTCTACGTCGACGGCACCCCGGTCAAGCTCCTGAAGCTGTCCGGTGGCGCCACCTCCACGTACGTGCTGACGGGTCTCCCGGACCGGTCGGTGTTCGTGGGAGCCAACTACCTCGGTAGCGGCAAGTACAAGCAGGCCACCTACACGGCCTCGCTGCTGAAGTTCTAGCAAGCTGCACGGGTACGCGGCCCGGTCACCGGATTCCGGTGGCCGGGCCGTGTGCTGTCCGAGGGGAGTGGCGCGCGCACATGGCGTCGGCGAGGGGTGGCGAGGTCGGCTCAGGCGAGGTGCTGCCGCAGCGCGGCGGAGACCTGGCCCCGCCGGTTGACGCCGAGCTTGGCGTAGACGCGTGACAGGTGGGTTTCGACGGTGCGCCGGGACAGGTGCAGGCGGGCCGCGATCTCGGGACTGCTGAGCCCGGCGGCGACGAGCCCGGCGATCTCGGCCTCGCGCCGCGACAGGCCGGCCTGGGTTGCCGCCCGCCGAGGGAGCCAGTGGCCGAACCGGGCGAGCTGCGCGACGGAGGCGTCCTCGAGCTCGGAGTCCGCGTCGACGATGCCGCCGATGTGGTTGACGAGCGCAGGTGCGAGGGGTGCGTCGACGAGCTCGGCCAGCTCACGGGCACGGACGGCCGCGCCGCAGTCGCGGGCGGTCTCGGCGTCACTGGTGGCAACGAGGTCGATCGCCCGGAGCTCGGCCAAGTAGTAGCCGCGGACCTCGGCCCACAGCGCCGTCGCGGCCGCCTGGCTGGTGGCGTCGTCGTTGCCGAGGCCGGCCAGGGTGGCGATGACCTGGATGCGTACGTCGCTCTCGAAGGCCCGGCTCGCCCGCAGGGGAGTCCGGTCGACCAGACGGCACAGCTCGGCCGCCCGCTCGGTGTCGCCGATCATCATGGCGCAGTGCGCTTCGCTCGCGAACGCCCAGGCGGCGAACCCGCTGGGATCGCGGCGGTCGAACAGCTTGTGGGCAGCGCGGAACTGGTCGTCGGCCTCCTGCCACCGGCCCTCAGCCGCGAGGAGCCGCGCCTCGCCGGCGTGGACCAGGGCCGAGTCGAGCCGGCTGACGGTGCCCGCCGGGCGCGGGTCGACACCCAGCCGGCGGGCCTCCTCGACCCGCCCGGAGACCAGCAAGGACAGGAACGTCGTCAGGTGGATCTCGGTGCCGACCCGGGGCATCGTGGCATCGAACGACGAGGCTGCCGTGGCGTAGCGCTCCGAGAGCGCCAGCGCCTCGGACGTACGCCCACGCCAGGTCAGCGCCAGGATGGCCGGCGCGACCCCTTGGAGCATCCAGCCGGAGACATGGGCGTGCTCGGTGCCGAGCTCGCGGCCCATCGTGGCGGCGGGTCGGAAGTCGCCGGACCAGGCATGTCGCGAGATGCGCGACATGCGGTAGCGCAGCACGTGATCCATCGTGCCGCCATGCTCGATGACGTGGTGATAGGCGTCGTCCATCAGCTCGATCGCCGCGATCGGCTTGTCGAGGCCGTACTGGAGGATGTCGGCCCTCAGCTCCTGCAGATCGAGGAACGCGTCGGCGTCGGTCTCGTCTGTCTCCGGTTGGATGCTGCTGCGCAGCGAGATCGCCTTGTCGACGTCCGCCAGTGCGAGCCTCGCCCGGTCACGGAACCGCAGCTCACGGGCGCGAATCGTCAGGGCGTCGATCCGGTCGCGAGGATCGGTCGCCGACTCGAGCGCGGCGGTCGCGAACGAGATCGCCTGGTCGTAGCGACCGAGCGTGGCGGCCGCGCTCGCCGCTCTCACGATGTCGGGCACGTTGGCGTCCGCGCCGCACTCGAACGTCCACTCGGCCCAGCGCACCAGGCCGCTCAGTGTCTGCGGCGGGGACGAGGTGCCGTAGACCGTGCCGAGCAGCTGATGGCTGCGGCTCGGCGTGGTGGTCTGTCGCAGGCACTGGGCGTAGAGCGGATAGACGAGGCGCAGCGAGGGGACGGTGTGCCGCCCCGCGGTGCGGCTCTCGGAGATGCGGATGATGCCGCGTTCGACCAGGTCGTCGAGCACGACGTCGTCGAGGTGGGGGCGGGCGACGCCGACCGGTATCGGCTCTGCCAGTGCCACCAGCTCGAGGGCGTGGCGCTGCTCGGCCGGCAGGCGCAGGATCTCGGACGTGAGCAGGTCCAACAGGCGGGAGTCCGGCGTGACGCCCCCGTCGATGACCCACGTGCCCCGCCGCTTGACGAGGGTCTCCTGGTCCAGTCCGGCGCGGACGATCTCATACACGAGCATGGGGTTGCCGCCGGTCGACCGGATGACCTCCCGCACCACCCCGTCGTCGACGGGCGCCTCGAGTGCCGCCCACAGCACGGTCTCGACCTCGACGTCGGTGAGGACCGGGACGTCGATGCGTACGACGAGGTCTTCGTGCCAGAGGCTGGACAGTGCGGGCGTCGCCGGAGTCGTCAAGCGCGTCGTGCAGAGCAGGGAGACACCGCCGAGGCGACACAGTCTGGCCACCAGGTTCTGCGTCGCGGCATCCGTGAGGTGGACGTCCTCGACCTGGATGTGCACGCGGCGTCCATCGGCCTGGCGGAGGAGATGGTCGTGGACCGCGGTCGCGAGGAGCCGGGGCGTCAGCTCTGCAACGTCGTCGATCCCGACCAGCAGCGGCTCGGCCGCGGAGAGGTCCAGGCTGCGTTCGGCGTGCGTGCCGACGAGCGTGAACCAGAGGATCTCACCCAGGTCGTCCTGGTCGAGCGTGGCGCGCACCTGCCGGGCGACCTGCGTCTTGCCGACTCCGACACCGCCGACGAGCACGGCGCCGCTGCCGTCGCGAAATCCTTGCAGCGCGATGGAAGCTTGTTCTCGCGGCAGGGAGGGCCACGATGTCGAAAGCCGCGTCGGCAACTCTGCTCCAGCTGTCAGGTGGTTCCGACGACGTCACCACTCCCGGTCGGTCTCCCGATCGCGAGGCTCCCGGATCTCGTCAACGGCACCACGGTCCACCCTCGTACCGATGGCAGGAGTCGAACCCGCCTGTCTCCGATCCACGATCGGACCAGCCCCCCGTCGGGCGCATCGTCGCGGCACGATGTGCTGTGCCGTTCCTTAGACAACCACGCGGAGCCCGAAAGCGGAGGCGTTTTGGGCAAAGAGAAGACGTGCTGTTGCCTAAGGCGGAGTGAATGGAATCAGGCCGCGCGGGTCATGTCCATGATCCAGTTGGTGTCCCAGGTCCGGCCGTCGTCGCGGGAGAAGGCCTGCTCCCACCGCGCGCGGTCGTCGCCGAGGTCGGTCCAGAGGAACTGCACCGTGAGGGCGTGCCCGTCGATCACGTCATCGGCCCGGAAGGTCCCGACCGGCCCGTCGAAGCGGCCTTCCATCGGCGGATCGAGTCGGCCCGGCGACGTGCTGGACGACCACCAGATGCGCCACGTGTCGGACTCCGGCTCGTAGAGGCGAAGCGCCAGGCCGTGGAACTCGCCGACACCGGGCAGCGCGTGGGTCTCGTAGGCCTCGATGTTGCCGGCGCCGCCCGGGAGGGCGCGGTGCTCACCCGTCGAGCCGAACTCATGCCACTCGGTGCACGAGGGGTCGAGCGCGTCCGCGCGCTTGCGGTTGGTCACGTTCCATCGCCCGAGGACGAAGTCGAAGTCGGTGCTCGCCATCCCCTCACGGTAGGCCGCGGCACCGACACAATGTGGCCGGCCGATGAGCGCAACGCCTGTGGGCCGGCAACCGATCGTGCCGCGCCGGCCTTCGGCAACTCTCAGGTCCAAGGGGTTGACGGATGATCGCCGCGAGTGAGACGGTCGTCACATCCCAATGTTTACGCAAACACGGAAGGCTCTTCCCGATGATGTTTACGCAACCATCACTCCAATCGCAGCGTGACCACCGTCTGAGAAGGTTTCGTCACCGCATCGCCTCGGGGGCGATCGCGGCGACCGTCCTCGCAGTCGGCGGACTGGTGGCCGTCGCGCTCTCAGCGCCCGCCGAGGCCTCGACGCAGAGTGCCGGTCACGGCCGCGGGAGCACCAGCGAGTTCCGTGGCGTGAACTGGGCGGACCCGCGGGACAACTACGCGTCGGACGAGGTCGTGCCGTCAGGGCTGAGCACGGCCGACAGCTACGCCACGACCTACCGCAAGTCCACGACCATCGTCTCGGAATTCCGGCACGAGCTGAAGGCCAACACGATCCGGCTTCCCATCAACCCGTCGAGCGTGGGCACGAAGTGGTGGAAGTCGTACCAAGCGGCGATCGACGCCTCCACCGCGAGTGGCTTCAAGGTGATCCTGAGCTACTGGGAGGCCAACGACGCCAAGGACGGCCGCGTCGACAACACGGCGGCATTCAACGCGATGTGGGACACCGTCGTCCAGAAGTACCGGCACAACCCACACGTCTACTTCGAGCCGATGAACGAGCCGTTCGGCTACTCGCTCGACGAGTGGGTGTCGCTGACGTCATCATGGCTGGCGCGGCACCACGATGTCCCGCGGAAGCGCGTCGTCATCTCGGGCACGGGCTACAACGACAACGTCACCGGAGTCGGCGCGGCTCCCGAGCTCAAGGGCACGCTGCTGTCGCTGCACTTCTACGGCTTCTGGGCCTCTGACACCACCGAGGCCGCCTGGCTCGCGAACCTGAAGCCGCGCATCGGGTCGTACGGCTGGCGCACGATCATCGACGAGGCCGGCTCGCCCATGACGACCGGGCTCAACTACGGCAACCACGAGGGCAACGTCTACACGTCGTACCTGGGTGCGCTCACCCAGACCGCGCGGGAGCAGGGCATGGGGCTCGTCTACTGGCCCGGCCTGCGCGACGGTGACGCGTACTCGATGACCACGAGGGTCGGTGACCGGCTGCAGGTCAACAGCGAGAGCGGTCTTGCGCAGGTGCAGTGGGGCTGGGGCCTGCTCAAGACCGAGCCGACCAACACCCTGCCGCCGGCGCCTCCCGGTGAGGTGCTGCGAGGTGTCGAGAGCAACCGCTGCGCCGACGTCCCCGGTTTCTCGACGACGAACGGCACGGCGCTGGATCTCTGGGACTGCAACTCCGGCGGCAACCAGCTGTGGAACTGGACCGCTGAGAAGCAGCTCACGGTGTACGCCAACAAGTGCCTCGCGATCGGCGGCGACGGCGCCAGCACCGGCAGTCCGGTCGTGATCGCGGACTGCACCGGCGCGGCCGACCAGCAGTGGGAGCTGAACGCTGACCTGTCGGTCAGCAGCGTCAGCCACCCCGGCCTCTGCCTCCAGGCCGCCGGCACCGGGAACGGCTCGGCGGTCACCGTCGAGTCCTGCAGCGGCGGGTCCAACCAACAGTGGGCTCGTACGTAGCACCAGATCGTGGCCGCCCCCGAGTTCCTCCACTCGGGGGCGGCTGCACGTCCGGGCGAGCCTCCGGAGGCGTGCGGACGGGTCGAGGGATCATCGGTGGATGCCCGACGACTTCCTCATGCGCATCGACAGTCCCGAGTTCAGAGCCATGTCGGAGCGGGTCCTGGAGGTCACCGCGCTGACGTCGCGGCTCAACGGTCTGCCGTTCGAGGACGAGGCGGGCAAGGCTGCGCTGTTCGAGCAGATCCTGGGGCGCCCGCTGAAGCCGCGGGTGACGATCTATCCGCCGTTCTACACCGATCACGGGCTCAACCTGGACATCGCGGAACGGGTGTTCATCAACCAGGGCTGCACGTTCCTGGACTACGCCGGCATCCGGCTCGCGAAGCGCGTCATGATCGCCCCGAAGGTCACGTTCATCACCGCCGGTCACCCGGTCGACCCCGTGGATCGGCGGGTCTGGCTGACCGGCGAGCCCATCGACGTGGAGGAGAACGTCTGGATCGGTGCGGGTGCGACGATCCTGCCCGGCGTCACGATCGGGCGTGACTCGGTGATCGCCGCTGGTGCCGTGGTCGCCGATGACGTACCGGCGCAGTCGCTGGTCACCGGCGCGAAGGCGACGGTGCAACGAAGCTGGTGACGGTGGGGCACTTCGTGCCGAGAGCCGATGACGGGATCCCGGAGGGCCGATGACGGGATCCCTTTGAGTGCAGTCCCTGGGGGCGGCTTCGCCGCGAAGGAGGAACTGCGACGGAGGGGCCCACTCGATTCCCGTCATCGGGGCTGGGCACTTCGTGCCGAGAGCCGATGACGGGATCCCTTTGAGGGAGGGGCTGGAGGGGCGGCTTCGCCGCGGGAGCAACCCCTCGACGGAGGGGCCCACTCGATTCCCGTCATCGGGGCTGGGCACTTCGTGCCGAGAGCCGATGACGGGAATCGAACCCGCGTGTCTTGCTTGGGAAGCAAGCGCTCTGCCATTGAGCTACATCGGCGAGGCCGCAACGCGACCGAGACCAGACTACCGAAGCCGGATGCGTTAGTTTCGACTCGTGCTCCTCTCCGACCGCGACATCCTCGCCGAGATCGACGCCGGGCGAGTCGCCCTCGATCCGTTCGACCGCGAGATGATCCAGCCGTCCAGCATCGACGTGCGGCTCGACAAGTTCTTCCGGGTCTTCGACAACCACAAGTACCCGCACATCGACCCCGCCGCCGACCAGTCCGACCTGACGCGCGAGGTCGAGGTGGGCAGCGACGAGGCGTTCATCCTGCACCCCGGCGAGTTCGTGCTGGGATCGACGTACGAGCTGGTGACCCTCCCCGACGACATCGCGGCGCGGCTCGAGGGCAAGTCGTCGCTCGGTCGCCTCGGGCTGATGACGCACTCGACGGCGGGCTTCATCGACCCCGGGTTCTCGGGTCACGTGACGCTCGAGCTCGCCAACGTGGCGACGCTGCCGATCAAGCTCTACCCCGGCATGAAGATCGGCCAGGTCTGCTACTTCCGCCTGACCTCGCCGGCCGAGAACCCCTACGGATCGGCGAAGTACGGCTCCCGCTACCAGGGCCAGCGCGGTCCGACGGCGTCGCGCTCGCACGCCAACTTCCACCGCACCGACATCTGACGTACGCGAAAGGGCCCCGCACCGTGGTGGTGCGGGGCGCTTCGTCGTACGGGTCAGGCGTTCTGGCCCTTGCGAGCGCGGAGCGCGAGCGCAGCGCCCGACGCGGTCACGAGCGCGCCGCCGGCCAGCAGCCAGACGAGGTCGAGGCCACCATCGTGCTGCTCGTCGGCCAGGCCCGCGTCGATCCGTGTGGGGAGCTCGACGGTGTCGGTCGAGGGGACCTCGGCGACGTCGACGGCCGGCTTGGTGTCATCGGTGCTGTCGTCCTTGCCTCCGCCTCCACCGCCGTTGTGGGGGCCGTCCTTGTCGTCGTCGTTGCCGCAGGTGCCGTGCGTGGGGCAGGGCTGTGGGTTCGTGAAGTCGCCCGGCCCGTCGGGGTGCGTCGGCTTCGGCTTGGGGGCGGCCTTGTCCTTGGGCTCGACCGGGGGCTTCGGCTTGGGCGCGACCTTGTCCTTGGGCTCGACCGGGGGCTTGGGCTTCGGGACGGCGATCTTGTCGACCGGCGGCTCGGGGTCGGTGTCCGGCTGGACGATGATGACCGGGCCGTCGGACGCCATGGCGCTGGTCGGCACCATCGTGAAGGCGGCGGTGGCCAGCGGTGCGGCGACGATCAGGTTGCGGATGATGCGGTTCATGTCGTTCTCCTGTGGGTGTGATGCTGCTGTTGGAAGTCGGTGGTGTTGCTTGCTCAGAGGTAGGAGCATCGGGGCCGACAGGTCTTGCAACTTTTCGAGGATGTTTTTCGGACTCCCCTTCCTGGGCGGTGCGTGAGTCGCCTTTCGGCAGGGCTGATGGGCGACCCGGACACCGCCTCGTACGGGGAAGGGCGACTGAGTCACCGCCCAGCGAGGGGGCGTGGCTAGGCTGGCGCGGTGAGTCTTCCCCTGAGCGTCTCTCCCGCCGTTGCCGCTGCGCTGGAAGCCGGTACGCCGGTCGTCGCGCTCGAGTCGACGATCATCTCCCACGGCTTGCCGCGACCCGACAACCTCGAGGCGGCACGGGGGTTCGAGGCGATCCTGAACGGCATGGGTGTCGTGCCGGCGACGATCGCGGTGCTGGACGGCCAGCTCAAGGCCGGGCTGACCGATGAGGAGCTCGTACGCATCGCGGGCGAGGACATCCCCAAGCTCAGCGTCCGGGACCTGCCGATCGTGCTGGCTCGTGGCGGCAGTGGTGCGACGACCGTTGCCGCGACCTCCTACATCGCCAACCTGGCCGGCATCCGGGTCTTCGCGACCGGCGGCCTCGGGGGTGTGCACCGCGGCGCGGCCGAGACGTTCGACGAGTCCGCCGACCTCAAGGTGCTGTCCGAGGTGCCGATCACCGTGGTCTCGGCCGGCGTGAAGTCGATCCTCGACATCCCCGCGACGCTCGAGCGCCTGGAGTCGCTCGGCGTGATCGTCCTGGGCTTCGGGACGGACAAGTTCCCCAGCTTCTGGCTCACGGACTCCGGGTTCGAGCTCGACTGGGCGGTGCCCGACGCCGCGGCGGTGGCTGACGTCATGGCGTCCCGCGACGAGCTGGGCCAGCCCGCCGCGATCCTCGTCGCCAACCCGCTCCCGGTCGCCGAGCAGCTCGACCCTGCTGTCCACGATCGGGCCCTCGCGGACGCGCTGCGCATGGCCGACGAGCAGGGCCTCTCCGGCAAGGAGGTCACGCCGTTCCTCCTGCAGACGATCGTCGGGCTGACCGGCGGCGAGAGCCTGGCGGTCAACCTCAAGATCGCCGAGAACAACATCCGCGTCGCCGGCGAGATCGCCCGGTCCTGGGCGTCGCGATGATCCTGGTCGTCGGTGACCTCGTCGACGACATCGGCGTGCGCCCGCTCGGCACGGTCAACCCGGCGAGCGACACCGTCTCTGAGATCCGCATGACGGCCGGCGGCTCCGCGGCCAACGTGGCGGCCTGGCTCGGGCACCTCGGCACGCCCGTACGCTTCGTCGGCCGCTGCGGTGCCGACGGCGTCGCGCGGCACACCGCAGCCCTCGAGGCGTACGGCGTGGACGCCCGCATCAGCGGCGACCCTGACCTGCCGACCGCGACGATCGTGCTGACCCTCGACGACGAGGCCGACCGCACGATGTACGTCGACCGGGCGGCCAACACGACGCTGACGGCGGCCGACCTCCCCGACGACGTGTGGGACGACGTGACCTGGCTGCACCTGACCGGCTACTCGTTCTTCGACGACGGCGTGCGCCCGGTCGTGCAGGGGCTCATCGCCGAGGCGAAGACTCGGGGGGCGGGGGTCAGCATCGATCCCAGCTCGCTCGGGTTCCTCGAGGCGGCCGGCCGTGAGGTGATGCTCGGGTGGCTCAACGGCGCCGACCTGGTGTTCCCGAACGACGACGAGCAGGGCTTCCTCGCCCTTGACGGCGACCGCGTGGTGCTGACCCGCGGAGCCAAGGGCGCATCGTTCCGCGGCCATGACGTGCCGGCCCTGCCGACCGATGTCGTCGACACCACGGGGGCGGGCGACGCGTTCTGCGCCGGGTTCCTCGCCGCTTGGACGGTCGACGCCGATGCCGGACGAGCCTTGACTGGCGGTGCCAGTGCCGCCGCAGCCTGTGTGGCCGTACGCGGAGCGCGTCCGGTCGCCTGAACCGTCAGACCAGGCCGCGGATGCGGGCCTCGAGCGATGCGGTGACGGCACTGGTGACGGCCTTCGCGACCTGCTGCTCGAGCGCGTCCTGGTCGTCGAGGTTCGTGAGCACCGCGCGCAGGTCGAGGTCGTCGATCGCGCGGATGAGGACGTCATCGGTCTTGACCGCGGCGTCGATCACCGACGCCGGCAGTGCACGGATGACGTTCTTGAGCAGCTCGTTGAGGTCCGCGGACTCCAGGGACTCGTCGACGAGCTGCGACGCCCGGGGCAGCGTCCCGTCGGCCTTCATGCGGGTGACCGCCGACTTCAGGCCCGCACGCAACGCATCGATCTGGGCATCGGTCGGCTCGTCGGTCTGCGCGAGCTCGAGCGTGAGCGCCTCGCGGCTGACGTGGAGGCGGCACGCGGCGCCATCGATGCCGAGCAGGACGAGCCGCTCGGTGACCCCGTCGATGCCGGTGGCCTGCGGGTTCACCGTACGTTCGACGCACGGGTCAGCCGGTCGGAGCGGCTCGTAGTCCCCGCCGCCGTTGGCGAGCTGCACGCCCACCACGCCGCACACGAGGACCACCGCGGCCACGGGCAGGCCGATCCAGCGACGCGGCGCACTCATCTCGGCCTCCGTCGACCGACCGGGATCAGCGTGACGAGCGCCAGGAGCGCGAGGCCTGCCCCAATGAGGAACGAGTCGCGGAACGCTCGGGTGGCCGCACGCTCCACCTGGGCGTTGAGCTCGCGCTCGAGCCGCGCTGCGGCGGGTCGCTCCGCGGGATCGAGGTCGAGCCGGGCGAAGGCGCGGTGCAGGTCAGGCACCTGCTGCTCCTGCGCCGACAGCTCCTTGCCGAGTGCCTCGGCGACGGCGATCTTGTCCTGCGGCTTGAGGGGTGCGTCGAGCACCAACGAGGTGATCGCCTGCTGAGCCGGCACCTGCGCGTCCCGGAGGTCGGCGGTGAACACCGGTGTGAGGATCGCCAGCCCGACGACTACGCCGATGTGCCGGGCGCCGATCGTCCAGCCGGCGTGGTGCGCGCGGGGCAGGCGCATCTCCATCGCCCGCGTGGTGAGCTGGTCGACGGTCAGCCCGAGGCCCAGGCCGACCAGGGCCTGGGGCGCGATGGTCCAAGCGAGCGCCGCCGAGGGTGGGATCGCGAGCCCGACCAGTCCGCCGGCGACCAGGAAGCAGCCGACGGCGACCTCGACCTCCGACGGTGGCCGCAGCAGCCGGGCGAGTGGACGGGCGGCAAGGGCCGCGAGCGGGACGACGGACACGGTCACCGCTGCGGTCGCGGGCGATCGGCCCCAGCCCTGCACGAGCAGCAGCACCAGCAGGAACAGGGCTGCCGTGAGCGCCGCCGACATCAGCGCGAGGGTGACGTTCGCGCGTACGGCCGGGCGGTGCCGGTCGGGCGTCACCGTCGGAGCAGCGCGTACGGCGAGCGCGGCGGGCACGGCCAGCACCGCGACCGGGACCTGGACGACGAAGATGGCCTGCCACGAGATCGCTTGGGTGAGCAGACCGCCGGCGACCGGACCGAGGGCGGTGCCGACCACTCCGGCGGTGACCCACGAGGCAACGCCGCGCCGTTCGCCGTACGCCGCGACGAGCAGCTCGAGGCAGCCGATCAGCGCCAGCGCGCCGCCGATCGCCTGGAAGCAGCGCGCCATGATCAGGACGTCGATCGAGCCCGCGACGGCGCACACCGCCGACGAGCCGGCGAACACCGCGATGCCGACGGCACTGAAGAGTCGTGGCTGCGCGCGCGAGAACCCCATCGCTGCCGGCACGGCAGCCAGCCCCAGCACGAGGTTGTACGCGATCAGGACCCACGCGACCTGACCGACCGACGCGTCGAGGTGCACGAGGATGTCCGGCAGTGCGAGCGTCACCACCGCGGAGTCGGCGAGCACGAGCGCCACCGTCACGATGAGCAGGGGAGCCACGGCGCGACGCATCACCCCATGGTTGCAGGCAGCGGCGTCAGGGTGTGAGGTCGGCGGTGCGCGGCGGGTCGGCGCCGGGCCGTGAGCAGGTGATCGCCGCGGCACTCGAGGCGTACATCCCGAGGTCCGTCAGCTCGGTGAGGTCGAGCTCGTCGGCCGCGGGCCACGAGTAGGCGGCGCACCACGCGAGCATCGCCGCCATGAACGAGTCGCCGGCGCCGATCGTGTCGACCACCGAGACCGTCGCCGGCTCGATCGTCGCGACGCCCTGTGCGTTGGCGACGATCGCGCCGTCGCCGCCCAGCGTGATCGCCACGAGCGCGCCGCCGCCGGCGAGCCGCTCGGCCAGGGCCGCGGGCTCCTCGCCGGGGAACAGGGTCTCGGCGTCCTCGTCGCTCATCTTGATGATGCCGGCGTGGGGCGCGATGGCCTCGAACGTACGCCGCCACACCTCCGGATCCGGCTCGACCGTGAGGCGGACGTTGGGGTCGTACGACACGGGCACGCCGAGGGCGTCGGCCATCACGACGAGGTCGGCGACCAGGGCCGCGCCGGGCTCGAGCGACGTGCCGAGCGAGCCGACGTGGACGACCTCGAACTCGCCGGGATCCGGCAGCGCCGCGGGGTCCCACGTGAGGTCGAACTCGTAGGACGCGCTGCCGTCGTCGGCAAGCGTCGCCAGGGCACTGGACGTACGGGCGGGCACCGGCTCGAGGACGTCGAGGACGACGTCCGACTCGTGGAGCCGGTCGCGGAGCAGGTCACCGTACGCGTCGTCGGCGAGCTGAGCCGCAAGCCGGGTCGGTACGTCGAGGCGGGACAGCCCGACGGCGACGTTGAACGGTGAACCGCCGGCATGCGGCTCGGGCTCCGCACCGGGACGCTGGACGACGTCGACGAGTGCCTCACCGACGATCAGCGCGGTCATGCGCCGGCGCCCAGGGTCAGCGCGGCCGACGGCGCGAGCGGCAGATCGGGCAGGGTCAGGGCGTTGAACGCGTGATAGGCGTCGGGCTTGCCGCGCCACGTGCGGGCGGTCGGGTGCATCGCGGGGGAGAGCTCGTGGTGCCACGCGCCCGTGTCGCGGTCGATGTAGTGCTCGTCGATCTCCGACCACCAGCGCTCGGCGAGGCCGGCATAGATCCGCTTGCCGGTCCACGCGTGCAGTGCCTCGGCAGCGAGCACCGCCTCGGCGATGACCCAGTGGAACCGCTCCTCGACGATCGCCTCGCCGTGCCAGTTGGTCGTGTAGGGCAGGCCGGGCTCCTCGTCGCTGACGGCGTCGTCGACGGCCCGCGCGAAGAGCGCCTCGGCCGCCTCCTCGATCCAGGGCCTCGGCTCCTCGAGGCCGGCGGCGAGCTGGAGCAGCAGACGGGACCACTCGAACGCGTGCCCGGGCGTCGCGCCGAAGGGCCGGAACGGGTCGGCGGGCTGCTCCTCGTTGTAGGACGGCAGCGGCGTCCAGTCGTGGTCGTAGTGCTCGGGGATCCGCCACTCGTGCGCCCGGGCATGGATGCCGATGATGCGCTCGCAGATCGCCAGCGCCCGCTGCCGCCACACGTCGTCACCGGTGACGTCGGCGGCGACCAGATAGGCCTCGACCGCGTGCATGTTGCTGTTGGCGCCGCGATAGCCGTCGACCTTCGACCAGTCCTCGCTGAGCTCCTCGACGCAGCGGCCCTCGTCGGCGTCCCAGAACTTCTGCCCGTGGATGCGCGCCGCCTCGGCCAGCAGCTCCTCGGCACCCTCGACGCCGGCCGCCCGGGCGCTCGCCGCCGCGAGGAGGACGAACGCGTGGCCGTAGCAACCCTTCGTACGGTCCGGCACGTCGCCGTCGAACTCGACCTGGTCGTACCAGCCGCCGTTGACCTCGTCGTGGAACAGCGTCGACAGGGCGCGTACGCCGTGGCCGGCCATCCGCAACGCGTCGTCCTCGCCCGCGAGGTGCGCGAGCGAGAAGACGTACGTCATGCGGGCGTTGATCCAGAGCTCGAGGACCTTGTCGCGGTCGGGCGTGCCGGAGTCGTCGAGCCAGAAGAAGCCGCCCTCCTGGCGCCACGACTGCCGGGAGAACGCGAGCAGCTTCGCCCGCGCCTCATGTCGCCACTCGGCGCTGCCGGGATCGCTGTGGGTCATGCCGCCGCCTTCAAGAAGAGCCCACGATACGAAGCCGTCGGCATGAGATCTTTTCGTTTCGCTCGCTGGCGCTCGCTCATGGGCCCAACCTATCGACCTTCAGGGTGCGATCAGGGGTTGCCGGGGGTCGTCCCCTGATGTCCCCGAAGGGTCACCGCCAGCACGCTGGAGTCATGACATCAACAGCAGACTCCGGGCGGCGATCCGCATGATCCGCGCCCAAGGACTCACCAAGACGTACGACGGCAAGAACGCGGTCAACGGCATCGACTTCACGGTCGAGCCCGGCCGGGTCACCGGCTTCCTCGGTCCCAACGGCGCCGGCAAGTCGACCACGATGCGGATGATCCTCGGCCTCGACGCCCCGACCAAGGGCAGCGTCACGGTCAACGGTCACCGCTACGTCTCCTCGCCCGCGCCCCTCCGCGAGGTCGGTGCGCTGCTCGAGGCGCACGCCGTGCACCCGGGCCGCTCGGCCCGCAACCACCTGCGCTGGCTCGCCGCGAGCAACGGCATCCCCACGACGCGTGTCGGCGAGGTGCTCGAGCTCGTCGGTCTGGACTCGGTGGCCGCGCAGCGTGCCGGCCGCTTCTCGCTCGGCATGGGCCAGCGCCTCGGCATCGCCGCCGCGCTGATCGGCGACCCGCCAGTGGTCATGCTCGACGAGCCCGTCAACGGCCTCGATCCCGAGGGCGTCCGCTGGGTCCGCTCCCTGGCCCGCCAGCTCGCCGACGACGGCAAGACCGTCTTCGTGTCGAGCCACCTGATGTCGGAGATGGCCCTGATGGCCGATCACCTGATCGTCATCGGCCGCGGCACGATCCTCGCGGACAGCCCGCTGCAGGACTTCATGGCCGAGCACGCCTCCTCCTACGTACGCGTCAAGGCTCCGGAGTCGACCGACGTCGAGGCGCTCCTCGTCGGTCGTGGGCTCGACGTCACGCGGGTCGACGACGAGCTGCGCGTGCAGGGGCTCGATGCCCCGGCGGTTGGCGAGCTGATCGGCAGCCACGGCCTGTTCCTGCACGAGCTGACCCTCGTACGTTCCTCGCTCGAGGACGCGTTCATGGAGCTCACCGCGAACAGTGTCGAGTACCACGCCCGTACGGAGGTGGCGGCATGACGACGCTCGCCGCACCCCCGACGAGCCCGTCGCTCGGACGTACCGTCAGGTCCGAGTGGATCAAGCTCTCCAGCATCCGCTCGACCTGGTGGACGACGCTCGCGATGATCGTCCTCGGCGCCGGCTTCACGACGATCATCTCCGGCGTTGTCGCCGGTGACATCGCCAGCGGCAAGAGCGGCGACTCGCCCGGTGAGTACATCACCCAGGGCCTGATCTTCAGCCAGATCTCGGCGGTGGTCATCGGCGCTCTGGTGGTGACCTCGGAGTACGGCACCGGCCTGATCCGCGCGACCCTCGCAGCGACGCCGGTACGTTCGAGGGTCCTCGCGGCCAAGGCGATCGTGATGAGCGGCTTCCTGTTCGTGATCGGCACCGTCACGGCGTTCGCCGGCTACTTCGGCGGCAACGCGTTCTTCCGCAACGAGGGTGTGGGCATCTCGTTGGGCGACGAGCACATCCTGCGGTCGATGTTCGGCGCCGGGCTCTACATGGCCGGCCTCGGACTGCTCGCTGCTGCTGTCGGTCTGCTCGTGCGCCACACCGCCGCGGCGATCTCGATCGTCCTCGCCCTGGTCTTCATCATCGGCCAGGTCGTGACGCTGATCCCCGGCACGTTCGGCGAGTGGGTCATGAAGCTCATGCCCGGCAACGCGGGCCCCGGCATCGTGGTGCCGGTCTCGTTCGGTGACAACATGCTGTCGCCGTGGACCGGCTTCGCGGTGTTCGTCGGCGAGATCGCGTTGCTGAGCCTGGCCGGGTTCGCGCTGTTCCAGAAGCGCGACGCCTGATTCGGTCCGGCCCCCTTGAGCCAACCCCGGCCCTTGAGCCTGCCGAAGGGGCTCCTTCGACAGGCTCAAGGGTCCCCGAGACTCAGTTCACGACCGGCAGGGTCAGGACCTGTCCGGTCGTGCCGGTCGCGATCGTGACGATGTTGGGCGTCAGGCCGCCGCGATAGTTGGTCGACCCGCCGGCGATGATCAGCCGCAGCGAGTGACCGGCCTCGAAGCGGTGGGCGATCGCGGGCAACGTGACCCGGAACGTCTGGCGTACGTCGGGCACCCGGACGGGAGCGACGAGGTTGTGCACGATCGTCGCCTTGCCGGCTGCGTCGACGTCCGCGATCTTGACGAACAGCACGAGCTTGGCCGGCGACCCGACGTTCTGCGTCGTCTCGGCGACGACGGCCTTGACCTTGAGGTCGAGGGTCGGTGACCCGACCACGTCGACGGGTGAGGCCAGCGCGGACGTCGTGAATGCCGCGGACGTACCCGGCAGGTCGAGCTCGGGCAACGAGATCACGTCACCGAACGCGTCCGCCGGATCGGTCGAGGTCGGGATGCCCGCGACCGGTGTCAGGAACGTCTGTGAGCCGGCCGTCAGACCCGTTGCCGAAGCGCTGAGCGCCTTGCCCGACAGGTAGAGCTTCGCGGACGCGCCGACCGGGTAGGACGCAGCCGTGGCGTACGCGGGAGTGGCGATGCCGGAGTAGGGGACCCAGTCGCGGAAGTAGGTGAACTCCGGTCCGGTGTCGACCGACGAGTCCTTGAGGTAGTGGTCGAACCAGTCCGCCACCCGCCGGGTGTTGTCCTGCGTCGTCGGGTCCGGGTTGCCGAGATCGATCTCGCCGGGTGCGGCGCTCTCGGAGTGGCCCCACTTGGTCCAGACCATCTTGACCGGGGTGCCCTGGGCCTTGAGGGCGCGGTAGTTGGCGATGCCCTCGTTGAGGTTGAAGAGCGTGTCGCCCTGGCCCTGGAAGATCAGGGTCGGCACCTTGACCTTGGAGATGTAGCTGGTGGCCGAGGCGTGGCGCAGCGAGGCGACCTCGCCCGGCGTCAGGGTGCCGGTCGCGGCGGCGTTGACCAACGCCGGGCAGACGAACGAGGCGAAGTTGGGGCAGCCGATCAGGCGGGTCGGGTTGGTCTGGGCGTTGCTCACGCCGTTCTGGATGCCCGAGACGGTGAAGCCGAGGGCCCACAGCAGCTTCGCGGCACCCGGGGTCGACGTGCTGACCCCGACCGTCTGCGACGTGTTGTTGGGCGCCAGCGAGTACGACAGGTCGCTCCAGGTGATCATCGGCACGATCGTGTCGATGCGCTTGTCGAGCGACGCCGCGGCGAACTGGATCGCGCCACCGTACGAGCCACCGACCATGCCCACGCGGGGGTCGTTGGCGACGGCGTGACCTGCGTGGTCGACGGTGTCCTTGCGGATCACGTCGAGCACGGGCGCGGGTGTCTTGTGGGCGGCGTCGGTGAACGCGATCCCGGACTTGCCGCCGAGGTAGCTGACGAGCTGGGTCGCGGCCTTGCCGTCGTAGTCGGGGTCGTCGAGCGTGATCTTGCAGCTCGAGCCGCCGAAGCCGAGTCCCGAGTAGGACAGCACGGCGTAGCCGCGGGCCGCGAACGCCTTGCCGATGCCGGCCTGGTCGTCCTTGGAGCCGCCGAAGCCGTTGGTGGTCAGGATCGCGGGGACGCGGTTGGTGCTGCTGGCGCCCTCGGGGAGGTAGAGGTCGCCGACGATGTCGCACACCTGCGTGCCGAGCGGGCCGACGTTGACCTTGAAGTGCAGGGTCGTCGCAGGCGGTGTCGCGGCATCGGCCGAGAGCGTGGGCGCCGCGACGAGGGCCGCGCTGGTCAGTGCTGCCGCCGCGAGGGCGAGGAGGGGACGACTCGTACGCATGGGACTCCTTGGGGTACCGGTGAGTAACCCAACGAGCCAGGTGTGGTCCGGGTCACGTGTGGCGGAGCCGGCGGGCGATCTCGGCGGCCGTCGCGCGTACGTCGTCGACCAGGTCGCCGACCGGGGTGCGGCTCTCCCAGGTGACCGCGACCGACGCATGGATCGTACCGGCGTCGATGGGCGCGGCGATCGAGGCGAACCCTTCGGTGACCTCGCCGTCCTCCGTCGCATAGCCCCGCTGTCGGGTCGTGACCAGCAGGCGGCGCAGCTCGGTCGGCGACTGCGGGCCCGCTCCGGTGCGGGAGGTGAACGCGCCCTTGCCGGGATAGAGCGCCGTGACCTGCGCGGCCGGCAGCGAGGCGAGGATCGCGCGCCCCGACGCGGTCAGGTGGGCCGGCAGCCGTACGCCCACGTCGGTGACGAGCGGTGGCCGGCCGGGCGCCCGCTCCTCGATCACGTAGAGCACGTCCGCGCCGTGCAGCACGACGAGGTGGGCCGACTGTCCGACCCGGTCGACGAGCCGGGCGAGAGGCACGCGCGCCAGCCGGGCGAGCGGCTCCTGGCGGGCGAAGCCGTGGCCGACCTCCCACGCCGCGATGCCGATGCCCCAGGTGCGGTCGTCCGGGTAGTGGACGACGAAGTCCTCGCCGGCCATCGCGGTCAGCAGGTGGTACGCCGAGGAGCGCGGCAGCCCCAGCTCGCCGGCGATGCGGGCGGCGGAGACCGGGACCGGCTGGCCGGACAGGTACCTGAGCACCCGGAGGGCGGCGGTCGCGGCGGGCACGGAGCGGGGCATGAGCCCAGTGTCTCGCATACGAGACGGATTCGTGTGGATCGCTGTGGCGGCTGGAGGCGCGGAGGCGTGCAATGGAGACATGGCTTTGGTGACCGTGGGAGTGGGCGCGCTGGCGCCGGACGATGTCGTGCGCGTCGCGCGGGAGGGTGCCACCGTCGAGCTGAGCCCTGAGGCGCGGGACGCGATCAAGCGGGCCCGGGCGTACGTCGACGAGCTGGCTGCGTCGGACGTCCCGGTCTACGGCATCTCGACGGGCTTCGGCGCGCTTGCGACGCGGCACATCGAGCCCGGCCTGCGCACCCAGCTGCAGAAGAGCCTGATCCGGTCGCACGCCGCCGGCACCGGTCCGCGCGTCGAGGACGAGGTCGTGCGCGCGCTGATGCTGCTGCGGCTCTCGACCCTCGCGAGTGGCCACACGGGCGTACGCCTGGAGACCGCCGAGGCGTACGCGTCGATGCTCAATGCCGGGCTGACGCCGGTCGTCCGGGAGTACGGCAGCCTCGGTTGCTCCGGTGACCTCGCGCCGCTGTCACACTGCGCGCTCGCGGTGATGGGCGAGGGTGAGGTGGACGACCACGGGGTCGTACGTCCCGCAGCCGAGGCGCTCGCCGCGCACGGCCTCCAGCCCGTCGAGCTCGCCGAGAAGGAGGGCCTCGCGCTGATCAACGGCACCGACGGCATGCTGGGGATGCTGGTGCTGGCCCTGCACGACCTGCGCCGCCTGCTCGACACCGCCGACCTGGCCGCCGCGATGAGCATCGAGGGGCTCATGGCGACGGATCGCGTGCTCGCTGCCGACCTGCAGGCGCTGCGCCCGCACCCGGGCCAGGCCGAGTCGGCGGCGCACATGGCGGCGCTGCTGGCCGGGTCGCCGATCGTGTCGAGCCACCGGCACGGCGACGGTCGCGTGCAGGACGCGTACTCACTGCGGTGCGCTCCGCAGGTGCATGGTGCGGCGCGGGACACCCTCGAGCACGCAGCGACGGTCGCCGGTCGTGAGCTCGCGTCGGCGATCGACAATCCCTCGGTGCTCGACGACGGTCGCATCGAGTCGCACGGCAACTTCCACGGAGCGCCGCTGGCGTACGTGCTGGACTTCCTCGCGATCCCGGTCGCCGACGTGGCGAGCATGAGCGAGCGGCGTACGGACCGGTTCCTCGACGTGACGCGCAGCCAGGGGCTGCCGCCGTTCCTCGCCGACGATCCGGGCGTCGACTCGGGGCACATGATCGCGCAGTACACGCAGGCCGCGATGGTGTCCGAGCTCAAGCGGCTCGCGGCGCCGGCCAGCGTCGACTCGATCCCGTCGAGCGCGATGCAGGAGGACCACGTCTCGCTGGGCTGGTCGGCGGCACGCAAGCTGCGTACGTCCGTGGACCTGCTGACCCGCGTGCTGGCGATCGAGATCCTGACCGCCGCGCGCGGAATCGACCTGCGGGCTCCGCTCGAGCCGTCGGCCGCGACGGGTGCCGCGATCGCGGTGCTGCGTACGAAGGTCGCCGGGCCCGGACCCGACCGCCACCTCTCACCCGATCTTGAGGCCGCCACGGAGCTCGTCCGCGACGGCTCCCTGCTGGATGCCGCCCATTCATCGCTGGTCGAGCTTGTCGAGACCACCGATGTCCTTTCGACAAGCTCAAGGACCGAACATGACTGACCGACCCACCGTCCGTGCTGCCCATGGCTCGACCTTGACCGCGAAGTCGTGGCAGACCGAGGCGCCGATGCGCATGCTGATGAACAACCTCGACCCCGAGGTTGCCGAGCGCCCGGAGGACCTCGTCGTCTACGGCGGCACGGGTCGCGCGGCGCGGAGCTGGGAGGCGTACGACGCGATCGTCCGCACGCTCGAGACCCTCGGGGATGACGAGACCTTGCTGGTGCAGTCCGGCAAGCCGGTGGGCGTCTTCCGTACGCACGAGTGGGCGCCGCGCGTGCTGATCGCCAACTCCAACCTCGTCGGCGACTGGGCGACGTGGCCGGAGTTCCGCAAGCTCGAGGCCGAGGGCCTGACGATGTACGGCCAGATGACCGCGGGCTCGTGGATCTACATCGGCACGCAGGGCATCCTGCAGGGCACCTACGAGACGTTCGGCGCCGTGGCGCGCAAGAGGTTCGGCGGCACGCTCGCCGGCACGTTGACGCTGACCGGTGGCGCGGGCGGCATGGGTGGCGCGCAGCCACTGGCCGTGACGATGAACGAGGGCGTCGCGCTGGTCGTCGACGTTGACGAGACGCGACTGGAGCGCCGGGTCAAGCACGGCTACCTCGACGAGTACTGGACCGACCTCGACGAGGCGGTCGACCGTGCAGTGGCAGCCAAGAACGAGGGCCGTGCCCTCTCGGTCGGCATCGTCGGCAACGCCGCGACCGTGTTCACGGAGCTGCTCGAACGCGGCACCCCGATCGACATCGTGACGGACCAGACCAGCGCGCACGACCCGCTGAGCTACCTGCCCGAGGGCATCTCGGTCGCCGACTGGCACGCCGAGGCCGAGCGCGACGCCGCCGGGTTCACCGACAAGGCGCGCGCGTCGATGGCCAAGCACGTACGCGCGATGGTCGGCTTCATGGACGCCGGCGCCGAGGTCTTCGACTACGGCAACTCGATCCGCGAGGAGGCCCGCCTGGGCGGGTTCGAGCGCGCCTTCGAGTTCCCCGGATTCGTCCCGGCGTACATCCGGCCGCTGTTCTGCGAGGGCAAGGGCCCGTTCCGCTGGGCCGCGCTGTCCGGCGACCCGGCCGACATCGCCGCGACCGACCGCGCGATCCTCGAGCTGTTCCCCGAGGACGAGCACCTGGCGCGCTGGATCACCAAGGCGCAGGAGAAGGTGCACTTCGAGGGCCTGCCGGCTCGCATCTGCTGGCTCGGCTACCAGGAGCGGCACCTCGCCGGGCTGCGGTTCAACGAGATGGTGGCGTCCGGTGAGCTCAGCGCACCGGTCGTGATCGGCCGCGACCACCTCGACTCCGGCTCGGTGGCCTCGCCCTATCGCGAGACCGAGGCGATGGCCGACGGCTCCGACGCGATCGCGGACTGGCCCCTGCTCAACGCGTTGCTCAACACCGCCTCGGGTGCGACCTGGGTGTCGATCCACCACGGCGGCGGCGTCGGCATCGGCCGTTCGATCCACGCCGGTCAGGTCATCGTCGCCGACGGCACCGAGCTCGCGGCCCAGAAGATCGAGCGCGTCCTGGTCAACGACCCGGGCACGGGAGTCATGCGCCACGTCGACGCCGGCTACGACCGGGCCGCCGAGGTGGCGAAGGAACGCGGCCTCCGAGTGCCCATGCTGGAGGGCTGATCCCGGTGGTTGTCGTTTCCCCAGGCTCAACGACCGATCGCTCGAGTGGCCACATGGTCCTTGAGCTTGTCGAAAGGACGTGACCATGCTTGACGCGATCGCTGACATCGGGCTTGATCCGCGGACCGGCGGCTATCGCCGCTTCGCGTGGAGCGACGCCGACATGGAGCTGCGCGAGTGGTTCGCCGGCGAGGCGGCGGGCCGCGGCATGGAGCTCGTCGAGGACGGCAACGGCAACCAGTTCGCGTGGTGGGGCAGCGGCGACGACGCCCTGCTGATCGGCTCGCACCTCGACTCGGTGCCCGACGGTGGAGCGTACGACGGCCCGCTCGGCGTCGTATCGTCGTTCGCCGCGATCGACAGGCTGCGCGCCGACGGCTTCGCCCCGAACCGGCCGGTCGTCGTGGGCAACTTCGCCGACGAGGAGGGCGCCCGTTTCGGCATCGCCTGCGCCGGGTCGCAGCTCGTCACCGGCGCGCTCGACCCCGCCAAGGCGCTCGGCCTCAAGGACCGCGACGGCCTGACGCTCGCCGAGGTGCTGACCGCACGGGGAAGAGACCCACGGGCTGTCGGGCGTACGAACCTCCTCGAGAGCATCGGGACGTTCGTCGAGCTGCACGTCGAGCAGGGCCGCTCGCTGATCCACTCCGACGCGGCCGTCGGTGTCGCCACCGCGATCTGGCCCCATGGTCGCTGGCGGCTCGACTTCTGCGGCGAGGCCAACCATGCCGGGGCGACGCTGATGGAGGACCGTCACGATCCGATGCAGGCGTATGCCGCGACCGTGCTGGCGTCCCGCCGGCTCGCCACTGCCGCGGGAGCCCGGGCCACGTTCGGGCGGCTCGAGGTCGAGCCCGGCGGGACCAACGCGATCCCCTCACGCGTACGGGCATGGCTCGACGCACGTGCCGCGGATGAGGGACAGCTCGACGCCTTGGTCGACGCCCTGGTCCACCAGGCCCGTGCCGCCGCCGACCCCGACGGCACGACCGTGACCCTGACGACTGAGTCGGTCAGCCCCGCCGTCGAGTTCGATGCACCGCTGCGCGATCGCCTGGCGACACTGCTGGATGCGCCGGTGCTGCCCACCGGCGCCGGCCACGATGCCGGCGTGCTCAGCCCACACGTGCCGACGGCGATGCTGTTCATCCGCAACCCGACGGGCGTCTCGCACTCGCCGGCCGAGTTCGCCGAGGACGCCGACTGCGAGGCCGGTGTCGATGCGCTGGCCGCCGTCGTCGAGGACCTCGCGTGACGACCGTCCCGGCGTTCGCCAACTGCCACAGCCATGTCTTCCACCGCGCGCTGCGCGGGCGCGTCACGGGCGCCGACTCGTTCTGGAGCTGGCGCGACCAGATGTACGCCCTCGCGGCGGTGCTGGACCCTGACCTGCTGTTCGACCTGGCTCGGGCGACGTACGCCGAGATGCATGCCGCAGGCATCCGCAGCGTCGGCGAGTTCCACTACCTCCACCACCAGCCGGACGGTCGGGCGTACGACGATCCCAACGCAATGGGCGAGGCACTGATCGCCGCTGCCCGTGAGGCCGGCCTACGCATCGCGTTGCTCGACACGTGCTACCTCGCGGCAGGCTTCGGCCTTTCGACAGGCTCAAGGAGCAGGGACCCCGAGGGCGTGCAGCGAAGGTTCAGTGACGGCGACGCCGATGCGTGGGCGTCGCGCGTCGGCGACCTGGCCCGGAAGCACGCGGGCGAGGACGACGTCGTCATCGGCGCCGCGATCCACTCCGTACGTGCCGTCCCCCGCGCCCAGCTGGCGACCGTCGCCGACGCGTTCCCTGATGCGCCATTGCACGTGCACGTCTCGGAGCAGCCTGCTGAGAACGAGGAGTGCCTGGCGGCGACCGGGCTGACGCCGGTCGCGCTGCTCGCCGATGCCGGCGCCTGGACACCCCGCACCACCGCCGTCCACGCGACGCACCTGACGCCTGATGACGTCGCGACGCTGGGAGACGCCGGGGCGTACGTGTGCTTCTGCCCGACGACCGAGGCGGAGCTCGCGGACGGCATCGGGCCGAGCGTCGCGCTCCGTGAGGCCGGGGCGAGGCTGACACTGGGCTCGGACAGCAATACCGTCATCGACATGTTCGCCGAGGCCCGCTCCGTCGAGATGCACCAGCGGCTGGCCTCCGGCGTACGTGGTGCCTGGAGCGCCGAGCAGCTCTGGCGGGCCGCGAGCTCGACGGGTCATGAGTCGCTGGGCTTCGCCGGTGGCGAGACGATCGAGATCGGCGAGTCCGTACGCACGGCGGGCGCTGACGAGGTGCTGTGGGCCGCGAGTGCGGAGGACGTCCTCGGCGACCGCAGCGATGTCGCGGAGCAGCTCGAGGCAGCGATCGACGCATGCTGGAGTCGTACATGACCGCGCACCTGGTGACCAACATCGGTGAGCTCGTGACGTGGGACGCCGACCGGCCGATCCTGCACGACGCCGCGTTCGTCGTCGAGGCAGGTCGCATCGTCTGGTTCGGCCACCGGGCCGATGCTCCGGAAGCCGACTCGTCGAGCGATGTCGGCGGTGCCACCGTGATCCCCGGCTTCGTCGACTCGCACACGCACCTCGTGTTCGCCGGCGACCGGTCGGCCGAGTTCGAAGCACGTATGACCGGGGAGCCGTACGCCGCGGGTGGCATCCGCACGACGGTCGCCGCCACGCGGGCAGCACCCGACGAGCAGCTCCGCGCCAACGTGGCCCGCCACCTCGCGGAGATGAGGGCGCAGGGCACGACGACCGCCGAGATCAAGAGCGGCTACGGCCTCACGGTCCTCGACGAGGCCCGGTCGCTCGCGATCGCCGGCGAGCTCACCGACGAGACGACCTTCCTCGGCGCCCATGTCGTGCCGGAGGGGAGTGGCGTCGACGCGTACGTCGACCTCGTCACCGGGCCGATGCTCGAGAAGTGCGCCCCGTACGCCCGATGGATCGACGTGTTCTGCGAGGAGGGGGCGTTCGGCGCGGACGAGGCGCGCACCGTCCTCGAGGCAGGGAAGGCTGCCGGGCTGCTCCCACGCATCCACGCCAACCAGCTCGGCCATGGCCCTGGGGTGCAGCTCGCCGTGGAGCTCGGCGCCGCGGCCGCGGACCACTGCACGTACCTCAGCGATGCCGATGTCGACGCGCTCGCCGGCTCGGACACCGTCGCCGGGCTGCTGCCGGGTGTCGAGTTCTCGACCCGCCAGCCCTACCCCGACGCGCGACGGCTGCTCGACGCCGGCGTCACGGTGTCGCTGGCGACCGACTGCAACCCCGGCAGCTCCTACACCTCGTCGATGCCGTTCTGCATCGCCGTCGCCGTACGCGACATGGGCATGAGCCCCCGCGAGGCGCTCTGGTCCGCGACCAAGGGCGGTGCCCAGTCGCTGCGCCGCGACGACGTCGGTCATCTCGCGGTCGGCGCCAAGGCCGACTACGCGGTGCTCAACGCCCCGTCATTCGTGCACCTGGCCTACCGCCCGGGCGTTCCGCTGGTGGCTACCGTGAGCTGAGCTGCGCATTCTGGCCAATCGCGAGCGCCACCCGGTCTCCGTGGTTCATCCTGTCGGGGTGAAGGGACGATCCGGTCGCGGCGCTGACAAGGGCGACGAGCGCATGCAGCGCCGCCTGCGCGAGATCGCCGAGCGCGCCGAGCGGGAGGGGCGAGACCTTCCGCCGATGCCTCCCCGCGCGCCGGACCCGACCCCGCACCGGCCGACGTACGCCCCGCAACCGTCGCGCGCGTACGTCCCCTCGGCGCCACCTCCACCACCGTCCCCGTTCCTCGTTCCGCCGACGAAACGCCGGCTCCAGCTCAGGTGGCTGTTCGTCGGCCCGGTCCTGCTGATCTTCCTGACCACCCAGATCGTGTCGGGCATCGGCCGAATCGGCGGCGATGGGCCACAGGGGTGGACCTCCAAGGCTGATCCCCGTGCGGAGCTCGCGGCGAACCTCGTGGCGCCCGCTGGCGCGGCCTCGAGTCCGTTGGGCCGACCGCCGACCAACGTGCCCCGTGCCGACACGTACATCTTCATGCGCCAGCAGCCCAGGACCGGGGAGCCCGTCACGTACGACCCGTGCGCCCCCATCCACTACGTCGTCAACGACCGAACGGCCTTCGACGGTGTCCGCGACGAGCTCGACGCCGCCATCGACCAGGTGGAGAAGGCGACCGGTCTCGTCTTCGTCGACGACGGTTCGACCGACGAGGCACCGATCGCCGATCGGGCCCCGCGGAACCAGCGGCACTACGGCAAGTCGTGGAGCCCGGTGCTCGTGGCGTTCAGCGACTCCAAGGAGTACGACGGGCTTGACGGAGGGATCATCGGCCTCGGTGGCAGCGTCAGGATCAGTCAGGGTGACCAGCAGTGGTACGTCTCGGGTCAGGCGGCCTTCGACGGGCCGGAGCTGCGCAGGGTCTATCGGACCTCGAACGGGCCGGCGCAGGTGCGGGCGATCATCATGCACGAGCTCGGACACCTCGTGGGTCTCGGCCACGTCAGCAACCGCCGCGAGATCATGAAGCCCGTCACCTCGCGCAAGATCACGACCTGGGGTCCCGGCGACCGAGCCGGCCTGGCCCGGCTCGGCCTCGGCAACTGCATGACCTACTGAGCCAGCAGCTCCCTCCGGCGTCCGTCGACCGGATCCGGCTCGAGCGTGGCCCGACGGTGGACGCCTGAGGCGACGAGCAGGCAGCCGTACGCCAGCAGGGCCGCACCGGTGCGTACGGCGTGGGCGACCTGCCAGCGGTCCCGGTCGCTCGCCCAGTCGCTCGGTGGCCGGGCGATCGACCAGTCCCGCTGATCGGCGTTGATCGGCAGGTTGACCACGACCGTCGTCATGAACACGACGAGCAGCAGCACCAGCGCGACCGAGTAGAGACCCAGGCCGGGTGCCCCACGCCTGAGTCCCAGGCAGACCAGGATGATCACGGCCGCCGCGGTCGGCAGGAGCATCGCGGTGGCGAGCACGTCCAGGTGGTCGAGCTCGACCTGGCGCACCTGGGTGTACGCCGATGCGCCCAGGTCACGCATCGACAGCTCGAGCACCATGACCGTGACCAGGAAGCCCGTGAAGAGGCCGCCGAGCACCAGGCTGACGACACGGGAGATCGACTCGGTCATGCTGCGGCTTCCTGCAGCTCGCGGGTGTTGGTCGTACGCAAGCCCGTCAGCGCGCCGGCGACGAGGAAGATGCTGCCGAACAGCAGCCCGCGCTGGAACCCTTCGACGAGCGCGGCAGGAGGAGCGCCGTGGCCGGCCAGGACATCGTTGGTCCGTGAGGTGGCGATCGCGGAGAGCACGGCCAGGCCGAGCGCGCCGCCGACCTGCTGCGACGAGTTGAGCAGCGCGGCGGCCAGGCCGGCCTGCTCCTCGGGCACCCCGGCGTTGGCGGCGTTGATGAGGGCCACGAAGACGAGCCCGATGCCCGACGACATCACGATCATGCCCGGCAGCAGGTCCGACACGTACGAACCGTCGACCGGCATCAGCGAGAACAGGTAGATCCCGATCGCGGTCACCAGGCCGCCGGTGACCACCAGGACTCGAGTGCCCACCTTCGCGATCAGCGCCGTCGCGATACCGGCAGAGACGCCGATCACGACGCAGACCGGGAGATACGCCAGTCCCGTCTGGATGGGGGAGAACCCGAGGATGCCCTGCATGTAGAGGCTCAGGAAGAAGAACATCGAGATGAACCCCGCGAACGCGACGAACTGGGTGATGTTGGCGGCTGCGAGCCCGCGGACCTGGAAGATCGTGAACGGGACGAGCGGGTTGCGGGTGCGGCTCTCGACCCAGATGAAGAGGGCGGCCAGCACGACCGTTCCGGCCAGCCCGGCGATCGTCCGCGCGGCGTCCCAGCCGCGGTCGGGAGCCTCGACGAGCGTGTAGACCAGCAGCAGCATGGCTCCCGTCGCCAGGATCGTGCCGACCAGGTCGAAGCCGCGGCGACGCACGGCCGGGCGGTCGTCGGGGATCACCGCGTAGATCGCCGGGAGCAGGATGGCGCAGATGACCGGGTTGATGAACATGACCCACCGCCAGCCGGGTCCCTCCGTGAGCACGCCGCCCAGCAGCACGCCGACGGCTGACGCGAGGCCGCCGACCGCGGCCCAGGCGCCGAACGCCTTGTGGCGGTCCGGGCCGTCGGTGAACGTCGTGGTGATGATCGAGAGCGTCGCGGGAATCGTGAGGGCTGCCCCGACGCCCTGCACGAGCCGGGCGCCCACCAGCACGGTGGAGGTGTCGGCGAATCCGCCGACGAGCGACGAGATGCCGAACAGTGCGATGCCGGCGACGAGCACCCGCCGGCGTCCCAGCAGGTCGGCCGCCCGGCCGCCGAGCAGCATGAAGCCGCCGTACGTCAGCAGGTAGGCGCTGGGCACCCACTGGAGCTCCTGGACGGAGAAGCCGAGGTCGTCCCGGATGGCCGGCAACGCGACGTTGACGATCGTGACGTCGATGAGGTCGAGGAACCCGACCGAGCACAACAGGATGAGGATGAGCTTGCCTCGCGACGTGGCGAGGACAGACGGTTCTGCAGTCGTCGATGACATGATTGCCCCTTTATTGAGTCTCTACTCAGATAAAGATGACATATCCTGAGTTGAAACTCAATAAAGATGGCCGAACGAGTTCCGGACGCTAGGGTGATGGGGATGACCGAGACCCCGAAGCGCCGCGGCCGACCGCCCTCAGGAGGGCGTGAGGAGATCCTGCGCGCCACCAAGGAGCTGCTTCGCGAGAAGGGCATGGCCAAGGTCACGACGCGTGACGTCGCCGCGCGTGCCAAGGTCTCCGAGGGCAGCGTGTTCTATCACTTCGAGGACCGTTTCGGCCTGCTCAAGGCGGTCTTCGAGAACACGCTCGAGCCCATGCACCTCGACCGGATCGACCCCGAGACGGACGACCTCCGCACCACCGTGACGGCGATGTCCGAGGGCATCGAGACGTTCCTCAACGGCAGCCTCGACGTCATGATGGCGGCGCAGTCCGATGCCGGCCTCCGCGACTCCCTGCACGCCTACATGCACGAGAGCGACTACGGGCCGCACCGCGGCATCGCGAACATCGCGCTCTACGTCACGGCCAAGCAGGACGCCGGTGTCGTACGCCCGGACGTCGACCCCAAGGTCGTCGCGGCGATGATCGTCAACGACGCGCTCCAGCGGGCCGCCGTGCCCAAGCTGATCGGCAGCCGCAAGGGGATCCAGCCACGCCCTGCGTTCATCGACACCCTGATGGCGATGTTGGCGCCTCCGGCCTGACCTCAGTCGCGGCGGACGACGATGCCCAGGACGCCTGCGGAGAGCAGCAGCGACACGAACGCACCGGTGGAGGTGGGCGAGATCAGGATCGGCGCCGTCGCGAGGACCAGCACGTCGAAGCCGCGCAGCAGGCTGAAGGCCAGACCCGGCGGGATGCCACCGGCGGGTGACGACACGAGGCTTTGGGCGTAGCTCGGCGGCGGTGCCAGGAGCCAGCGCGCCATCGCGGCCAGCGCCGTCATGCCCATGGCGACCGCGATCGAGATGCTCGCCGCCCAGGTCGCGGACGTCCCCGCGTGCACAGCCGGCAGGGCGGCGAGCGACCACAGCAGGGTGACGGCTGCGGGTACGACCAGGCAGGCGCCGCGCACGGTCGCGGCGGGCATGGGGAAGCACCGCACGAGGCCGGCGTTGCGACTCGTCGTACGCAGCGCCGAGCACAGCGGCACGCCGGTCACGAACAACGTCAGCGCACCGGCGAGGACCACGAGCGTGCGGAGGTCGACCGCGTGTACCAGGTAGGGCACGACGACCGCCCCGGCCAGGATCAGCAGCGAGGGCACGGAGCGTCGAAGCCTGATGACGTCGCGCCACACCAGGGCCCACGGCCCCTTCGGACCGCTGCGTACGGGCTTGACGGTCGAGCGGATCAACCACTTCTGGGCGACCAGGATGTCGTACATCATCGTCAGGTCGAGGCCGGCGAGCGCGCCGGAGAGGTTGGCCAGCAGGGCGCCGCCCGGCACGAGCCGGTTGCGGTGGATCCGCGACAGGTTGCGGGCCCCGGCGATCACCAGGCCCAGGGCACCGATCCAGATCGCGCCGGCGATCGTCGCCCCGGTGACGGCAGTCCACGGCGCTGAGGTCGGAGCCGACGGCATGACGTCGGACGCGATGAACACCAAGGCCACCCAGGTGGCGGTGCCCAGGAGCCACGCGAGGATGCGAACGATCCAGCCGCCGCGAGGCTGCGCCAGGGCAGCGAGCATCGCTGCGGCGATCCCGCTGGCCATGGCGGCGGCCGCGACGAGCCCGATGGCCGGAGGATCGAAACCGGCGAGGGTGGAGGCGATCGATCCGACGACGGCGGCGGCGAGGGCGGATATGGCGGCGACGAGGCCCAGGCGCGGCCGCAGCACGGCGGCGCGGTCGACCGGGGTCGCGAGCAGCCAGGAGCCTTCGGCGGGCGACACCTGGACGGGACCGAGGACGCGCGCCAGTGCCAGCGTGACCGCGAGCATCGCTGTGAGGCACACCCACGTCGACGAGAACCGGGCGTCCGAGCACTCCGATGTCGTGCAGCTGTCCGCGATGCTGAGGCGGGTCTGGTGGATCGCGCTGATCGCCATCGCCGACAGCATGGTGGTCGCGAAGAGCGCGATGTACGCGTCCGACAGCACCTCCATCAGGGTCGTGTCAGCACGCCCGCGCCGCCACTCCCGCGCCTGCCGGCGCAGCTCCCGGACGTCGCGCCGGGAAGCTCGGGTCACCGAGCCTCCAGGGCCAGCACGTCGTCGGCGACGGCCTCGACGAGTGTCGTGTCGTGGCTGACCAGCAGGATGCCGAGGCCCTGCTGCTTCTCGGCGTTGAGCCGGTCCGCGAGCCAGGCCAGGCCGCCGGCGTCGAGCCGTTGCTCCGGCTCGTCGAGGATCAGCAGGCGTCGAGGACGTACGAATGCGGTGGCGAGCGCGAGGCGGCGGCGCTGGCCCGACGACAACGTGCCGGGCAGCTGGCCGGCCTGGGCGAGGAGGCCGACGTCGGTGAGCACGGCGTCGACCACCTCCTCGACCTCCTCGATGCTGTGAGCCCGCGCCAGCAGATCGAGGTGCTCGACGACGCTGAGGTCGGGGAAGAAGCTCATGTCGTCCATCACGACGGCCAGGTCGCGGCGTACGGCGGGTGACCGCTCGTCGAGTGCCGCGCCGTCCAGCTCGATCGTGCCGGCGGTCGGCTCGTCGGCGCCGGCGATGCAGCGCAGGGCCGTCGACTTGCCCGAGCCGTTGGGCCCGGTGATCGCCAGGGCGCGGCCCGCCTCGAGGTCGAGGTCGAGATCGGTGATGACGTCGAGGTTACCGAACCGGCGGTGCAGGCCGCGGACGCGCAGCAGCGGAGGCGTCTGGGACATGCCGACACGCTATCCCTCGCTCCGCAGCGCCTTGGCGTCAGCCGATGCCGTCGACGTACAACCAGCGGCCGTCCTCGCGGACGAACCTGCTGACCTCGTGCTGGCTGCCCTTGCCGGTGGGCGAGCGATGGTACGCCCGGAACTCCACGACACCCTCGGTGTCGAACGGGCCGCCGCGCTCGGTGCGGAGGACGTCGAGCCGGTACCACCGACGGTCTGCGTCGAGCGTCAGGTCGTCCGGCCGGGTGGTGGGGTGCCACGTCCCCGACAGGTGGTCGGCGTCGCCGACCGCGAACGCGCTGTAGCGCGAGCGCATCAGCTGCTCGGCGGTCTGCGCGGTCGACGTGCCGGCGTGCAGCGCGCCGCAGCACGCCTCGTACGTCAGCCCGCTCAGGCAGGGGCAACGGGTCATGGCGCTACGACTTGGGCTGGTCGTCCTCGTCGTCCGTGTCGCCGGCACCGGCCGCCTTGCTGAGATCGGCCCCGCTGGGGTTGGCGTCGGTCAGCGGTGCGGCGTCCTCGGACACCGGATCGGCGGTGGACTCGGCGTCCTCGACCGCGATGATGCCAGCCTCCTCCTCGCGGGCGTCCTCCTCGACGGGTTCGGTCTCGTCAGGGACGTCCGTGACCGTCTCGGCCGGCATCTCGTCGGGGTCCTTGGTCGCCGGCAGCTCCGGCTCGTTGTCGGACTCCTCGGGGACGAGCTCGGTCTCCGGGTCGGTGGTGTCGCCGGGGTCCTTGTCGCTGGACGACGACTCGGACGTTGCGCCTGTCGCCTCGGACGTTGAGCCTGTCGAAGCGTCGTCGGACGGCGTCAGGTCGGTGTTGACCGGGCCGACGTTGGCCCAGGCCGCCTTCTCCTTCTCGCTCGCGTCGCGATCGTCGACCGGCTCGTCGGCCTCGTCGGACGCGGAGTCCTCGGGCGTCGAGCCTGTCTCCTCGGACGTCGAGCTCGTCTCCTCGGCCGTTGAGCCTGTCGAAGCGTCCTCGGCCGGCGTCTCGTCGACCGTCTCGGTCGCCTCGGCGGCGGGGCCGACGTCCTCGGTCTTGCTGAGCGACTCGTCGGCCTTGTCCTCGGCGTCCGGCTCAGCCTCCTCGGCGGGGTCAGCCTTGGCCTCGGGCTCGGGCGCCTCGGCCTTCACCGGCTCCGGAGCGGCCGGGGCGTTGTCGTCGGAGCGCGCCTCGGGGGCGTCGCCCGTACGGGATCCCTCGTCGTCGACGTCGATGTTGTGGGCAGCAGCGGCAGCCTTGTCGGTGTCGGTGACCGCGTCGGGTCCACCCGAGCCCGACGACGGGCCGGCCGGCGAGTCCGTTGCCGCCTCCGCCTCGGCAGACGTGGCTGCCTCAGCCTCGGCGACGACCGCTGCGGTCTCCTCGGCCGACGGAGCGCGCTTGACGCCGGCGAGCAGCATCTGCGCGACGTCGAGCACCTCGACCTCCTCGCGGGCGGCGCCCTCGGACTGCTTGAGGGTCAGGCCGTCCGACAGCATGACGCGGCAGAACGGGCAGCCGACGGCGATCTGGTCGGCACCGGTGGCGATGGCCTCCTCGGTGCGGTTGACGTTGATCCGCGATCCGAGGGTCTCCTCCATCCACATGCGGGCACCGCCGGCGCCGCAGCAGAACGACTTCTCGGAGTTGCGCGGCATCTCGGTGAACTCGGCACCGGGGATGACGCTGAGCAGCTCGCGCGGCGGCTCGTAGACCTGGTTGTGGCGGCCCAGGAAGCACGGGTCGTGGTAGGTGATCTTCTTGGTCTCGGTCTCCGCCGTCGGCGCGACCGGGGTCAGCTTGCCCTCGCGGACGAGCCGGTTGAGCAGCTGCGTGTGGTGCACGACCTCGAGCTCGACACCGAACTCGGCGTACTCGTTCTTGAGCGTGTTGAAGCAGTGGGCGCAGGTCGAGACGACCTTCTTGACCTTGGTCTCCTTGAACACCTCGGCGTTCTGCATCGCGAGCTGCTGGAAGACGATCTCGTTGCCCGCGCGGCGGGCGGGGTCACCCGTGCAGGTCTCGCCGTCGCCCAGGACCGCGAACGTCACGCCGGCCATGTCGAGAAGCTCGGCGACGGCCTGCGTCGTCTTCTTTGCCCGGTCCTCGAACGCGCCGGCGCAGCCGACCCAGAACAGCCACTCGACCTCGTCGAGGTCCTCGACGTCGACGCCGACCTGCTTGACCTCGAAGTCGAGCTTCTTGGCCCAGTCCATGCGGCCCTTGGGGTCCATGCCCCACGGGTTCCCCTTGCGCTCGAGGCCCTTGAAGATGTTGTTGAGCTCGGCCGGGAAGTTGGACTCGACGAGCACCTGGAACCGGCGCATGTCGTCGATGTGGTCGACGTGCTCGATGTCGACGGGGCACTGCTGCACGCAGGCGCCGCAGTTGGTGCAGGACCACAGCACGTCGGGGTCGATGACGCCGTAGGCCTCGGCGTTGCCGATCAGCGGGCGCTCGAGCTCGGCCTTCTGCTCGTCGGTGAGCGTCTCCTCGTCCTGGCCGAGGATCGGCAGCTTCGCGTACGCGTGGTCACGGAGACCCATCATGAGGAGCTTGGGCGACAGGGGCTTCTCGGTGTTCCATGCGGGGCACTGGCTCTGGCAGCGGCCGCACTCGGTGCACGTCGTGAAGTCGAGGATGCCCTTCCACGAGAAGTCCTCGACCTTGCCGACGCCCAGCTTGGCGAAGTCCTCCTCCTCGAGGTCGTCCATGTCCTCGAGGTCGAGCGCCTTGCCCTTGATGTAGATCGGCTCGAGGCCGCCCAGGGCGGTGGAGCCGTCGGATTCGCGCTTGAACCAGATGTTGAACCACGCGGTGAAGCGGTGCCAGGCGACACCCATCGTGATGTTGCGGGCGATCGTGATGAGCCACGTCATCGACACGACGATCTTGATCATCGCGATGATGTAGACGAGGTTCTCCATGGTGTCGACCGAGAGGCCGTCCCACAGGTCGCCGAGGAAGAACGTCATCGGGTAGTGGAACGTCAGGTCGTCGGCGCCGTGCGCCTTCTCCATGGCGTACTCGAGGGTGCGCAGTGTGAAGCCGCAGAGCACGACGACGAAGATGATGGTCTCGACGAAGTAGGCCTGCCAGAACGTCGAGCCGAAGAATCGCGACTTGCGGCCGAGGCTGCGCGGGTGGTTCTTCTGGCGTACGGCGATGAGGAAGACGATGCCGATCAGCGTCAACCACGACAGGACCTCGGCGGGCCACTCGTAGATGACCCAGTGGCCGATGATCGGGAGCGCCTGGTGGGCGTCGAAGACCTGGAAGTAGGCGCCCAGCACCATCGAGCTCAGGTAGATGAACCCGGCGAACACGAACCAGTGCATGATGCCGATCCACGTCCACTGGAGCATGCGGGTGTGGCCCAGCGTCTCCTTGAACATGTTGGCCCAGCGGGCACCCTTGTTGTCGGTGCGGCCGATCGCGGGCTGACCCTTGCGGATCACGGCGACCATGTCCTTGACGGCCTTCACTGCCAGAGCCACCGCGACCGCGGTGATGGCAAGTGACACGACTATGGCGACGACACGCATGGGAGCCCCTTCGAACCGTGACAGTACGGCTGACATTAACCCGTCAGTAACCATGATGCTCAGTTAGGCCAGCCAAAGCGAGGTTGGTGCGGCGTACGTCACAGGGGCTGCTGGCTGCGCTCCCCACGGACGGGGACCAGCGGGATCGCCAGCAGCGGGAACACCGCGACGAGCGCGAACGCGAACCCGTAGCCCCGTCCCGAGACGAGCGCACCGACCACCGGCGGGACGAGGGCCGAGGCGACGTACTGGCCGGTGTTCTGCAGGCCCATGGCGCGACCCGACCAGTACGGCCCGCCGATCTCCGCGACCGCGGTGAACGCCAGGCCGTTGTCCGCGACGGTCACCGCAGTGGCGATGACGATCAGGGCGATGGCCAGCGGTGTGCCGGACAGCAACCCCAGCGAGAGCATCGTCGCGGTGGCCGCGATCGCGACCGAACGCATCGGACCGAGGCGGCTGCCGACCCGGTCGGACCACCAACCCGCGCCGATCCGGCCGGCCGCGCCGAGCAGCTGCGTCGATGCGACCAGGGCGCTGGCGGCGAACGTCGACCAGCCCTTGTCGTCGATGAGCCACACGAGCATGTAGGTCCACACCGTGAACTGCGGGACGACGAGCAGCGCCGACGCGAGGTGGATGCGCCAGAGCCGCGAGTCGCGGGTGTACGGGTTGTCGAGGTGCCCGAGGTCGGCTGCCTCGCTGCGGGTGGGCCGCGGCGGGTCGACGATCAGGACGGCGCACAGGACCGTGGCGGCGGCGCAGATCCCCGCGATGAGGAGCAACGTCGTGGACAGGCCGTGCGCCTTGACGACGTTGGGCACCAGCAGCGCGGCGAGCCCGACGCCGAGCGGCAGGCCGGTCTGGCGGATGCCCATCGCCGTGCCACGGCGATTCGCGGGGAACCACCCGACGACGACGCGGCCACTCGCCGAGTTGGTGCTGCCGGCGCCGATGCCGCCGACGAGGAACCACAGTCCGAGCCCGAGTAACGAGTCGCTCTGGCTCGCGCCGAGCACACCGACCGTGACGATCGCGAGGCCCGCGGTCATGGCCGCCCGCTCACCGATACGGTCGACGACGAGCCCCCAGACGATGAGCGTGCACATCGTCCCGGCCATGGGTGCGGCGGCGATCGTGCCCGCCTCGACGAGGCTCAGTCCGCGCTCGAGGTGCAGGTAGGGGATCAGGAACGGCGCGCCGTTGACGTAGATCGTCCCGGCGATCTGCCCGACCATGGAGACGGCGAGCATGAGCCAGCGATTGGGCGTGCGCTGCTCGGCCATGTCCACATCCTGATACGAATCGTCTCAGTATGCAGACTACCGCATTCGGTCCTTGAGCTTGTCGAAAGGCCTTTCGACAAGCTCAAGGTGCGTGATCGCTCAGAGGTACTTCTTCATCCCGATGTGGCTGCCGACGAAGCCGAGGCGCTCGTAGAAGGCGTGGGCCCGTACGCGTTCGCGGTTGGTCGTGAGCTGCATCCGCGCGGCTCCACGGCGACGCGCCTCGTCCTCGATGAATGCCATAAGCGTCGCGCCGAGGCCTTGCCCGCGCCGGGCCGCGGACGTCCGTACGGCCTCGACCTGGCAGTAGAGCCCACCGTCGGCGGCGAGCATGCGCATCCAGGTGACCTGCGCGGTGCACACCACGACGCCGTCGAGCTCCCCGACGAGCAGGTCCTGCTGCGGGTCCGCGGTGATCTCCTCGATCGCCGCCCGCTGGTTGTCGGTGACCTCGGCCGGCTCGTCGTAGTAGTGCATCGAGTCCTCGGCCGTCAGTCCGAGGATCGCCTCGAGGTCGTCCGGCGTGGCCGGCCGGATGCGTAGCTCGGTCACTGGGGCAGGGCGCCGACCGACGCCAGCGCTTCCTTGAGCAGCGCGCCGCGGCCGCCCTCCATGTCGTTGAGCACCTCCGGCATGGCCGCCTCTTCCGGCGTCAGCCAGGTGAGCTCGAGGGCGTCCTGGCGCGGGTTGCACTCACCGCTGACCGGCACGACGTACGCGAGCGACACCGCGTGCTGCCTCGGGTCGTAGAGCGTCGAGACACCGGGCAGCGGGAAGTACTCGGCGACCGAGAACGGCACGGTCGACGCCGGCAGCTGGGGGAACGCCGTCGGACCGAGGTCCTTGGCGAGGTTGCGCAGCAGCGCCTCGCGTACGGACTCGCCGTGCATGACCCGGCCCGACACGAGGGTGCGGGTCATGACGCCGGTGGTCGACGAGCCACGCAGCAGGATGCCGATCGACTCGACCTGTCCGAGCGCGTTGATGCGGACCGGGACGGCCTCGACGTAGAGGATCGGGACACGGGCCCTGGTCTCGTCCAGGGCGAAGTCCGGGAGCCAGCCCGGATTGGGATCAGGTGTGCGCACGGACATGCGCACATTGTGTCGTACGCGTCGAAGCCGTGGGTCAGCTCGACCCGGCCGCGCTCGCCGCAGTGGCCGCCACGATGCCCGCGGTGACGGCCGATTGCGCCGCCTGGATCGCCTTGCGTACGTCTTCGCTGGCCCAGTCGCCCTCGGCGATGGTCTTGGCGCGCTCCTTGGCGAGCTTGCGCTCGGGCTTGTCGACCAGCAGCTTCGTCAGGTCGGCGGCGGACAGCAGGCCGATCAGCGGTCCGGTCTCGGCGTCGGCGGGCTGGCCGTGGAGGAGACTCGCGCGGACGCGGTTGACCAGGTCGTTGCGTCGGCCGGTGTCGACCACGTCATAACGGCTGAGGGGAAAGATGCCGAGAGCCTTGGCCGGCCTTTGACGCAGCCGCCCCTTGGCCACGAGCGCGGCCGAGACCTGCTTGCGGCCGTGCTTGCCGAGCCTCGTGACGGTGTTCTGCGAGGTCTGGCGGCCGCGGTTGCGGACCCGGGCGAACGCCTGCTCGAGGAGCGGGTCGTCGACCGGCGCGTGGCTGTCGACCACGACGCGCGCCTTGCGGCCCTGACCGTCGAACGAGATCCGGCCCGCCGCCACGAGGTCGAGCAGGTGTGCGCCACCGATCACCGGGTCGGCCTTGATGGAGTCGAGCTGGGGCTTGCCGCTCTCAGGATCGGTGACGATCAACAGCAGGTCTTCTGCGGTGGTCATGCAGCCACGCTAGTCACGGCGGGTGTCAGCATGGAAGCGTGATCAACGGCGGCGTCTCGTTCTGGTGGCAACAGGTCGGCGTCCCGGAGCCACGCCCTGGTCTCGACGGCGACCTCGACTGCGACGTCTGCATCGTCGGCGCGGGACTCACCGGGCTCTGGACGGCGTACTACCTGTCGGCGCTCGACCCGGATCTCGACATCGTGGTGCTCGAGGCCGAGTTCGCCGGCTACGGCGCCTCGGGACGCAACGGCGGGTGGCTGTCGGCCGAGCTGTCCGGCAGCAAGGAGCGGTACGCCGCGACGCACGGCCGCGAGGGCGTCACGGCATTGGTCTCGTCGATGGAGTCGGCGGTCGACGAGGTCATCGAGGTGTGCCGTACGGAGGGCATCGACGCCGACATCGTGAAGCACGGCGTGCTCTACGTCGCCCGGTCGGCGGCGCAGCTCAAGCGGATGCATGAGGGTCTCCTCAGCGATCGCGCGTGGGGCATCGGCGAGAGCCACCAGCGGGAGCTGACCGGCGCCGAGCTGCGCGACCGCCTGCGCGTCGAGGGTGCGCTCGGTGCCACCTTCAGCCCGCACTGCGCGCGGGTGCAGCCGGCCAGGCTCGTGGCCGGTGTCGCGGCGGCGGTCGAGCGACGCGGCGTACGCATCCTCGAGCAGACCCGGGCGACCAGCATCGAGGCCGGCGTCGTGACGACCGAGCGGGGTCGGGTGCGGGCGGGCCGCATCCTGCGCTGCCTCGAGGGCTACACGGCCGGCATCCGCGGGCAGCGGCGCACGTGGCTGCCGATGAACTCCGCGATGATCGTGACGGAGCCACTGTCCGACGACGTGTGGGACGCGATCGGCTGGCGCGGCGCCGAGCTGCTCGGCGACAACGCGAACGCCTACTGCTACGCCCAGCGGACCGTCGACGGGCGCATCGCGCTGGGTGGCCGCGGCATCCCGTATCGCTTCGGCTCGGCCACCGACGTCGACGGTCGTACGCAGGACTGGACCGTCGAGTCGCTCACCTCGATCCTGCACGGGATGTTCCCGGCGACCCGCGACGCCCGGATCGACCATGCGTGGTGCGGCGTGCTCGGGGTGCCGCGCGACTGGTGCGCCAGCGTGACGTTCGACCCGGCGACCGGCCTCGGCTGGGCGGGCGGCTACGTGGGGAGTGGCCTCACGACGACCAACCTCGCCGGCCAGACCCTCGCGGACCTCGTGCTGGGCCGCGACTCCGATCTCGTGCGCCTGCCATGGGTCAACCGCGACGTACGCCGCTGGGAGCCCGAGCCGCTGCGCTGGCTGGGCGTACGCGCGATGTACGGCCTCTACCGCGAGGCGGACCGGCGCGAGAGCAACGGCCTCGCCCGCCCGAGCCGCCTGGCCAGGATCGGCGACAGGCTCACGGGGAGATAGCGGTACAGTCGAGTCACCAAGACAGGGGAGCGCCACGCAGAGGGCGCTGAGAGTGCGGATCAGCCGCAGACCCTTGAACCTGCACCGGTTAGTACCGGCGAAGGGAGTCACGATGAGTTCTGCAACCACGTCCAAGACCAGGTTCAACGTGCATCACCGCACGATCGACCTGGTCACCATCACCGTCCTCGCAGTAGCGTTCGGCGTCATCTACTGGGGCTGGGACAAGATCTACGAGCCGGTCAGCGGCTTGGCGGTGTTCTCCTATCCGCCGAGCTCTGGCCTCCTCGGCGGCATCTGGCTCACCGCCGGTGTCGTCGGCGGTCTGGTCGTCCGCAAGCCGGGCGCCGCCTTCGCGACCGAGTTCCTCGCCGCGGTGGTCTCCACGATCATCGTCGGCGGCAACCAGTGGGGATTCAGCACGTTCGCCGCTGGCTTCTGGCAGGGCCTGGGTGCCGAGGTGATCTTCCTCCTGCTGTTCTACCGCCGCTTCGGCGTCGCGGTCGCGGCGGCTGCCGGTGCTCTCGCCGCGACGTTCGAGTCCGTCTACGAGTGGAGCGCGTACTGGGCCGACTGGGACATGGGCTACAAGCTCGCCTACCTGGGCTTCTTCGCCGTGTCGGGCGCGGTCGTTGCAGGCGTGGGCGGTTTCTACCTCGTGAAGGCGCTGGCCAAGGCCGGCGTGCTCGACGCGTTCCCGGCGGGTCGCGAACAGGTCGCCGAGGTCTAGGTGAGCCTGGGTGGAGCCCGCTTCGAGGGCTTCACGTGGCGGCCCCTCGGCCGGCGCAACCCCGTCGTCGCCGGGCTCGATCTCACGGTCGAGCCCGGTGAGCGGGTGCTGCTGGTCGGCCCGAGCGGCGCCGGCAAGTCGACGCTCCTGTACGGCCTCGCGGGCGCGCTCGGCACGACGATCGCCGGTGAGCTGAGCGGCACCGCAGAGGTCGACGGCCGCCTCGGCCTGCTCCTGCAGAACCCCGCCGACGCGATCGTCGCCGAGCGCATGGGCCGCGACGTGGCCTTCGGCCCCGAGAACGCCGGGATGTCCCGTGGGGAGATCTGGCCGCGGGTCGACGAGGCGCTCGAGTCGGTGGGGCTGGCGTACGGGCGCGATCACTTCAGCGCTGCCCTGTCCGGCGGCGAGCAGCAGCGCCTGGCTCTCGCCGGGGTGCTGGCGATGCGGCCGGACGTGTTGCTGCTCGACGAGCCCACCTCGATGCTGGACGCCGGCACCTCGGCCGGCGTGCGCGACGCGATCCTGTCGGCCGTCGACGGCCGTACGTTGCTGGTCGTCGAGCACCGCATCGAGCCGTGGCTGGAGCACGTCGACCGGGTCGTCGTGCTGTCGGCCGAGGGCACGATCGTGAGCGACGGCACCGTGCGAGCCTTCCTCGACGGGCCACCGCCGGAGGGTGTCTGGATGCCGGGCATGACGAAGCCGGCGCCCTTGGACGTGCCAGCCGACCTCGTGCGCCTCGACGACGAGGCACTCGCGATCGCTGCCACCGACGTGTCGGTCGAGCTCGTCACGCGTACGCTCCGCGGCACGCAGCGGACCCAGGCCTTGACCGCGCTGACGACGTCGATCACCCCTGGACGTACGACGGCGTTCACGGGGCCGAGCGGCGCCGGCAAGTCGACGGCGCTGGCCGTGCTCGGCGGACTGCTCAAGCCCGGCAGTGGCACGGTGACCCCGGACCTGCGGAGGTGGCGGTCGCCGAAGCTCGCCGGTGCCGTCGGCTGGGTCCCGCAGAACCCCGAGCACGGCTTCCTCACCTCGACCGTGGGCGACGAGGTGCGCCACACCGCGCACAAGCTCGGCCGCGAGGTCGACATGGAGCAGGTGCTCGAGGTCTTCGGGCTCGGGCGCTTCGCGGGCTCCAACCCGTACCGGCTGTCGGGTGGTGAGCAGCGGCGCCTCGCGCTCGCCGCCGCGCTGGCGCACCGGCCGGGTGTCGTGCTGCTGGACGAGCCGACGGTGGGCCAGGACCCGAGCACGTGGGCGGCGGTCGTCGGCTGGATCTCCGCCGCGCGCGATGCCGGGGCGACCGTTGCCCTGTCGACCCACGACTCCGACGTCCCGGTCGACGTCGAGCACCAGATGCGCGACGGGGTGCTCGCATGAGGACGCTGGTCCTGAGGGTCAATCCGCTCGTGCAGCTCTCGGTCGGCCTGTTCTCGCTGCTCGGCTCGTTCTGGATCCGCAGCCTGCCGGTCGCGCTGATCGCCGTCGGCGCGTACGTCCTGGTGGGGCTGTTGCTCCTGCCGGGCTGGCGCTACCCACTGGCGTGCCTCGGCTTCACGGCGATCGCTGCGGTGACGATCGTCTATTCGACGTGGCGCCTCGGCGGCCGTGACGTCGAGGAGGCGTTCACGGCCGGCCTGCGCATCGTGGTGCTTGCTGGTCCGGGCTCCGTGATGGCGGGCTACGTCGATCCGTCGCGGTTCGCCGACTACCTCGCCCAGACCCTGCACCTGCCGGCGCGGCTGATCGCGGCGTTCGCGGCGGCGCTGCAGAAGTTCACCGGCTTCGGGCTCGCGTGGCAACAGCTCGAGCGCGTACGCCGCGTGCGCGGCTTCGGTCCGTCCCGCAACCCCTTGGCGAACGGTCGCTACGCCGCCAACATGTCGTTCGCGCTGCTCGTGCAGGCGCTGCGAGGTGCCTCGGCGACGTCGATCGCGATGGATGCGCGGGGGTTCGCGACGGCGCAGGACCGCACCTGGGCCGAGCCGGCGCCATGGACGCGGCTCGACCGGTGGGCCGTGGTCGTCGCTGCCGTGTTGGGCTGTGCGCCGATCATCGCCCGACTTGCCGGAGCTTGACCTCGGAGGTCATCGACACGGTTCGGCGTACGCGGGAGGCTGAGGCATGAGCGTTGTCGCCGCCGTCGCCCTGGTGCTCTCAGGGGTGATCCACCTGCTCCCGCTGATCGGCGTCGCCGGCCCATCGCGTGTGGCTCGCACGTACGACGTCCGCGTCGACGGCCCCGATCTCGCCGTCCTGCTGGTGCACCGGGCGGTGCTGTTCGGACTGCTCGGGGCCGTGCTGATCGTCGGGGCGTGCGTCGACGACCTGCAGCCGTACGCCATCGGCGCCGGGCTGGCGAGTGACCTCGCGTTCCTGGTCGTGGCCCGCGCGAATCCCGGCATCAACGCGGCGATGCGTCGAGTCGTACGGGCGGACGTCGTGTCGGTCGTGCTGCTGGTCGTCGCCGGGGTCAGCTGGTCTGTTGCTCGCTGAGCAGCCGGATCTGGGTGATGACGTCCTGCCCTGCGTGGAACAGCGGCGAGAGCGGGTGCCGCCCGAACCCGAGGTCGTCCTCGGCGGCTTCGGCCGTACGCCCGCCGCCGACGGTGAGCAGCTGGAATCGCACGCGGCCCACGGCGGGCAGGTCGAAGGACGTGGTCGGCTCGGTCTGGCCGACGAACACCTGGGCCATGGCGACGAACGCGCGGGTCGCCTCGGCGACGGGCTCGTGCTCACCGGCGCCGATCGTGCCGCCGCCAGTGCTGAAGTACATGCTCGTGGTGCCGTCGATCAGCGACACGATCGTGACGACCGCTGCGTCGTAGCCGGTCTCCATGAGCACGCCGTAGACGCGCTCGGGGTCGGCGTCGACCGTGAGGCCGAGATCTGCTGGGGACGTCGACAGGACGAGCCGGCGCAGGCCCGCGCTGCCCTCGGACTCGCTCACGCCGGTCAGTCCACCACGTGCTGGAAGCCGGCACGCTCGCGGTGCTGGCGCCAGAGCAGCTCGGCCACGTCGGCGGGATCGTGCTTGAGTCCAGGCCCCAGACCGCCGACGATCGCGGTGTGGGCGACGTGGACGCCTTCGCCCGCAAGGGACTCGTGGAGCAGCCGGGCGTACGCGACCTCCGCGGCGTTGGAGACGGCCGAGCTGGCCCGGTCGGCCCTCGGTGCGACGGCCGCCCCTCCGGTGGTGAACAGCAGGGTGCCGGCGCCGCGTTCGCGCATCGGCGGGAGCGCCGCCTCGACGGCGTCGACCGCCCCGAGGACGGCCAGCTCCAGCGCGGCGCCCAAGTCTGCGGACGAGGTCTCGGTGACGGGCCGGATCCAGTCGACCGACGCCAACGGGCTGTAGAGCAGCACGTCGACAGGGCCGATGGTGTCGGCGAGGTGCGCGAGCGCGGCGGTCGCTGCTCCCGGACTGCGGAGGTCGGCCGGCTCTGCGGCGGCGGTGATGCCCTGGTCCATCAGCCTGTCGGTGAGCTCGCGCAGGCGGCCGGCGCTGCGGGAGACCAGTCCGACGTCGAATCCTTCGGCGCCGAATCGTGTGGCTGCGGCCATTCCCAGGTTGGGGCCGGCCCCGACGATCGCGAGAGTTGGCATGGCTTCGACGATAGCTCCGGCGCACGAGGCCCTCTGGCGCGCGGGCCGTCGGACGTACTAAGGTGCCGAACTAAGCAAGCGCTTAGTGACCCCGGAGGTACTTCATGCCACGCGTGTTCGACAGTCTCGACGACTTCAAGGCCGCCGCCGGGGAGGTGCTCGGCACCAGCGACTGGATGACCATCACCCAGGAGCAGGTCAACACGTTCGCGGACGCGACGCACGACCACCAGTGGATCCACGTCGACCCGGAGAAGGCCGCCAAGGGCCCGTTCGGCGGGACGATCGCGCACGGCTACCTCACGTTGTCGCTGCTGCCGGCGTTCGCCGAGGAGATCTACACGATCAGCGGACTGGCGTTCGGGATGAACTACGGCACCAACAAGGTGCGGTTCCCCAGCCCCGTCCCGGTCGGCGCCAGGCTGCGGGCCACGGCGACCCTCAAGGAGACGTCCGACATCGCGATCGGCACGCAGACCGTCGTCAGCTTCGTGATCGAGATCGACGGTGCGGACAAGCCCGCCTGCGTGGCCGAGGTCGTCTACGTCATGGCAGGTGCGTGAGATGGACTTCGCCCACGACGCCAGGACGCAGGACCTGATCGGCCAGATGGAAGCGTTCATGGACGAGGTCATCTATCCGGCCGAGCCCACGGCCCACGAGCAGATGCAGGCCGCGATCAAGGACGACTCGTGGTCGCCCCCGGCGATCCTCGAGGACCTCAAGGCCGAGGCCAAGAAGCGCGGGCTCTGGAACTTCTTCCTCCCGGGGGGCGAGGGCGCCGGGCTGACCAACCTCCAGTACGCCCCGCTGGCCGAGATCACCGGCCGCAGCATCCAGCTCGCGCCGGCCGCGATCAACTGCGCAGCTCCGGACACCGGCAACATGGAGGTGCTGCACATGTTCGGCACGCCGGAGCAGAAGAAGCAGTGGCTCGAGCCGTTGCTCGCCGGCGAGATCCGGTCGTCGTTCGCGATGACCGAGCCCAAGGTCGCCTCGTCCGACGCCACCAACATCGAGACGGCGATCGTCAAGGACGGCGACGACTACGTCATCAACGGACGCAAGTGGTGGATCACCGGCGCGATGAACCCCAACGCCAAGATCTTCATCGTGATGGGCAAGACCGACCCGTCCGCCGAGCGGCACCGCCAGCAGTCGATGATCCTCGTCGAGCGCGACACCCCGGGCTTCGAGATCGAGCGCGGCATGCACGTGTTCGGCTACAACGACCGCGACCACGGCGGCCACGCCGAGATCTCGTTCACCGACGTACGCGTGCCGGCCGGCAACCTGATCGGACCGGAGGGCGAGGGGTTCGCGATCGCCCAGGCGCGCCTCGGACCCGGGCGCATCCATCACTGCATGCGGTCCTTGGGCATCGCCGAGCGTGCCGTCGAGATGATGAGCAAGCGTGCGCTCGACCGGGTCGCGTTCGGGAAGCCGATCGCCGACCAGGGTGTCGTCCGCGACTGGATCGCGGAGGCACGCGTACGCATCGAGCAGCTGCGCCTGCTGGTGCTCAAGACTGCGTGGCTCATGGACACCGCCGGCAACCGCGGCGCGCACACCGAGATCCAGGCCATCAAGATCGCCACGCCGCAGACCGTGGAGTGGATCCTCGACAAGGCGATCCAGGTGCACGGCGCCGGCGGCCTCAGCCAGGACTTCCCGCTCGCCGAGTGGTTCGCCGGCATCCGTACGCTGCGGTTCGCCGACGGTCCCGACGAGGTCCACAAGAACTCGCTGGCTCGCGCCGAGCTCAAGAAGCACGCCTGATCGTGGAGATCTCTGGCGCCAGCACGATCGTCACGGGTGCGGCGAGCGGCATCGGCGCGGCCATCGCGCAGCGGTTGCTCGAGCACGGTGCCTCGGTGGTCATCGGCGACCTGGACGGCGAACGGCTTGCCGAGACGGCTGAGCGGCTCTCCGCGTCGCACCCGGACCGGGTGTCGTACGTCGCGGGTGATGCGTCTGATGCCGGCCATGTGACCGCTCTGATCGAGGCGGCCGGCGTGGTCGATGCGTACTTTGCCAACGCCGGCGTCTTCAAGGGCTTCGGGCTCGAGGCGACGGATGACGAGTGGGCCCTGTCGTGGGACGTCAACGTCAAGGCGCACGTCGTCGCGGCTCGCGCGCTGGTGCCGGGGTGGCTCGATCGGGGCGCTGGGTGCTTCGTCAGCACGGCGTCGGCGGCCGGGCTGCTGACCCAGTTGGGCTCTCCGACGTACTCGACGACCAAGCACGCGGCCGTCGGTTTCGCCGAGTGGCTCGCCGCGACGTACGGCGACCGGGGCGTGCAGGTCTGCTGCCTGTGCCCCATGGGCGTACGCACCGACATGCTGGTCGAGGGCGAGACGAGCGCCGTCGGCGATGCCCGCCTCGGCATGAAGTCCGTCGTCACCGCGGGCGAGACGCTGTCGCCGCTGGCGGTGGCGGACGTACTGCTGGAGGCCGTGGCGGCAGGGACGTTCTTCGCCCTGCCGCATGCCGACGTCGGGGCGATGTATGCCCGCAAGGCCGCCGACGCGGATCACTGGATCGCCGGCATGCAGCGGTTCCGCGCCAGCCTGGAGTGAGTGGGGAGTGGGCGGAGCGGTGATGTGCATGTCGGTCGGCACCGGATATGTCGGCCCCGCTCCTTGAGCTCGTCGAAAGGAGTTGTCCACAGCCGGGATTGCAGCCGAAAAGGCGTGTCAGTGGTGGCGTCTAGGTTGGAAGTATGTTCACCGAAACCGCACCCGAGGCCGTGCTGGCCGAGGTGCGCGAACATGATTTCGGTGCCGACCCGGGTCCGAGGTTCGGGGCCAACCGGATCGACGCGATCATCGCGTTGGACCGGGCGATCAGCGCCGCCCAGGCTGAGCAGATGGCCCAGATCGCTGCCCTGCACGCGGAACGGGTCGCGTTGACCGGTGTCGGACGGCCCGATCCGACGGTCTCGGTGATCGGTGAGATCTCCATGGCCAGGAAGGTTGGCCTGGCCGCTGCGGGCACCCAGGTCGGCACCGCGCTGGGTGTGGAACGGTTGCCGCAGGTGCAGGCGTTGTTCCTGGCCGGGCAACTGTCCGAACCAGTGATCCGGGCCGTCGTCAACGAATCCGTGTCCCTGTCGGCGGATGACTTGTTGGTGCTCGATGGTGAGATCGCCGACCAGCTGGTCGGGCTCACCCGCCACGAGGCGGCACGGCTCACCGCACGGGCCGTGATCCGCCTCGACGCCGAAGCCGCCGCCACCCGGGCCGAACGCAACCGCGCCGACCAACGCGTCTCACTCTTTCCTGACGCCGACGGTGTCGCCCACCTGCACGCACGCGGGCCGGCCGAGCAGATCCTCGCCGCACACACGGCCCTGGACCAGCACGCTCGTGCCCTCCGTGCGGCCGGTGACCCACGCACCCTGGGGCAGATCATGACCCAAACCCTCGTCGAACGACTCACCGGACAGTCCCGTGCTGAGGACACCAACGTCGAGGTCCACCTCGTCATGGACGCAGAAACGTTCACCGGTCAAGACACCGGAGAACCGGTCGACCTGACCGGCTACGGCCCCCTCAGCCCCTCAGTGGCCGACGACATCATCGCCGGCGCACCCAACGCCTGGATCCGCAGATTCCTCGTCGACCCCGTCGACGGCACCCTGGTCGTCCGCGAACCCCGCCGCCGCCACTTCGACACCACCACCGCCAGCCACATACGCGCCCGCGACCAGAGGTGCCGCCAACCCGGATGTGATTTGAAGATCCGCCACCACGACCACATCCACGCCTACGCCGACGGCGGCCAAACCACCGCCACCAACGGTCAAGGCCTCTGCACCAGATCCCACACCCTCAAACACCTACCCGGCTGGACCGTCACCCCCGACGGCAACACCACGACCTGGCAGACCCCTACCGGCCACACCTACATCTCTCGACCACCGCCCCTGCTCCCCAAAGACCAACCCCACCACCCCCGCGAATAGGGCGGGACAAGCAGCGTGTGACGATCCCCGTTGCAAAGCTGTCAGGTTCACCACGACTCGCCTGTGTACCAGTCCGGCCGCTCATCAGTTCCGAACCAACCCCAGTCATTCAGGGTGTCGACGAACAGGGACCGATCGAACACGGCGTAGCTTTCCGGATCGACCTGGCTGACGAAGAACCCGCTTCTTTTCGCCGCTTCCCTGGTGGCCGAATCGAGCACTCTGTGCGAGGACGCGACCAAGGTCCCTGCACCAGAGCCGAAGTCCGCCACAAAGGCGTCAAATTCACCTACCGCGCTACCAAGCTGGACACGTGCCGGAGCCGTGACGTGGATACCTAGTTCGACCCCGGCGGTGCGCCAAGCGTCTGCGATGGTCATGCCGACAGTGTGACCGAGCGGTCAACACCTCACCCGCCGAGCAGGCCTCGGTCGTACGCGGTGGCCACGGCCGACGCGCGATCGTTGACGCCGAGCTTGCCGTAGACGTGGCCGAGGTGGGTCTTGACCGTCGCCTCGCTGACGAACAGGGCCCGGGCGATCTCGCGGTTGGACCGGCCCTTCGCGACCAGCGCGAGCACGTCGGTCTCGCGTCCACTCAATGCCTCCGAGCCGGCTGTGCGTACGCGTGAGACCACCCGTGTCGCCACAGCCGGCGAGAGCACGGACTCCCCGGCGGCGGCCGCGCGGATCGCGGCGAACAGCTCCTCGCGGGGAGCGTCCTTGAGCAGATAGCCGGTGGCTCCGGCGTCCAGCGCGGCCATGATGTCGCGATCGGTGTCGTACGTCGTGAGCACCAACACGTGGGAGCGACTGCCGGTCGCGGCCAGCGCGGCGATCGCGTCGAGCCCGCTGCCACCGGGCATCCGCAGATCCATCAGGACGACATCCGGATCGAGGTCCGCCGCCAGCGAGACCGCCTCGACCCCGTCGCCCGCCTCACCGACGACCAGGAAGTCAGGCGACGACTCGCACATGCCGCGCAGGCCGTCGCGTACGACCGGGTGGTCGTCGACCAGCAACAACCGGATCGGCTCAGCCATGCGCCACCACCGACGGCACGCGCAGCGAGATCGCGGTGCCGGCCCCGGGCTCGGACTCCACCACGAGCTCACCGGCGACCCGGGCCGCACGCTGCTGCATGCCGTGCAGCCCGACCCCGTGACCCGCGGGCGGCGGCGCCGCATGGGGATCGAAGCCGATGCCGTCATCACGTACGTCGAGGACGAGCTCGTCACCGGTGTACGACAACGTCACGCCGACCCGCTGCGCCCGGGCATGCTTGCCGACGTTCGTCAGCGCCTCCTGCGCGACCCGCAGCACCGTCGCCTCGATGTCCGGGTGCTGGGGCTCGACGTCGCCGGTCACCACGACCTCGCCGGCGATGCTCGTCGCCGCCGACCAGTCCCGGGTCAGGTGAGTGAGCGCCTCGACGACGTCCGTGCTGTCGAGCCGGAGCGGCAGCAGCCCTTGCACCGAGCGCCGGGCCTCGCCGAGAGCTTCGCGGGCCAGCGCGGCGGCACGCTCGACGTGGACCCGACCGACCGCGTCGTCGGTCGTGTTCGTCACGGCCTGCAGCTGCGTCACGATGCCGGTCAGGTTCTGCGCGATCGTGTCGTGGATCTCGAGCGCGAGGCGCTCGCGCTCGTCGTGCACCCCCGACTCCCGAGCCTGCTGGACGAGCTGTGCCTGCAGCCCCGCGTTCTCCGCGAGCGCCTGCTCGAGGCGTACGTTGGCCTGCTCCAGCATCGCGATCGTCGTGTTGCGCTCGGCCGCGAGCTCGGCCTCGTGCACGTCGGCGTTGGTCATCACGACGGTCAGCACGCCGTTGAGCACCAGCAGTCCGAGGAACAGCGCGAGCTGCAGCGCACCGTCGGGTGGCAGGCCGCCGGACTGGGCGCCGGCCATCGTGACGGCCGTTGTCAGCAGGACGACGACAGCCCACCGACGCGGCACGTAGAGCTGGTTGTCGAAGTAGCCGATCAGCGCGAAGATCGAGAAGAACGGGTTGAGCCAGGTGATGACGAACGCCACGATCGTCCGCGTCGTGACGTAGAACGCGCCGATCCTGTCCTGCAGGTCACTGTCCCAGCGCCGGTCCGCGCAGACCCAGTGCAGCGCGGCCAGCGTCGGCACCAGCAGCGTCATCGCGATGATCCCGGCCTCACCGGTGCCGATGCTCTCCACGCTCAGTGCCGCAGCGATCGAGCCCAGCCCCAGAAGGGCGTACGGCCCGCGCCGCAGGAACAGCGCGAGCTGCACGTTGGTCGGCCGGCCGTTGGGGAGCGACGGGACGGCAGGATCGTTCGACACCCGCATCACACCCCGTCCCTCACTCCCACCTGAAGTATCGCGCGGCCGCCCCAGCCGCGACGAGAGCCCACACCACGAGCACGAGGATGAAGTGCGCCGACGGCCAGTGACCGAGCGCGGCCTGGTCCAGGCCGCGGGCCGCCGCCCCACCCGGGGTCAGCTCGACGACGGTACGCAGCCCGTGCGGCATGGTCTGCACCGGTGCCCAGAGCCCTGCCGTGAACATCATCGGGAAGAACACGAGGGTGCCGATCGCGGTCGAGATGCGCGCGGTCGGCGCGACGCCGCCGATGACCCCGCCGATCGCGAGGCATGCGGCGAGTGCCAGCGCCAGCACCAGGACGTACGCCCCGGCGGATCCCGGCGACTTCACGTCGAACGCGATGCGACCGACCAGCAGCACGAGGATCGCGGAGACCACGACGGCCGCGCCGTGCAGGGCGTACTGGGCGGCGAGCAGGTCGATGGGCCGCGCCGGGGTCGTGGCGACCCGGCGGAGGACGCGCTGCTCGCGATACCCGGCCATCACTCCGGGCATCGACTGGATCGACGCCATGATCGCCGAGAGCAGGATCGAGATCGGGACGTAGAGGTCGATGACGCGGGCGCCGTCGAGGTCCTTCGAGGTGTCGCGGAACGACGGGATGCTGCCGAGGATCACCACGAGCAGCGTCGGGAACGCCATGATCCAGAACATCGCGCCGGGCTCGCGCAGGAACAGCTTCGACTCGGTACGCAGGATCGTGCGTGCGGGACTGGACATGTCAGTTCTCCTCCGTCAGGACGGGATCTCCGGTGAGGTCGAGGTAGGCGTCGTCGAGGGTCGACTCCGTGACGCGCAGGCGGCCGGCTCGTACGTCGTGGCGCGCCAGCCAGCCGAGCGCAGCCGTCACCGAGTCGTCGTCGCCCGCGAGCTCGATGCGTTCGCCGTGCCGTCGTACGTCGGTCACCCCGGTCAGGTTCCACAGCGCACTGGTGTCGACCGGCTGCGACGGTGTGAACGCCATGATCGTGGGTGCCGCCGAGCGGGCGACCAGGCCTTCTGGGGTGTCGATGGCCGTGATCCGGCCGTGATCGACGAGGGCGAGCCGGTCGCACAGGCGATGCGCCTCCTCCATCAGGTGCGTCACCAGGATCACGGTCGCGCCGCCCTCGCGCGCCTCCTCGACCAGACCCCACACGTCGCGCCGCGACCGGGGATCGAGGCCGGTGCTCAGCTCGTCGAGCAGAGCGATCCGCGGTCGGCCGATCAGTGCCAGGGCGATCGCGAGGCGCTGCTGCTGGCCGCCCGACAGCTTGGCGTACCGAGTGTCGATCGACTCGCTCAGCCCCAGCCGGTCGGCGAGCTCGAGCCCGTCGCGAGGGGTGTCGTAGAACGAGGCATACAGCTCGAGCGCCTCGCGCACCGTCAGCTTGCCCTGCAGCCCGGCCTGCTGCAGCTGCACCCCCATCAGGGGTGTGATCGCGGCGCGGTCGACGTACGGATCGAGGCCGGCGACCTGCACGCTGCCCTCGTCGGGCCGCCGCAGGCCGGCGATGCACTCCACCGTCGTCGTCTTGCCGGCGCCGTTCGGGCCGAGGATGCCGAGGATCTCGCCCTCCCCGACGTCGAGGTCGAGACCGTCGACGGCGACTTTGGTGCCGTACGTCATGCGGAGTCCGCGAATCTGGATGATGCTCATGGCTCCAGCCTCGTCGAGCCCGCCTTCCCGGCGCATCGCCCGATCGGCTCCGATCGGCTCCACCGAATGGTCGGCCGGGGCCTCCGGCGTACGCTTGGCGCCGATGAGACGACACCTGAGGCGGCACGTATGACCAGCAGTCGCGCCCTTGGCGCAGCCACGATCGCGGCAGCGGTCGTGCTCGTGGCGTACGTCGTCGACCTCGTCGCCGGGGACGACCTGAGCAAGGGCGCCGCGAGTGCCGGCCGGGTCGCCGTGATCGTCGCCGCCGTCGTCTGCGCCGGCATCGTCTACCAGTCGTGGAGCGTCCGCCGCGAGCACCCAGCGCGGGAGCACGCCGCCGTCGCGGCCGCGCTGCTGGGCGGCGCCCTTGCGGCGTCCTCGGCGTTCAGCGCGCCGTCGGGCCAGATCTTCGGCAACTCCGTCACCGCTGCCGCGGGCGTCGTGGGCCTCGCCCTCGCCCTCGTCGGCTCCCGTCCCACCCCGATCCACTCAGAAGGCCCCCGATGATCGAGCTCCTCACGCCCACCCAGATCGACGAGATGCGCCCGGCCGGGAGTTTCGTCGCCTCCGTCCTGACCGCGGTCTCGGAGGCCGCCGACGTCGGTGTCGACCTGCTGGACCTCGATGCCCTGGCGCACCAGATGATCCGCGACCGCGGTGCCGAGTCGTGCTACATCGACTACCACCCGTCGTTCGGCGCGATGCCGTTCGGCAAGGTGCTCTGTACGTCGGTCAACGACGCCGTGCTGCACGGCCTGCCGCACCCCTACAAGCTCCGCGACGGCGACCTCGTGAGCCTCGACTTCGCCGCCTCGGTCGACGGCTGGGTCTGCGACTCGGCAGTCAGCGTCGTCGTCGGCACGCCGCGCGAGGAGGACGTACGCCTCATCGCCCACGCGCAGGAGGCCCTCGACGCCGCGATCACGGTCGCACGTGCCGGCAACAAGGTCGGCGACATCTCGGCGGCCATCGGCGAGGTCGGGCGTTCGCACGGACTCAAGATCAACACGCAGTTCGGCGGCCACGGGGTCGGCCGGACGATGCACGGTGACCCGCACGTGGCCAACGACGGCCGCGCGGGTCGCGGATTCCCGCTCAAGCCGGGGCTCGTGATCGCGATCGAGCCGTGGTTCCTGCACACCACCGACGAGATCGTCATGGACGAGGACGGCTGGACGATCCGCAGTGCCGACGGCTCCCGCGGAGCGCACGTCGAGCACACGATCGCCATCACCGACGGCGACCCGATCGTCATGACCGCGCGCAGCTGACCCGTCTCGAATCTGCTCCGGTACAGCCTGTTTCGACCGTACGCTGACCGTCATGCGTACGCGTCTGGCGCTCGTCGTCGTGGTGTCCTTCGCCGCGGCGACCCTGGTCGCGCCCGGCTCAGCCACCGCGGCACCGACAGCTCCGCGCGGCCGGCACTACGTCGACCCGCGCTATGCCGACCACGCGACGGTGGCGGTCGAGGGCAGGCTCGTCGCGACAGAGATCGACCGGTTCGGTGCCGGCCCGACGTCGTCGACCGCGTACGCCGTGCAGGTCGACGCCGGCACGTTCGTCGCGGTCACGCTGACCTCTGACCTCCCGGCCAACGGTCGATTCCGCGGCGAGCTGGCGATCACGGGCCGTGCGGCCAAGGCGCTCAAGGCCAAGGGACTCATGCCGGCAGCCGGGCGCACGGTCGACGAGGACACGGCGGCGGGAAGCGTCGCCCTGGGGACGGCTGACGAGGCAGCCCTGCCCGTCGCCGAGGCCACGGTCACTGTGCCGGCGGCGGCCGCGGCCCCGACGCCGCAGGCGCATCACGCGTACGTCGCGAAGCTGACCGACCAGGGATCGGTCAATGGCACGGACGAAGCCATCGGCGCCCGGGTCGACGACATGCTGGCCTACTGGACGACCGAGTCCAGCGGCGCGATCACCTCGTTCACGCGCGAAGGCGACATCGAGCCGTTCGACTCGGATGCTGACATCCCGACAGGCCAGGGGTGCGGGATCAAGACTCCGGAGGCGCTCTGGAACCAGGCTGCGCTCCTGTTCGACGGGGTGAGCTTCTCCCAGCCCGGCAACCACCTGATCGTGCTGATCGGTGACGAGTGCGGCGACGCCGGGCCCGTCGGCATGGCCGAAGTCGGTGACTCCCTCGCGAGCGGTGGACAGAGCGTGATGACCTTCGACGCGACGTTCAAGCAGGTCGGGGCCCACGAGCTCGGGCACAACTTCGGCCTGCAGCACGCCAATCTCGACACCTGCTCGTTGACGTCCTGCGAGTACTACGACCTGTACAGCCCGATGGGGATAGTCGTGTCCAGCAACACCGTCATCTTCCAGCCACCAGCCCTGGGCACCCTCTATCGCACCCAGCTGGGGCTCACGGACCCGACCGAGGTGACCGAGGTCCTCCCGCCGGCCGGCACGCAGCTGCAGACCACGTCGTACTCGCTGCTGCCGAGATCATCGGCGAGCGGGATGCGTGGCCTTCTGGTCACCGACCCGGTCACTGGCACGACGTACTCGGTCGACCTGCGCTCGCACACGCTTCGCGATGCCGGCGCGTTCTACAGCTCGGGGTCTGTGGCCGGCCTCCCGACGTATCCCGCTGGTGTCGTGATCGAACGGCAGGAGACGGTTGGCGGCAAGCCAGACGCCACCTACCTCATGACGCACCCTGCCGCGGGCCGGGCCAGCGGTGGCTTCAAGGCTGGCGACACGTTCGAACCGAGCTCGCTCCTCAAGATCACGGTCGGCACGGTGACGTCCAGCGCCGCGTCGGTCGCCGTCACCTTCTCGCGGCCGAGCTTCGTCGGCACGGCGACCGTGGGTCGCACGGTCACGGCTCAGGGCGGTACCTGGCCCGCAGGTGTCACGCCCACCTTCCAGTGGAACCTCGGCGGCGTGCCCATCGCCGGCGCCACGGGCAGCACCTACGTTCCGACGACCAGCGGGCAGACCCTCACGCTGACCGTGACCGGCAACATCCCCGGCGTCGGGAACGTGTCACAGACCTCCACCGGTGCGCTCATCGCGCCGGGCACGTTCAGCACCGCGCGCCCCACGATCGGCGGTACGGCGAAGGTCGGCCGCACCCTGCGGGCGTACCACGGCACGTGGACACCGACGCCGACATCGTGGACCTATCGCTGGTACGCCAACGGGTCGCCGATCGCCGCCGCGACCACGTCGACCTACCTGGTCAGCAAGCTCCGCGTCGGCCAGCGCATCACGGTCAAGGTCACGGCCTCCCGACCGGAGTACGTACCGGAGTCGCGTACGTCCGCCACGACCGCGGTCGTCACCCGCTAGGCGAAGCCCGGCGGGCGCCGGTCGTGCCACGGCGCGGCGGCCTCGACCTGCGCGCAGAGGCTGAACAACGGTCCGTCCTGACCCGCCAGCCCCGCGAGCATGACGCCCATCGGCAGCCCGTCGGCGGTCCAGTGCAGCGGCAGGCTCGCCGCGGGCTGGCCGCTCATGTTGTAGAGGGCGGTGTAGGGCGTGAACAGCAGCTCGCGATGGTGGTCCTCGGCCGGATCGCCCGACTCGTTGAACCACTCGACCGGCTGCGGCGGCAGCGCCAGGGTCGGCGTCAGGAAGGCGTCGTACGCCTGAAGGTCCGTGACGACCTGGCGCGTCGTCAGCTCGAGGAACTGCAGGGCCCGGGTCAGCTCGATCGCCGTCGAGGCACGCCCGCGGTCGCGCCAGTAGCGGGTGTTGGGCCGCAGCACCGCCTCGGCCTCGGGCGGGATCGCCGCCGACGCGATGCCGCTCGACCAGATGACGTTGAACTGCGGCTCGAGCTCGGCCGGGAACGGGTTGTCGATGTCGACGACCTCGTGGCCCAGCGACTCCAGCAGCCGGCTCGCCGACTCCCACGCATCGACGGCATCCGCGCTCGGCCTGATGCCCTCCAGGTGCGTCCGCGACCACCGGGCGATGCGCATGCGCCGGGGCGGTCGGCGGGCCCACTCGGCGTACGGGACGGCGGGCTCAGGCAGTGGGCGTACGTCGCCGGGCTCCGGGTGCGCCATCGCGTCGAGCAGTGCGGCGGCGTCGCGCACCGTCCGCGTCAACGGGCCGTCGCCGGCGAGCCCGCTCCAGTCCGAGCCGACCGGTCCCGCACTGACCCGGCCGCGACTGGGCTTGAAGCCGAAGATCCCGCACGCGCTGGCCGGTATGCGGATCGACCCGCCACCGTCGCTGCCCTGGGCCACCGGCACGAGTCCCGCTGCCACCGCGGCCGCCGCCCCGCCGCTCGACCCGCCCGCGTTGCGCGTGGGGTCCCACGGCGTACGGGCCGGACCGATGACGTCGTTGTCGGTGTAGGACGAGAGGCCGAACTCCGGCGTGTTGGTCTTGCCGAGACTGATGAACCCGGCCGCCTCGACGAGGTCCACGACGTACGCGTTGACGCCCGGCACGAAGTCGCGCATCGCCGCGGAGCCCATCGACGTCGGGATGCCCTTCGTGAACGTCAGGTCCTTGAACGCCGTCGGCACGCCGGCGAACGGGCGGGCATCGCCGGCAGCGATCTGCGAGTCGGCCTCGGCAGCACGTACGAGCGCCTGCTCCGCCGTGACCGTGACGAACGCACCCAGGTCCGACGCATGTGCGTCGATGCGGTCGAGGTGGTGCTGCACGAGCTCGACCGAGGACACCTCGCGAGACCGCAGCGCGGCAGCCTGCGCCGTGGCGTCGAGCTCGTGGAGCTCGGTCACGCGGTGAGACCGGACCGGCGCTTCACCGAGGTGAGCAGCACCGTCGCGTCGCTCGTGGCCAGCAGGTGATGCCTGGCATCGGGCACCTCGAGCAGATCGCCCTCGGACCCCGACCACACCGAGTCGCCCGAGCCGAGCTCGACCTGCCCGGACAGCACTAGGACCGTCGCCTCACCGGGGTTCTCGTGCTCGTCGAGCTGGAAGCCGCTCGCCAACGCGATGATCGTCTGCGTCATCTCGGTGCCGGGGCCTCCCACTGGCATGTACGCCGCTCGTCCGGCACTGCTGCTCCGCGCGGTCTCGAGGAGCTCGGCTGCCTGGGTGTGCACGTTGAAGGGATCCATGGCCACATCTAACTCCCCCTGGGCCCGAACGGCCATGGACTGGTGCGTTCAGTCGTCGAGGGCCTTGATGACGGTGTCGAGCAGGCCGGGGTAGCGCTCGCCGACCTCGTCCAGCCGCAGCCGTTGGTGGGCTTGCCCGTCGACGATCAGGCGCTCGGTCAGGCCGCTCTCGCGCAGCACCTTGAAGTGGTGGCTGGCGGTCGACTTGCCGATGTCGTCGTACAAGGCGTTGCACGGCTGCATCAGGCTGGCCGAGGCGGCGAGCCGGCGCACCATCTCGAGCCGCACCGGGTCTGCGATGGCCTGGAGGACGTCCTGCACCGAGCCGACCTCGGCGACGGCGACGAGCTCGTCCTGCGTCGTGTCCGGCATCACATCTCCTCAGAGGTTCGACAAGCATCGAACTCGTGCTACGGTGACTGAGTTCGATCAGCATCCAACTTAGCACCACCGCCAGGAGTCGACATGAGCCTCGCCACGAGCCCCGCCACAGCAGCGACCGAGACGCGTGAGACGCAGCGCTGGGCCTATCCCGCGCTGTTGGCGCTCATGGCCCTGGCGATCGGCATCTCGGCGTCGCCGGCGCCGCTCTACGGTCTGTACGCCGACGAGTGGCACTTCGCGCCGATCACGACGACCGTCGTGTTCTCGGCGTACGCCGTCGCCGCCCTCGTCAGCGTCCTCGTCGTCGGCTCGATCTCCGACCGGTTCGGGCGTCGCCGGGTGCTCCTGACGGCCGTGGCCACGCTGATCGCGGGCCTCGTCGTGTTCATGACCGCGGGCGGTGTGGCGGCTCTCCTGGTGGCGCGTGTGCTCCACGGCTTCGCCGTCGGTGCGATCGTCGTCGCCGGGTCGGCCGCCCTGCTCGACCTGCGGCCCGCGGAGGGCGCGGCGACCGGCAAGCGTACGGGCGTCGCCTTCAACATCGGCATCACGATCGCGGTGGTCGGCACGGCGGTCGACGCGCAGTACGGCCCGTCGCCCCTGGTCGCCCCGTACGCCGCGCTGGCCGTCCTCACCGCGCTCGGACTCGTCGCCGTGATCCTCATGCGCGAGACCCACCGCGACGGCCGGGCCGTGGCGCTGCACATCGCCCGCCCCCGGGTGCCGGCGTCGATCGCCGCCGACTTCAGCTTCTCGGCTCTCGGCGTCATGGCGTCCTGGTCGGTGCTGGGCGTGTTCCTGTCGCTCGTCCCGGGCATCGCGTCGCGCGCTGCCGGCACCGACAACCTCGTGTTCGGCGGCGGCGTGGTGGCGGTCATGGCGGCCTTCGCCGGCGTCAGCCAGCTCCTCGCGGTCCGCGTCCCGGCGAAGCGCGCAGCCATCACGGGCGACTTCGGCACCGCAGCGGCGCTCCTCATCACCGTCGCCGCCGTCGACGCGGGTGGGCGTTGGGAGATCGTCGCCGCGGCCGCGATCCTCGGGTTCTTCTTCGGCCTGGCGTTCGGCAGCTCACTGCGCCACCTCGGACAGGTCGTGCCGGCGGCGCACCGCGGCGAGGTCATGTCGGCGTTCTACGTCCTGGCCTACCTCGCGATGGCGGTGCCGACGGTGCTTGCCGGCTGGGCGGCGACGACGTGGTCAGCCGACTCGGTGTTCACGCCATTCATGGTTGCCGTCGCGCTCGCGTGCCTGCTCGCCGGTGGCCTGGGCCTGCGGGTCCCTCGTCTGACGCCGGACGCCGTTCCGGCCCACTAGAATCGAGCCCGTGGCCACCCCGAAAGTCCTGCTGTTCTACGCCTTCAGCCCCCTGGCCGACCCCGAGGCGATCCGGCTGTGGCAGCACACGCTGTGCGACTCGCTCGGCATCCGTGGCCGCATCATCATCACCAAGGACGGCATCAACGCGACCCTTGGCGGTGACGTCGTCCAGCTGAAGAAGTACGTCCGCGGCACCCGTGCCTACGCGCCGTTCAAGGACATCGACTTCAAGTGGAGCGAGGGCCGCGCCCGCGAGGACGGGACCACCGCGGACTTCCCGAGGCTCAGTGTCCGGGTGCGCGACGAGCTCGTGACGTTCGGCGCGCCGGACGAGCTCGAGGTCGACGAGCACGGTGTCGTCGACGGCGGCACGCACCTCACGCCGGCCGAGCTGCACGCCCTCGTCGAGTCCAAGGACGTCGTCTTCTTCGACGGCCGCAACCAGATCGAGTCGGCGATCGGTCACTTCGCCGGCGCGGTGCGGCCACCGGTCGAGACGACCCGTGAGTTCATCGCCGCGCTCGACAGCGGGGCGTACGACCACCTCAAGGACCAGCCGGTCGTCACCTACTGCACCGGTGGGATCCGTTGCGAGGTGCTCACCCCGCTGATGAAGCACCGCGGGTTCCAGGAGGTCTATCAGCTCGACGGCGGCATCGCGACGTACGGCGAGGCCTACGGCGACGACGGCCTCTGGGAAGGCTCGCTCTACGTCTTCGACGACCGCATCACGATGGACTTCTCCGACCACACCGCCCTCGTCGGCAGCTGCGACACCTGCGAGACGCCCACCAACCACGTGGCCGACTGCGGCGACGTGTCGTGCGTACGCCAGATGGTTCGCTGCGACGGGTGCCTGCAGGACGACCAGATGTGCGCCGCGCACGCGACCGTGACCGCATGACCGGCCGCTTCCCCAAGCACGTCTTCGCCGAGGGCGAGGAGCCCGATGCCCGCCTGACGCTGGCCAACGAACGTACGTTCCTCGCGTGGATCCGCACGTCGCTCGCCCTGCTGGCCGGTGCGGTCGCCGTGCACACGCCCGCACTCGACCTCGACACCTGGGTCAAGACGGCGGCGTCGCTCTGCCTGCTGGCCGCGGCCGGGCTCGCGATCACCCAGTCCTGGACCCGTTGGCGGGCCACCGAGCGGGCGATCCGCACGGGCGAGCCGCTGCCGGGATTCGGCGGCCCCGTGATGCTGGCGTCGGTCGTCGGTGTCCTGATCGTCGGTGTTGCCGTCGGCGTGATCGTCGTCGCCGTGCGCTGACCGGGCCCTACTGTGAGGGCATGCCCGTGCCGCGCACCTCGCGGGAGCTCGTGAGAGCCACCCTCGACCTCGCCGTCGTGGGCACCTGCCTGTCCGCCGGCGCCGCCATCGTGGTGCGCTTCCTCGGCTCCGCCGGTGCGGCGCACGAGACGTTCGTCATCGGGTTCTCAGTCACGATGCTGTGCTGCGTGATCGCCCTGGTCCTAGCTGTCGTCGCCAAGCTGGTCGAGACGGCCGATCCGCCGGGCTAGTCCCGCCTCAAGGCCTGATCATGTGGATCAGGCCCACGATGTCCTCGACCACACCGCGTACGCCCGGGAGGCGCGTCAGCCGCAGCATCCGGTCGATGATCGGCACCGACTGCTCGATGAGGTCGCGCGTACGCCGTTGGTCCTCGCTGGTGTCGTGCACCCAGAACAGCACGATGCCCATCTGCAGCAGCCACAGCAGCTCGGGCAGCTCGTCGCGCAGCCCCTTGGCGAGCTTGAGGTCCGAGTCGGCGATGACCCGGCGGTGCAGCTCGATCGCCGCCTCTCGCGCCGCAGCGGAGTCCTCGCTGAACGGGGACAGCGGGCTGCTGGGCTCGGCGGCGTTCTTGAAGAACTTGCCGGCGAACTCGTGATAGGGCTCCGAGACGTCGACCCACGCGAGGAGCACGCCGCGCAGCCGGCCGCTGAAGTCGGTCTCGGTGGTGAGCGGCTGCTCCGACGCCTCGGCGTGCGCTGACTGGATCTGGTCGTAGTACGCCTGGATCAGGTGTTCCTTGGACGAGAAGTAGTAGTACGCGTTGCCGACCGAGACGCCGGCCTCCTCGGCGATCGCCCGCATCGTGGCCTGGTCGTAGCCGCCCGACCGGAACAGTCGCATCGCCGCGTCGATGATCGACTGCCTGGTCTGCTCGGCCTTGCTGGAGCGGGGAGCGCTGTCGGTCACGATCGCCAATCTAGTCGTCCGGCGCCGCTCAGCGCTGGGGCACCGGGGGACTGTACGGCTGCGCCTGCTGCATCCACTGCGCGCGGACGGCGTCGTGGCGGCTGCGCCGGCGCATCGACGAGAACACCATGACGTTGACGAAGTGCACCACCCCGAGCACCAGCATGACGATGCCGACCTTGACGCTCAGCGTCTCGAACAGCTCCGTCAGGTCGTCGACCTCGCCACCGCCGCGTACGTAGAGGATCACGAAGCCGAGGTTGAGCAGGTAGAAGCCGACGACCAGCAGCCGGTTGACCGCGTCGGCGAGCGCCGGGCTCTCGAAGACGTCGGCGAGGAAGACCCGCCCGTTGCGCGACAGGGTCGAGGCGACCCACACCGTGATCGGGACGGCGATGAGCAGATAGGCGACGTAGGCGCCGAGGGTCCAGGTCATGACAGCTCCATCTTTTGAACGTGTTCAACTAGGTCGTCTCAGACACTAGTCCTGTTTCTGAACACGTTCAACTGCGTGCCATGTCTCGTGCGTCACCCTCAGGAGGCGCAGTGCACCTGCGGGCTGCCATAGCCCATCCACGCCTGGGAAGGGCTCGAGGAGACGACTCCCGGCAGGAAGCGGATCGTGCTGCTCGAGAGGTTCACGAGCACGTACCGGGCGCTCTGCTGCTTGGCCAACGTCGTCTCGCTGTTGATGACGTCGAGACCTCCGTCGGTGATGTAGGCCGTGCCGGTCGTGCCCGAGACCGAGTCGTCGTCGATCCCGATGTACGTCTTGAGCCGGTTGCACGCCTTGCCGGTCAGGTTCCAGTCGACGTACTCGTCCTGCTTGATCGAGAACGAGCTGGGGAAGTAGGTGCCCTTGACGTAGAGGTCGCCCCGGAAGACGGCTGCCTGCGTCGAGCTCGTGTTGGGCAGGCCGATCAGGTAGCGCCAGCGGTAGATCGTGACGGTGCGGGTCGAGCTGACGCCTGTGGCGCGTGTGCTGCTGGGGGCCTTGACGACGCGGTACCTGGTGGCGCCGGCCTTGCTGGGCTTGATCGTGGCGGAGTACTTGCTCGTCGAGGACAGCGTCTTGGTCAGGATCGTGGTCCACGCCCCGCCGGCGTACTGCCGCTGGACCTTGACGGTCTTGCCCTTGGCGTTCGGTGAGACCGTCCCGGAGAGCACGAAGGTCTTGCCGAGGTCGATGGAGGACGTGGAGACCGCGGAGCTGACCGTGTACTTGGCGGTCGCGGCCGTGGCGGAATGGGTGGGTACGAGGATCGCGGCAGCCGCGACCAGGATGACGAAGAGCTTGCGCATGATGGGGCCCCTGAGGTGATCACGACGGTGGACGTACGCCGTCAACGTATGGCTGCAGCAACGCCCGGGAGTGCTGTTCCGGGCGATGTGAGACCAGGTTGAGACCCGCGTCGGATCGGCGTCACCGCACGTTCTCCAAACTTTTTCCGGTGGCGTGTCGAATTCGGGGCCCGCCGGGCGACGTACGAGTGAAAGGCTGGTCCGGACGGGCCGCCACCGACGCAAGGAGACATCATGCGATTCCTCAGCTACATCGAGTCCGATCCCGCCCAGCCCTGGGGCCCGCCGCCGCCTGAGCTGTTCGAGGCGATCGGCGCGTTCGGCGCTGAAGCCGTCGCGGCCGGGGTCGTCGTCGACCAGGGCGGTCTCGGCGAGATCCAGTCCAGCCCGCACATCCGCATCGCGGGGGGCAAGCTCACGATCACCGACGGCCCCTTCACGGAGGCCAAGGAGGTCATCGGCGGCTACGGCATGTACGAGGTGCGCTCCGTCGAGGAGGCCATCGAGTGGTCGCGCCGGTTCATGCAGATCCACCTCGACACCTGGCCCGGCTTCGAGGGCACCAGCGTCGTGCGTCAGGTCTTCGGCCCGGACATGGAGGGCTGATCCATGCGTTACCTGGTGCTGATCCATGTCGACGAGAACGCCGGCGGTGAGCCGCCGGAGGGTCTGATCGATGCCATGTTCGCCCACGTGGCGGACCAGTCGCACGCCAAGGTCATCACCGACGCCGGTCTCGCACCGACCTCGGCCGCGACCCGTGTCGCGTCGCGGGACGGAGAGGTCGTGCTGACCGACGGGCCGTTCGCGGAGGCCAAGGAGGTCGTCGGCGGGTTCATGCTGATCGACGCCCCGACCCAGGAGGATGCCGTGGCGTGGACGCGTGGCTTCGTCGACCTCCACGTCGAGCACTGGCCCGAGCTCGAGGTCGTCACCGAGCTCCGCCAGGTGGCCGGGAGCCTGACCGACGGCTGACCCGTCACCGCAGCAGTACCCGCCGCCCGGGCGGTGATGGTTGGATCGGTGTCATGGCCGCTGAAGACCTCCACCGCTCGGTCGAGGCGGTGTGGCGCGTCGAGTCGACGAAGCTCATCGCCGCGCTCGTGCGCATCACCCGGGACGTGGGACTCGCAGAGGACCTCGCGCAGGACGCCCTCGAAGCGGCGCTCGCCACGTGGCCGGAGTCCGGTGTGCCGGACAAGCCCGGGGCCTGGCTGATGGCCGTGGCGAAGCGTCGCGCGATCGACACGTTCCGGCGCCGCGAGCGGCAGGACAAGGCGTACGGGGAGATCGGGGAACGGAAGGAGGACGTCGTGGCCGGTATCGAGTCGTCGATCGACCATGTCGAGGACGACGTCCTGCGGCTGATGTTCATCTGCTGCCACCCGGTGCTCTCGTCGGAGGCCCAGATCACGCTGACCCTGCGGCTGCTCGCAGGACTCACGACCAAGGAGATCGCGCGGTCGTTCCTGACGTCGGACACCACGATCGGCGCGCGGATCACCCGGGCCAAGAAGGCCCTCGCGGAGGTCGACGCCCCCATGGAGGAGCCGGCGGAGGACGAGCGGGCGGCCAGGCTCTCAGCAGTGCTCGGCGTGCTCTACCTGCTGTTCAACGAGGGCTACTCGGCAACCGCCGGCGACGACTGGCTGCGGCCGGCGCTGTGCGACGAGGCCGTACGGCTGGGCCGCATCCTCGCGACGCTGGCGCCCAGGGAGCCGGAGGTCCACGGGCTGCTCGCGCTGATGGAGATCCAGTCGTCGCGGGCGGCCGCTCGTACGGATGCTGACGGAGCACCGGTCCTGCTGCTCGAGCAGGACCGGTCCCGCTGGGACCAGCTCCTGATCCGCCGCGGCCTCGCCGCCCTGGAGCGGGCCGAGTCGTTCGGGCGACCGCCCGGGCCGTACGTCCTCCAGGCCGGCATCGCCGCGTGCCACGCCCGTGCCCGCACCGCCGAGGAGACCGACTGGGCGCGGATCGCACAGCTCTACGAGTCGCTCGCGGTCCTCTCCGGCTCCGCTGTCGTCGAGCTCAACCGCGCTGTCGCCCTCGGGATGTCGGAAGGTCCCGCGGCCGGCCTCGCGCTCGCCGACCAGCTGATGGCCGTACCCGCGCTCGAGGGCTATCACCTGCTGCCGAGCGTGCGCGGCGACCTGCTGGCCAAGCTGGGCCGGGCTGACGAGGCCCGGGCGGAGTTCGAGCGGGCGGCCGGCCTGACGCAGAACGAGCGGGAGAAGGCCCTGTTGCTCGCGCGCGCCGCCACCGTGACTGATTGACGCTGCCATCGCGGGGGTAACGACGACCCATGTCCACCACGGAGAAGTCGTCGAAGAGCCCTGAGATCGGTCGCATCACCACGGACATCCCCGCCAGGATGGACCGGTTGCCGTGGGCCAGGTGGCACTGGCTGATCGTGATCGGGCTGGGCACCGTCTGGATCCTCGACGGGCTCGAGGTGACGATCGTCGGCAACCTCTCCGACGTGCTCAAGGACCAGGACAACGGGCTCGGGCTGAGCAGCTCCGACGTCGGCATGGCCGGAGCGGTCTACGTCGCGGGTGCCTGCCTCGGCGCGTTGTTCTTCGGGCAGCTGACCGACCGGTTCGGCCGCAAGAAGCTGTTCATGCTGACGCTGCTGGTCTATCTCGCGGGCACGGTCCTGACGGCGTTCTCGATGAGCCCGCTCTGGTACTTCGTCTGCCGCTTCATCACCGGCACGGGCATCGGTGGCGAGTACGCGGCGATCAACTCCGCGATCGACGAGCTCATCCCGGCGAAGTATCGCGGCCGCATCGACATCGCGATCAACGGCTCGTTCTGGGTCGGCGCGATGGCCGGCGCCCTGCTCACGATCCCGCTGACCGATCCCAACGTCGTCGACCAGGGCATCGGCTGGCGGTTCGCGTTCGGGCTCGGGGCGATCCTCGGGTTCGCCGTGCTGTGGGTGCGCCGCAACGTGCCGGAGAGCCCCCGCTGGCTGTTCATCCACGGTCGCGAGGAGGAGGGCGAGCGCATCGTCAAGGAGATCGAGCGGACCGTCGAGGAGGAGGACCACCTCGAGCTCGAGCCGGTCGACGAGACCATCACGATCCGGCAGCGCCGGACGATCCCGTTCACCACGATCGCGCACACGGTGTTCGCGCTCTATCCGCGCCGCACGGTCCTCTGCCTGGCGCTGTTCGCCGGCCAGGCGTTCCTCTACAACGCGTTCTTCTTCACGTACGGCGACACGCTCTCGACGTTCCTCGACGTCAAGCAGACCGGTTGGTACGTCGCCGTGTTCGCCTTCAGCAACTTCGTCGGCGCACTCGTCCTCGGGCCGTTCTTCGACAAGGTCGGCCGGGTGCCGATGATCGCCGGCACCTACATCCTGTCGGGCACGTTGCTGGCGATCGCGGGGCTGTCGCTCGGCCACCTCACCGCGACCACGCTGACGATCTTCGGCGCTGCGGTGTTCTTCATCGCGTCGGCCGGGGCCAGCGCCGCCTACCTGACGGCCAGCGAGGTGTTCCCCATGGAGACCCGCGCGCTGTGCATCGCGTTCTTCTATGCCGTCGGCACCGCGATCGGTGGCATCGCCGGGCCGCTGCTGTTCGGCCGGCTGATCGACGACGCGACGGAGTCCAAGGACATCACGCAGATCGCGATCGGCTACTTCATCGGGGCCGGGCTCATGATCGGTGCCGGCATCGTCGCGATCTTCCTGGGCGTCAAGGCCGAGGGTGAGTCGCTGGAGAACATCGCCAGGCCTCTCACTGCCGAGGACAGGAGCTGACGCCGCTCTCGTTCAGCTCTCGCCGTACTCCGGCTCGCCGACCTCGGACTCATGGCCGTACGTGCGTTGCATCGCGGCGTTGAGCGCCGAGACCATGTGGGCGATCACGACGGCGACGTAGTCGTTGACCTGGCTGCGCGCCTGGGCGGTGGGCTCCGGCTCCAGGTCCGACGCGGACAGCTCGAGCACCCGGTCGCTGCCGACTCGGGTCAGCAGCACGGCGGGCTCGTTGGGCTCCTTGGCCACCCACACCGCGACGCGGGTCTCGACGGTTGCCTCCGGGACGTCGCGGGAGCGTGCGAGCACGTGCGTCGTGATGACCCCGGACGGCGGTGCCACGTAGCCCGGAGGGGGAGACACGGCGTGGATCCCGTGGCTGTCGACCTCGATCTCGGCGAGGTGCGCGATGTCGCGGGAGATCTGCCGCGACGCCGTCTCGGTGACGAGCTCGTGGGCCGTACGTGCCCAGGCGTCGCTGCGGTCATCGGCCTCGCTCATGCGGTCACAGTAGACCCAGTCAGGTGCAGCTGCAGGGCGCGGGATCAGGAGTCCCATGTCCAGGTGGCCAGGACCGAGGCTGCGGTCTTGTCGCGGTCGCCCTCGGCCACGCTCGGGCTGAACGAGAACGTGATGACGTAGGACACTCCGTCGTGGATCGCGTTGTACTGCTCCGCGCGGTACGACTTGCCCTGCTGGGTGAAGGTCGACACGACGTGGGCCGCGGTCTCATCGGCCACCTCGGCCCGGTCGCGCAACGAGATGTCCTGGGCGCCGACGCTCTCCAGCTCCTTCGTGAGGGCCGGCTCCAACGTGTCGAGATCCTTGATGGGTGCGGGGTCCAGCCGGACCACGTTCATGTTGTCCGCGAACCCGTCGTCGTCGCCGAGATCGGCGACGAACGTGTCCGCCTGCTCAGTGCCCGGGACGTCGGAGGACGGCTTCTTCCACCCCTCCGGAGCGGTGAACGAGTAGCCCTTGCCGCTGATCTTCTGCCCGGTCGCGGGAGACACGGTGCTCTTGGACGCGGCGCCGGCATCCGATCCCTTCTTGCCGTCGCCGCCATCGCTCCCGCTTCCGCCGCAGCCGGCGAGCACGAGGACGAGACCGACAGTGGCAACACGCAGGAGTGGCTTCATGCCCAAAACGTATCGGAACTTCTTTGCGGCACCCGGAATGAATTGGCTCAGGTCAAAGTTGATAACATCAGACTCAAGTCAGTTGACACACATTCTTGAAGTCACCATAGGCACCCAACAGCAGGAGGAAACACCATGGCCAGAGCGGTCGGAATTGACCTCGGCACGACCAACTCGGTCGTCGCCGTACTCGAAGGCGGCGAGCCCACCGTCATCGCCAACGCCGAGGGCGCGCGTACGACCCCGTCGGTCGTCGCGTTCGCCAAGGACGGCGAGGTGCTGGCCGGCGAGGTCGCCAAGCGCCAGGGCGTGACCAACGTGGATCGCACGATTCGTTCGGTCAAGCGCCATATCGGCACGGACTGGAAGACCGAGATCGACGGCAAGACGTTCACGCCGCAGCAGATCTCCGCGTTCATCCTGCAGAAGCTCAAGCGGGACGCCGAGGCCTACCTCGGTGAGCCCGTCACTGACGCGGTCATCACCGTGCCGGCCTACTTCAACGACCACCAGCGTCAGGCGACCAAGGAGGCCGGCGAGATCGCGGGCCTCAACGTCAGCCGCATCATCAACGAGCCCACCGCGGCCGCGCTGGCCTACGGTCTCGACAAGGCCGACGACCAGACGATCCTCGTGTTCGACCTCGGCGGCGGCACGTTCGACGTGTCCCTGCTCGAGATCGGTGACGGCGTCATCGAGGTCAAGGCGACCAGCGGTGACAACCACCTCGGTGGTGACGACTGGGACGAGAAGATCGTCGACTGGATCGTCACCCGGTTCAAGAGCAGCACGGGCCTCGACCTGACCAAGGACAAGATGGCCATGCCCCGCGTCCGTGAGGCCGCCGAGCGCGCCAAGATCGAGCTGTCGAGCTCGTCCTCGACGTCGATCAACCTGCCCTACATCACGGTCGACGCCGAGAAGAACCCCGTGTTCCTCGACGAGACGCTGACCCGCGCCGAGTTCGAGAAGATCACGCACGACCTGCTCGAGCGCACCAAGGCGCCGTTCAACAGCGTGATCAAGGACGCCGGCATCCAGCTGAGCGCGATCGACCACGTCGTGCTGGTCGGCGGCTCGACCCGCATGCCCGCCGTCACCGCGCTCGTCAAGGAGCTCACGGGTGGCAAGGAGCCCAACAAGGGCGTCAACCCCGACGAGGTCGTCGCGATCGGTGCGAGCCTGCAGGCCGGTGTCCTCAAGGGCGAGGTCAAGGACGTGCTCCTGCTCGACGTCACCCCGCTGAGCCTCGGCATCGAGACCAAGGGCGGCGTCATGACCAAGCTCATCGAGCGCAACACGACGATCCCGACCAAGCGGTCCGAGGTCTTCACGACGGCCGACGACAACCAGCCGTCCGTGGCGATCCAGGTCTACCAGGGCGAGCGCGAGATGGCCTCCGGCAACCAGCTGCTGGCCACGTTCGAGCTCACCGGGCTGCCCCCGGCGCCGCGCGGCGTGCCGCAGATCGAGGTCACGTTCGACATCGACGCCAACGGCATCGTCAACGTGTCCGCCAAGGACCGTGGCACCGGCAAGGAGCAGTCGATGACGATCACGGGCGGCTCCGCGCTGTCCAAGGACGACATCGACAAGATGGTCAAGGACGCCGAGCAGTACGCCGAGGAGGACCGCAAGCGCCGTGAGGCCGTCGAGGTCCGCAACCAGGCCGAGTCGCTGTCGCACTCCACCGAGAAGTTCCTCGCGGAGAACGGCGACAAGGTCGGCGACGACGTCAAGACCGAGGTGCAGGCCGACCTCGACGCGCTCAACGAAGCCCTCAAGGGTGAGGACGCGGACGCCATCCAGGCGGCCGTGACCAAGCTCGGCGAGTCGAGCTCCAAGATGGGCGAGGCGATGTACGCCGCTGCCGCTGCGGAGGCCCAGGCCGCCGGAGCCGACGCCCCCACCGCCGACGCGGCCGACGACGACGGTGACGTCGTCGAGGCCGAGATCGTCGACGACGAGGACGACGCCGCCAAGAACGAGGGCGAGACGAAGTGACCCAGCCCGACGAGGGCTCGGTCCCCGAGCAGGAGGCGCCGCCGGCTGAGGAGACTCAGCCGGCGGAGGCCCCGGCCGAGCCGAAGGAGCCCACCCTGGAGGAGCAGCTGGCCGAGCGCACGGCTGACCTCCAGCGGCTCCAGGCGGAGTACGTCAACTACAAGCGGCGCGTCGACCGCGACCGTGAGCTCGTACGCGCTCAGGGCGAGGCCGCCGTGCTGCAGTCGTTGCTGACCGTGCTCGACGACATCGCCCGGGCCGATGAGCACGGCGAGCTCGAGGGTGGCTTCAAGGCCGTCGCCGATGCGCTGCAGCAGGCGGTCGCCAAGCACAAGCTGCAGGCGTTCGGCGCCGAGGGCGAGCCGTTCGACCCCGCGCACCACGAAGCGGTGTTCCACGCCGGCGAGTCCAGCGAGGTCGAGACGACGACGGTCCACAGCGTCATGCGTACGGGCTACAAGCACGGCGACCGGGTGCTGCGACCGGCCACCGTCGGCGTGGTGGACCCGGCCGCCGCGGTGGCACCTGAAGAATCAGTGATCGAAGAGGCAGAGCGGGACGTCCTCACGGACGAATCGCCTGACGAGTAACCAGGAAGGAGGACGGGATGGCAGCCAGTGACTGGGCGACGAAGGACTTCTACAAGGTCCTCGGCGTCAAGAAGGATGCGTCGCAGGACGACATCAAGAAGGCCTATCGCAAGCTCGCGCGCGACAACCACCCCGACTCCAACCCGGGCAACAAGGCGGCCGAGGAGCGCTTCAAGGAGGTCTCCGAGGCCTACGCCGTGCTGTCGTCCAAGGACAAGCGCAAGGAGTACGACGAGCAGCGCACGTTGTTCGGGCAGTTCCGCGGCGGCAACGCCGGGTTCCGTCCGCCGGGCGGACCCGGCCAGCCCGACTTCGACGTCAGCGATCTCTTCGGTGGCCTGTTCGGCGGCCGCTCGCGCGGACGCCAGCGCCAGCCACAGGCGCGCAAGGGCGACGACCTCGAGACCGAGGCGACGATCACCTTCGAGCAAGCCGTCGAAGGGGCGACCCTGCCGTTGCGGATGACGAGCGACGAGCCGTGCACCAACTGCCACGGCACCGGCGCCAAGCCCGGCACCGTGCCCAAGGTGTGCTCCAAGTGCCAGGGCAGCGGCATGGTGACCGGCACGGCCGGTGGCCTGTTCGCCATGACCGAGCCGTGCGACCAGTGCCGTGGCCGGGGGCTCATCGTGGAGCACCCGTGCGAGGTGTGCCGTGGTTCGGGGCGGGCCCCGTCGAGCCGCACCCTCAACGTCAAGGTGCCGGCCGGGGTCAAGGACGGCCAGCGCATCCGGCTCAAGGGCAAGGGCGGCAAGGGCGATGCCGGCGGGCCGGCCGGCGACCTGTTCCTGGTCGTGCACGTCGAGCCGCACAAGCTGTTCGGGCGCAAGGGCGATCACCTGACCGTCACGGTGCCGGTGGCGTTCGACGAGGCGGCGCTCGGCGCGCAGATCCAGGTGCCCACCCTCGACGGGCCGCCCGTACGCATCAAGATCCCCGCGGGAACGCCCAACGGGCGTACGTTCAGGGCCAGCGGCAAGGGCGCGATGAAGAAGGCCGGCGGACGCGGCGACCTGCTCGTCACGGTCGAGGTGCAGGTGCCGACCGAGCTGCCCGACGACGCCAAGGCCGCGATCGAGACGTTGCGAGACCTGCGCGGTGCATCCACGCCCCGCGATGGATTGTTCGAGGCGGTGACCTGATGAGCTCCACTCCGTTCAGCCCTCCGGGGCCCGAGGCCAAGGTCTTCGTGATCAGCGTGGCGGCCGAGCTGTCGGGGCTGCACCCGCAGACCCTGCGCACCTACGACCGCCTCGGCCTGGTCGAGGCCGGCCGCACCGGCGGCGGCGGCCGGCGCTACTCCCTCCGCGACATCGAGCTGCTGCGCACCGTCGCGCGGCTCACCGCCGAGGGCCTCGGCCTCGAGGGCGTCAAGCGCGTCATCGAGCTGGAGAACCAGGTGCTGGCCCTGCAGGAGAAGGTCGCCGAGCTCCAGGCCGAGCTCGCGCAGACCAAGCTCCCGCAGAACTTGCCGGCCCTGATCGCCGACCAGCACGTCGTGATCTGGCACAAGAAGCGCCGCTAGCACCCAGACGCCTTCGCGATGTGTGACGTTGCAGGCGTCACGGGCCGCCTTTAGGGCCCGCAACTTCACATTTTGCGAAGCCAGGAGCGGTCACATCCCCAGCTCGGTGAGCTTGCGGTCGAAGCCGATCATGCGCACGGTGTCGACGTAGAAGTCCTCCTGGCGGACGATCTTGCCCCACCGTGTACGGCACAGCAGCACGGTGTGGTTCTCGTAGAGGCGCTCACCGCCGGGCCCGTCGGCGTGATCGTCGAACCCCACGAGGATCGTCATCGACCACGGCCAGCCACCGGTCCACAGCTCGGTGATCTCGCCCTTGATGCCGACCCGCATGAACCCCTCGAGGAACTCGCCGATCGCATCGCGGCCCACGTACGTACCGGACCATCGGTGGTCCCCCTCGGTGAACACCAGGACGGCGTCCTGGGCATAACCGGCGAGGAGGGGTCGGTGGTCGCCCGCGTTGAGGGCGGCGACGTCGCGCCGGAGCTTGACGAGCAGGAGGCGATGCAGGGCGATGCGCAACGCGACGAAGGTGAGTAGTCCGATCAGGATGCCGAGCAGCAAGGTCATCTGGTTAATCTGGCACGACATGTTCGGGTGGGACAACGATCGGGGATGCATGTGAGCCAGATGCGCGTACGACTGGGAGTGGCGGCTGCGGCAGCGTTGGTGCTGGCGGGCTGTGGAGGGGGATCGGACGATCCGTCGGAAGGTGACACGGCGAAGCCGCCTGCGACCTCCGCGCCGGCCGAGGCCGGCTCGGGAGGCGAGGCGTCCGGCACGTTCTCCGCCACGGGAGCCATCGTCCTGGTCGGCACGTTGACCGACGTCGTGTGCGCGCCGTCCGACGGCGGCATCCAGGTGAGCGGCAACTTCTCGTCCGGAGGGGAGACCGGCAACCTCACGGTCGTCTCCGGCAAGCCGGAGCCCGGTGTCGACCGGCGTGACAACCTCACGGTCAAGTCCGGTGGAGGCAAGATCTACAGCCGCATCAACTCCGACGATCTCCCGTTCGACATCACCGACGACGGGTCCAAGGTGACGGGCTCGGTCGTGCTCACCGACATCCAGGACTCGGTCAAGCCCGACGTCAACGACCGCAAGCAGGTCACGCTGAAGGTCGACGTCGACTGCGGGACCTAGCGGTCAGCGCTCGTCGAACGGGGTCATCGGTGGGTGGATGTGCGTCAGGTCCGCCGCGCGGTGCGCCCAGCTCTCGGCGTTGCGGAGGCGCTCGCCCATCGCGGTGCGCTGTCCGTCGGACCACAGCCGTGACCCGTGGCGAGCGACGCTGAGCGTGCCTGCGGCGACGAGCATCGCTGTGGCGATGTTCCGGCGTCGCCAGGTCGGCGCGACATAGATCTGGTCGATCTCACCGGTGTTGGGATACCACCGCAGGGCACCGAGCTGTTCCTCTGTTGTGGCCCCCAGCTCGCGGAGCCGTGGGCGATCGACCAGCGTGCCGGCCGGCACGTCGTACCCGGTGAAGGCGATGATCGTGGCCGTCGGCGGCGCAGCGGCCGGGTCCGGCAGGTCGGCGAACCACAGCGGTGGTGCCTTGGGCGCGACGTCTCCCGTCACGACGACCTCGGCGACCTGGCCGTCCGTGAAGCGAGCCACGCACATGACGTGCGGGTCGAGCGCCTCGGTCGCCTCTTCCTCCGGCAGCTCGAGGCGTACGCCGTCACCGTGCTCAGCCGTGGCCGGCATGATCGCCAGCCAGGTGGGAGTGCCGTCACTGTTGAGGGCGAGGCACTGCCACCAGCCGTCGATCCCCTCAGTCGGAAGGGGCATGAGCGCCCGGGCGGCGTCCTCGGACCGTCAACCAGCCGCCGGCGGCGAGCAGCAGGGCGCCGATGCCGAACAGGCGCGCGTCGGCGCCTCCGGTGTCGGGTAGCACCTGGTCGTCGACCGGTGAGGTCTCCTTCGGTCGTACGCGGACCGTGACCGTCGCCGAGGCCGTGCCGTTGGGGGTGCTGTAGCGGTAGTCGAACGTGTCCGTGCCGGTGAAGCCGTCATCGGGGGTGTAGGTGATCTCGCCGTTGTCGACGTCCGCCGTCCCGTCGCCGGGGTCGGAGATCACGGTCAGTCCGCTGACGGGCGCGCCGTTGACCGGGTCGTCGTTGTCGAGCACGTCGATGTCGACGGCGACCCCTTCGTCGGTGGTGGCCTTGTCGTCAACCGCGATCGGCGGGAGACCGGGATCGTTGAACAGTGCCGTGAACCCGGAGTTGGGGCAGGGATCGCCCTCGCCGGAGACCACGCAGGGATTGATCGTCGCGGTGGTCGTGTCACGCAGGAGGTTGGGCATGACGGTGGTCTGCTGGATCGTGACGGTGCTCCCCGGGGCCGAGAAGAAGGCCTGGTCCGGAGGCACGTTCCCTGGCGTGACGGTGACGCCGCCCAGATTCGCCTTGGCCCGGCTCGTTTCGGGAACATCCTTTGCGAGGCAGTACGTCGCGGTGCTCCCCATGGTCTGCGTGCTCGCGTCGGTCTCGCAGGTGACGGTCCGGCTGCCGTCGGGGACGAGCGGGCCGGTCTCCGTGATCGTGATCGTCGTGCCGGCCGTGGTCGTGCCCGCCGGGACGTAGGAGCCGTCGGCGACCTGGACGCCGACGCGATACTTCTGCGAGCCGAAGACCGGCTCGACCTCGGCGGCCTCGGCCGTCTTGCTCGAGTCGATCTTGTGCGCGCCGAGCTGAGCCTGCCCCGGGACGCCCGTGGTCGGGTCAGGCGCCGGGTCCGTGCCTTCAGTCGGCTCAGGCGTCGGCTCGGTCGGCTCGGTGGTCTCGCCCGGCGTCGTGGGCTCGTCGGTGGGGTCGGGCGTGGGGGTGGACGCCCCCGGGTCGGTGGTCTCGGTCGGTTCCGGGGTCGGTGCGTCCTCGGCGAGAGCGGCCGGCGCGACGACCAGCAGTGCGGCGAGGCCGGCGACGCCACCCACGGCGAGCTTGGCGCTGGTGGCCCGAAGGCGGGACGGACGAGCGGTGGAACGAGACACGACAACTCCCGGGCTTCTGCGACGATTCGCCTGTCCGCGAATCTCCCTGATCATCGCCGGGCCCGGGCATTTCAGCAACCAGAATGGGAAAATCGCCAGCACGTAGGCGAGAAGGTGTCCGGGAACCGCGGTGTCTCACAGGCTGAACATGAGGGAACCCTCGCAATGTGCCGGTGACATCTGGACGATAGGTTGACCCCGACGCTTCCGCCGAGCAAGGACGATCCCCGTTGTTCCAGAAGATTCTCGTCGCCAACCGTGGTGAGATCGCGATTCGCGCGATTCGTGCTGCCCACGAGCTGGGTGCCCAGACCGTGGCGGTGTTCCCCCACGAGGACCGCGGCTCCGAGCACCGCGTACGTGCCGACGAGGCGTACGAGATCGGCGACCGGGGCCACCCCGTTCGCGCCTACCTCGACCCGGAGGCGATCGTCGAGGTCGCGGTCAACGCCGGCGCCGACGCGATCTATCCCGGCTACGGCTTCCTGTCGGAGAACCCTGACCTCGCCGAGGCGTGCGAGCGGGCGGGGATCACGTTCATCGGCCCGCCCAAGCAGGTCCTCGAGCTGACCGGCAACAAGGCGTCGGCGATCGCCGCCGCCAAGGCTGCCGGTGTCCCGACCCTCAAGTCGGTCGAGCCGTCGGCGGACGTCGACGAGCTGATGTCGGCGTCGGACATCCTGACCTACCCCTTGTTCGTCAAGGCCGTCGCCGGTGGTGGTGGCCGCGGCATGCGTCGCGTCGACGACCCGGCCAAGCTGCGGGAGTCGATCGAGGCGGCGATGCGCGAGGCCGACGGCGCGTTCGGCGACCCGACCTGCTTCATCGAGGAGGCCGTGGTGGACGCGCGGCACATCGAGGTCCAGATCCTCGCCGACCAGCAGGGCAACGTCGTGCACCTGCGCGAGCGGGACTGCTCGGTGCAGCGCCGGCACCAGAAGGTCGTCGAGATCGCGCCGGCGCCCAACCTCGACCGCGCCACCCGCAAGGCGATGTGCGCCGACGCGGTGAAGTTCGCCCAGTCCATCAGCTACTCGTGCGCCGGCACGGTCGAGTTCCTCCTCGGCGCCGACGGCCGCTACGTGTTCATCGAGATGAACCCGCGGATCCAGGTCGAGCACACCGTGACCGAGGAGGTCACCAACGTCGATCTCGTGCAGGCGCAGATGCGCATCGCTGCAGGTGACTCCCTGGCCGACCTCGACCTGGCCGACCAGTCCGCGATCAAGGCCCGTGGCTTCGCGCTGCAGTGCCGCATCACGACCGAGGACCCGGCCAACGGGTTCCGGCCCGACACCGGCACGATCACGTCCTACCGCTCGCCCGGTGGGCCCGGCGTACGCCTCGACGGTGGCACCACGTTCACCGGCGCCGTCGTCAGCGCGCACTTCGACTCGATGCTGTCCAAGCTGACGTGCCGCGGGCGCGACTTCGAGGCAGCGGTGACGCGGGCCGAGCGCGCCCTCGGTGAGTTCCACGTCGGCGGCGTCTCGACCAACATCCCGTTCCTCAAGGGCCTGCTCGCCACCCCGGACTTCCGCGCCGGGCACGTCACGACGACGTTCATCGAGGGACACCCGGAGCTGCTCGAGGCCCACGGCGCCTCCGATCCGGCGGGCAAGATCCTGTCGTGGCTCGCCGACGTGACGGTCAACAAGCCCAACGGTGCCGCCCCGACCGTGATCGACCCGCGCTCCAAGCTGCCCGACGTCGACCTCTCGGTCGCCCCGCCCGACGGCTCGCGCCAGCTGCTCGTCGAGCTCGGGCCGGAGGGGTTCGCCGCGGCGCTGCGCCAGCGCGACACCGTCGGCGTCACCGACACGACGTTCCGTGACGCGCACCAGTCGCTGCTGGCGACCCGGGTACGTACGCGCGACCTGGTGACTGTCGCCCCCTACGTCGCACGGACGACTCCGCAGCTGTTGAGCATCGAGGCGTGGGGCGGTGCGACGTACGACGTGGCGCTGCGGTTCCTCAAGGAGGACCCGTGGGACCGGCTCGCGGCGATGCGTGAGGCGGCGCCCAACATCTGCCTCCAGATGTTGCTGCGCGGCCGCAACACCGTCGGCTACACGCCCTACCCGACCGAGGTCACCGACGCGTTCGTGCAGGAGGCGGCTGCGACCGGCATCGACATCTTCCGCATCTTCGACGCGCTCAACGACGTCGACCAGATGCGCCCGGCGATCGAGGCCGTACGCGCCACCGGCACCGCTGTCGCCGAGGTCGCGCTCTGCTACACCGCCGATTTGTCGAACCCCGACGAGAAGCTCTACACGCTCGACTACTACCTGCAGCTCGCCGACCGCATCGTCGACGCCGGCGCGCACGTGCTGGCGATCAAGGACATGGCCGGCCTCCTGCGGGCACCCGCCGCTCGTACGCTCGTCCGTGCGTTGCGCGAGCGGTTCGACCTGCCGGTGCACCTGCACACCCATGACACCCCCGGCGGCCAGCTCGCCACCCTGGTCGCGGCGATCGAGGCGGGCGTCGACGCGGTCGACGCCGCGTCCGCAGCGCTCGCCGGCACGACCTCGCAGCCGCCGATGTCGGCCCTGGTCGCGGCCACGAACCACTCCGAACGTACGACCGGGCTCGACATCGACGCGGTCAACGCGCTCGAGCCGTACTGGGAAGCCACGCGCCGCCTCTATGCGCCGTTCGAGTCCGGGCTGCCCGCCCCCACCGGCCGGGTCTACCGCCACGAGATCCCCGGCGGTCAGCTGTCCAACCTGCGCCAGCAGGCGATCGCCCTCGGGCTCGGCGAGAAGTTCGAGCAGATCGAGGACATGTACGCCGCCGCCAACGACATCCTCGGCAACGTCGTCAAGGTGACGCCGTCGTCCAAGGTCGTCGGCGACCTCGCCCTGCACCTCGTCGCGGTCGGAGCCGACCCCAAGGCGTTCGCCGAGGACCCGGCATCGTTCGACATCCCCGAGTCCGTCATCGGGTTCCTGTCCGGCGAGCTCGGCGATCCGCCCGGTGGCTGGCCCGAGCCGTTCCGCACCAAGGCCCTCGAGGGCCGCAACGCCAAGCCCAAGGTCACCGAGCTGACCGAGGAGGACCGCGCCGGCCTGGTCGACGATCGCCGCCACACGCTCAACCGGCTGCTGTTCCCGGGCCCGACGCAGGACTTCGACAAGGCCCACGCCGAGTTCGGCGACCTGTCAGCCGTGCCCACCGGCGCGTTCCTCTACGGGCTCCGCAACGACGACGAGACCGAGGTCGAGGTCTCCGAGGGCAACCTGCTGCTGTTCGGCGTCGAGGCGATCGGCGACGCCGACGAGCGCGGCATGCGCAACGTGCTCGGCACGATCAACGGGCAGCTCCGGCCGACCGAGGTGCGCGACCGTTCGGTCGACTCCAAGGTCGCGGCGTCCGAGAAGGCCGACACCGGCAACCCGCAGCACGTTGCGGTCCCCTTCGCCGGCGTCGTCCACGCGACCGTCGCCGAGGGTGACACCGTCGAGGCCGGTCAGACCGTCGCCACGATCGAGGCGATGAAGATGGAGGCCTCGATCACCAGCCCCAACGCCGGCACGGTGGCCCGTCTCGTCATCGCCGACACCCGCCAGGCCGAAGGCGGAGACCTGCTCCTCGTCCTCAACCCTGCTTGAGCACCGGCAGACGCGGCTCCTGCCGCGAAGGCGTGGAGCACTCGGGTCGGAGGCTTGTCCTGGCCAGAGCGGTCACGGCGTCACGGTCTAGACTCAAGCCCAACCGGGGGGTCAGATGCGTCGTTGTGCCGTTCTGTTGCTGCTGATTGCGATGTTGGGGGCGTGCGGAGGCGAGGACGAGAAGCCGCTCCGACCGGCGTCCGAGATCGTCTACCAGAGCACGGCCAAACCGCTCGATCCCATGCCTCGGACCGTCCTGCAGCCCGGTGACCTTCCGGTCGACGTCGTGGCGACACACTGGCCGTTGCTGCCGCCAGATCCGTTCCAGACCTGGGAGTGCCCGTGGGTCGGCCCGGCGACGCTGTCTGATGGCAAACCCGTCCGCGTGCTGTACGACATCGGGGGCGACACCGTGACGTCGGCCTTCTACCCGAACGACAGCATCTGGGACTCGCTGTACTCCGAGATCGAACCGGCATGGCAGCGCTGCCGCGCCGAGGTGGCCAAGCGGGGGCATCCGGATGCGACGGAGCAGCTCGATCTCGGTCCGACCGCGCTCGGCTTCGTGAGCCGGCGCGTCGACGGGACGATCGAGGGAGAGGTCGCGTTCGCGCTGGTTGGTTCAGACCTGATCGGCGTGACGGTCATGTCCTATGGCGGTGGAGATCCGGACGTCAGGGTCGAGGACCTGCTGCCGAAGGCCATCGAGCGCGCACGGAGCGGACGATGAGGGTCATCGGTGCGGCCCTGGTTCTCGCCATGGCCGTGGCACTCGCTGCGTGCGGGTCTGACGACCAGCCCGAGCCGGACCGCGTGCGCGCAACGCTGCTCCAGCCCTCGGACCTCCCGTCGGACGACCCTGTCTACAACTACCCGACGCAGCCCGGAGGCGGCGGGCACCAGGTCGACTCGCTCTGGACCTGCCTCGGTCCCGCGCGGGCGATCCTGGAGGACACCGGGTACGTGCGCGACTACGTCGCGTACGACCTCCACGACCAGGGGAGGGTCTACTCGTTCCGCTTCACCAACAAGGATCGCGACGTCGCGAGTGACTTCGATGACCTGACGACGGCCTGGCGTACGTGTGACGAGCTTGGCTACCAGCGGTTGAAGCGCGTGGTCGACCCCGGAAAGAAGACCGTCACCGAGGTCGATCACGGGCCTGACGCCTTCGGGTTCCGCACGTCGGATCCGAGCGGCGACGTCTATGGCGAGACGGCGTTCCGCGTGGTCGGTCAGTCGATCATCCAGGTGACGGCGGTGGGTGTGGAGCCGGACATCCCGACCGAGGTCTCGGTCACCCGTCTGCTCGAGAAGGCCACGACCCGCGCCGAATGACGTCCCGGGCTGCGCCGGCGTCGGCGCGCCCGGCGAATTCGTGCGCCCCCGACCTGCGGCGATGCCGTTCTCGTAAAGTTCACAGGTTCTCGAGGCGCCGATGACACGTAGGCGTGCGACGATGGTTGAGCGTAGACAGTTTGCGGCGGTAGGCCCGATGATGCGTGCACGGTCCTCAATGGAAGGGGCCGCACATGACGCAAGAAGCCCAGACAGAGACAGCTCCCAGTGAGCAATACGTCAGTCATTTCACCGACTTGATGCAGGACGTCAAGGCGTCCGGGCTCCTGGAGCGGGCCCACATCTACTACTGGCTGCAGATCGGCGCCCATGTCGGCGCGTTCTTCGCCATCTGGGCCGGGTTCTTCTGGCTCGGCAACTCCTGGTTCCAGCTGATCCTGGCCGCGGCCCTCGGCGTCATCGTGACGCAGTTCGGCTTCCTCGGCCACGATGCGGCGCATCGCCAGATGTTCACGTCCTCGGCGTGGAACGCGTGGACCGCGCGCATCCTCGCCGGAGCGTTCGCCGGGCTGAGCTTCGCCTGGTGGCGCGCCAAGCACAACATGCACCACAAGGGCCCCAACCTCGAGGGCTATGACCCCGACATCGGGCCCGGCGCCATCGCGTTCACCCCCGGCATCGTGGCGCAGCGCACCGAAGGATTCTCCGGGTGGTTCGTCAAGCGGCAGGGCTGGCTGTTCTTCCCGCTGCTGACGCTCGAGGGCCTCAACCTGCACGCCGAGTCGATCCGCGCCGCGCGCGACAAGGAGTCCAACCAGCCGTGGCGCCGGGTCGAGCTGTTCCTGGTCGTCTCGCGCCTCACCGCGTACGTCGCGATCCTGCTGACGTTCCTGCCGCTCGGCAAGGCGCTGTCGTTCTTCGCGATCCAGATGGCGGTGTTCGGCTTCTGCCTCGGCGCCTCGTTCGCGCCGGCGCACAAGGGCATGCCGATCATCCCGCCGGAGATGAAGCTCGACTTCCTCCGCCGCCAGGTCATGGTGTCCCGCAACGTGCGCGGCAACCCCGTCGTCGACTGGGCGATGGGTGGGCTCAACTACCAGATCGAGCACCATCTCTTCCCCAACATGCCGCGCTGCAACCTCAAGAAGGCGCAGCCGCTCGTCCGCGCGCACTGCGAGCGCGAGGGCATCGACTACATGGAGGTCGGGCTCTTCCACTCGTACGCGATCGTCGTCGACTACCTCAACAACGTCGGCCTGCGTGCCCGCGACCCGTTCGACTGCCCGCTGTCGGCGCAGCTCCGCGCCCCCGGCTGACCCTCCCGGCTGACCCGCCCCCGGCTCACGCGCCAACTTTTGAAGCGTTGCGCAGGTTCTCGTCGCCGGGAACCTGCGCAAGGCTTCAAAAGTCGGCAGCTGGGTCAGTTGACCTGGCGGTCGTGGCCCTCCCAGAAGGGCTGGCGGAGCTTGAACTTCTGCAGCTTGCCCGTCGCCGTACGGGCCAGCTCGTCGCGGAACTCGATCCTCTTGGGGCACTTGTAGCCCGCGAGGTGCTCGCGGCAGTGCGCGATGAGCCCGGCCTCATCGACCGGATCGGCCTCGGGATCGAGCACGACCAGGGCGGTGACGAGCTCACCCCACTTCTCGTCGGGGATGCCGATGACCGCGACCTCCTTGACCGAGGGGTGCGACATGAGCGCGTCCTCGACCTCGATCGACGAGACGTTCTCGCCGCCGGTGATGATGACGTCCTTCTTGCGGTCGGCGATCGCGATGTAGCCGTCCTCGAACGTGCCGCCGTCGCCGGTGTGGAACCAGTTGCCGGCCTGCGCCTCGGCGGTCGCCTCCGGGTTGTCCCAGTACGCCTCGAGGTTGTGGTTGGACTGCGCCAGCACCTCGCCCTCGTCGTCGATCTTCATGCGTACGCCGATGACGGGCGCGCCGGCGCGGCCGAGGTTGACCGCCTGCTGGTGCGGGTCGAGGTCGTCCCACTCCGCCCGCATCCGCGACATGGTCAGCAACGGCGACGTCTCGGTGAGCCCGTAGATCTGGATGAACTCCCAGCCCAGCTCGTCGCGTACGCGCTCGATCGTGCGGGTCGGCGGCGGGGCGCCCGCGACGATGATGCGTACGCGGTCACGGCCGGGGATCTCGCCGTCCCACGTCTTCGCACCGTCGAGCGCCGCTGCGACGACGGCGGGCGCGGCGCACAGGTAGGTGACGCCGTGCCGTTCGATGCGCCGCAGGATCTCGGTGCCGTCGACCTGGCGCAGCACGACATGCGTGGCGCCCATGCCGGTCGCCGCGAACGGGTGGCCCCACCCGTTGGCGTGGAACATCGGCAGCGTGTGGAGGTAGACGTCGCGGTCCGACACCGACGCCTGCCAGCCGAAGACGGTCGCGTTGAGCCAGTTGTTGCGATGCGTGAGCTGGACGCCCTTGGGTCGCGCGGTGGTGCCTGACGTGTAGTTGATCGTCGCGGTCGCGCCCTCGTCGCCCTCCCACGGCTGCGGCTCCGCGTTCGAGCCCCAGATCTTGTCGTCGTCCTCACCGAGCACGAACGTCCGCTTGCACTCGACCTCGTCGACGAGGTGGCGCAACGCAGGATCGACCATCAGCACCTCGGCACCGGAGTGCTCGACGATGTAGCGGATCTCGGCGACCGCGAGCCGGAAGTTGATCGGCACCAGCACCCGACCCCAGCCCGAGACGCCGAAGAACGACGTCAGCAACCGGGCGGAGTTCTGCGACACCACGGCGACCCGGCCCCCGACCGGGACGCCCATCTCGTCGAGCGACGCGGCCTGGGCGCGGGCCCGCCGACCCAGCTCGGCGTACGTGATCTCGCCCCACGACTCAGCCGGCTGGTCGGGCTCGTCGATGACGGCGATGCGGTCCGGGTAGACCGTGACAGCACGGTCGAGGAAGTCCATGACGGTCAGCGGGTAGAACACGAGTGCCTCCTGGCGTGGCGTGGGGACATGTCTATCGTGCACCTCGCTGCGAGGACGTTGCACCCCCGCAAGGAGATGTCAGACGTATGGGCGAGAGTAGGTCAGTGCCCACGACTCCTTCTCGCGCGTACGCATGAGCACCGCCGACGCCAAGCCCTATCGCCCACCGCTGAGCAGCTTCTGGAAGGACCTGCCGCGTGAGGGCCGGCTGCTGCTGTCCGTCGTCGCGTTCCAGTTCATCGGCACAGGGCTCGTGCTGCCGTTCTGGGTCGTCTACCTCCACGAGATCCGCCACTTCAGTCTCGACACCGTCGGCCTGCTGATGGCCCTGATGCCGTTGGCTGGCTTCGTGGTGCTGGGTCCCGGCGGGGTCGTGATCGACCGCATCGGCGCCCGCAAGACGATGATCGCGTCGCTCCTTGCGGCATTCACCGGCCAGCTGATCATGGCGTTCGCGACGACCATCCCGGTCGCCGCTGTCGGGCTCGCCCTCGTCGGCTCCTCGTTCGGCCTCGCCTGGCCCGCCTCGCAGTCGATGGTCGCCTCGATCGTGCCGTCGCGCATCCGGCCGCGCTACTTCGGCATGAACTTCGCGCTGCTCAACCTCGGCGTCGGTGTCGGCGGCATCATCGGCGGTCTCGTCGCCGACGTCTCCCATCCGGTGACGTTCCAGATCATGTACCTGGCCGAGGCCGTGAGCTATCTGCCCGCGGTGGTGCTCCTCCTCGGCCCGCTGCGCCATGCCGGCGGCCCGCACCGCTCGGAGCCGGGGGAGCACGAGCACGCCGACGCGGCCGGGATCAGCTACCTCGCGCTGTTGCGGCGTCCCGCCGTGCTGTCCCTGACGCTGCTGTCGTTCACCTCGGCGTTCGTCGGCTATGCCCAGCTCAACGCCGGCATGCCGGCCTACGCCAGGGCCGTGAGCGAGGTGTCCACCCGGGCGTTGGGCTGGGCATTCGCCGCCAACACCCTGGTGATCGTCCTGCTGCAGCTGCTCGTGCTGCGCCACATGGAGGGCCGCCGCCGCACGCGAGTCGTCGTGGCGATGGCGCTGATGTGGGCCGTCGCGTGGCTGCTCCTCGGTGCGACCTCGTGGATCCCCGGCACGCTCAGGGCGTCGTTGCTGGTCGCCGGCTGTGCGTCGGCCTTCGCGCTCGGCGAGACGCTGCTGCAACCGACGGTTCCGGCGATGGTCAACGACCTCGCGCCCGACCACCTGCGCGGGCGCTACAACGCCATCAGCTCTGCCGGGTTCCAGGCCGCGTCCGTCGCCGGGCCTCCCGTCGCCGGCCTGCTGATCGGTCGAGGCCTCGGCGCGGTCTGGATCGGTCTGCTGCTCGTCGGGCTGCTCGTGGTCGTCGCGGTCTCGGTGCTGTGGGTCGAGCCGCAGCTGCCGCCGGCTGCCAACGGGGTCCTGCAGACCGTGGATGCCGACGATAGCGTCTGAGCATGTTGATCGAGCACCGCGGCGCCAGCCCACGCATCGACCCTTCGGCCTACGTCGCACCGACGGCGGTGATCAGCGGCGAAGTCACGGTCGGCGCCGACGCGCGCATCCTGCACGGTGCGGTCGTGACCGCCGAGGACGGCACCGTCGCTATCGGTGCCCGGGTCGTCGTGATGGAGCACGCCCTCGTACGCGGCAGGGCCGACCATCCGGTGTCGATCGGTGACGACGTCCTGATCGGGCCGCACGCACACGTCAACGGGGCGACCATCGCCGACGAGGTGTTCATCGCCACCGGCGCGTCGTTGTTCCCCGGATCGACGGTCGGGACCGGCTCCGAGCTGCGCATCAACAGCGTGCTGCAGGTCAACTCACGCATCGGGTCGGGGGAGTCCCTGCCGATCGGCTGGGTCGCGGTCGGTGACCCGGCGCAGATGTTCCCGCCGGAGCGGCACGACGAGATCTGGGCGATCCAGCGGGAGCTCGACTTCGGCGGCACGGTCTACGGCGTGGCCAAGGGCTCGGGCATGCGGGACATCATGGCCCAGCAGGCCGAGTTCTTCGCCGCGCACCGTGACGACCGGGTCATCGACGCGTAGCCCTCCTTGTCTCAGGGTCGCGGTGTAATGATGTAATCATGATTACCGATGAGACCCGCGAACGTGTGGCCGGCTGGTTCGCCGGTCGACTCCCGGCGGAGTGGCAGGCAGCTCCGGCGCACGTCGTCACCGATCGCGAGGAGATCACGGTTCGGCTCAGCCTGCCTGACGTCGAGCTCGGTGAGGATGCGACCGATGCGACCCGCGAGGAGGCTCGCGCAGGTCGCGCCAAAGCCTTCCGCGAGGAGACCCGGGACAAGCGGATCGAGATCGCGCGCGAGGCGGAGCACCGCTACAAGGCGAAGGTCTCCTGGGGAGTGAGCATCGGCGAGGGAGACGACTCCTACGCGGAGCTGTGGACCCATGTCGCGGCACCGGTCATGACGCGGTTGCGCCAGCCGCAGCGGCTCGTCCTGGACACCTTGGTCGACGCCGGAGTCGCACGATCACGCGCTGATGCCCTGGCCTGGTGTGTGAGGCTCGTCGGGCAGCACGAGGACGAGTGGCTCGGAGAGCTTCGAGAGGCGATGCAATCGGTCGCCGACGTGCGCAGCAAGGGCCCCGCGGCCTGACGTCCGTCGCCGACGGATCGACCGGCTCGTCGCCGACTACTTGTCGTAGCCGTAGAACCCCTGTCCGGTCTTCTTGCCGAGCAGCCCGGCGTCGACCATGCGGTCGAGCAGCGGGGGCGGCGAGTAGAGCGGCTCCTTGAACTCGTCGTACATCGACTTGCCGATGGCCTTGAGGGTGTCGAGGCCGATGAGGTCGGACAGGGCGAGCGGTCCCATCGGGTGGCCGCAGCCCAGGACCATGCCGCGGTCGATGTCCTCGGCGGACGCGTAGCCGGCTTCGTACATGCGGATCGCCGAGAGCAGGTAGGGCACCAGCAGGCTGTTGACCACGAACCCGGCGCGGTCGGTGGCGTCGATCGGCTTCTTGCCCAGGGTGTCGGTGACCCACGAGCGCATGCGCTCCAGCGTCTCGGCGGACGTCGTCAGCGAGGGGATGAGCTCGACGAGCTGCATGACCGGTGCGGGGTTGAAGAAGTGCACGCCCATGACGTGGTGCGCGCGACCAGACACCGCGCCGAGCTTGACGATGGGGATCGAGGACGTGTTGGACGCCAGGATCGCGTCGTCCTTGTCCAGGATCTGCCCGACCCGGCGGAACAGGTCGAGCTTGGTCTGCTCGTCCTCGGACGCAGCCTCGACGACGAGGTCGCGGTCGGCGAGCTGCTCGAGGTCGTCGGTGAACGTGATCCGGTCGAGCACCGCAGTGACCTCGGCGGCGTCGATCTTGCCGCGGGACTCCGCGCGTCGCAGCGAGCCCTCGACCCGTCCGGAGGCGGCCTTGACCGCGTCAGCGTTGATCTCGATCACGATGACGTCCAGGCCCGCGCGTGCGGCCACCTCGGTGATGCCCGATCCCATCAGCCCTCCGCCGATGACGCCGACCCGTTCGATCCCGCTCATGGTGCTCCCTCAAGTTAGTAGGACGTCATAGTATCTCGGCGGCCCAGCGCGGTGCGACGGCCCACGTCCCGGGGGCGCGCCTCCGACCGGGCGTGCTCGGCGCGTGATGGGATGACCTCATGCGTACGCTCGCCGTGGCCCTGCTCCTGGTGCTCGCGGGCTGCGGCGGTGGCTCGGACGATGCCCCGCCCGCGAAGGCCACGACCTCTGCGCCGACCAAGGCCGCCACGACGCCGACGGTCGCGCCGCCCAAGGGGACGCCGGCTCCCGAGGCCCTGTCGAGGTTCCGCTGCGCCAAGACCCCCAACGGCGTGTGGAACTCCTCGGGATACATCGCCAACGACAGCAAGAGCAAGGTGACGTATCAGGTCACGGTGTACGTCGGCGAGGCCGCCGGCGGTGCGGAGCAGGCCAAGACCCGCCAGTTGGCCAACGTCGCCGCAGGTGGCTCCACCCGCTTCGTCATCGACAAGCTGCCGGCGCCGGACAACGGCGGCAGCTGCCACGTCCAGGTGCTGGCTCAGCGCTGAACCTCGTCGGCGCAGCCCACGACCCGCCCGGCTCGTGCCGTGACGGGTCGCGGGCAGTGCGTGGCGCGGTCAGTGCGCCAGGACGGGTGCCGCGTCGGGATCGAGAGCGATCGGCCCGGGGCGGAGCAGGAGCCCGCAGATGACCGCGCCGACCGCGAAGATCCCGGCGCCCCACCAGAACACCGTGGTGTAGCTCTCCATCGCGGCGAGGGCCTGGTTGTGCGGGTTGGGCGCCTTGCCGTCCAGGTAGTTCGAGGCGGCAGTCGCGGCGAACGCGCTGAGCACGGCCGTGCCGATCGATCCGCCGATCTGCTGGAACGTGTTGACGGCGGCCGAGGCGACACCGGCGTGCTCGGCGTCGACTCCTGAGGTCGCCGCGCTGAAGGCCGGCGCCATCGCCAGGCCGACGCCCAGCCCCGTGATGATCAGGCCCGGCAGGATGTTGGCGGCGTACGTGCTGTCGAGGTCGAGCTGGGCGAACAGCACCAGCCCGAAGGACGCGAGCAGCATGCCGGCGAAGACCGGGATCTTCGGACCGATGCGGGCGACGACGCCGGAGAAGCCGGTCGCGGTGGCCATGATGCCCAGGATCATCGGGATGAACGCGAAGCCGGTCTTGAGCGGCGAGTAGCCGAGGGTCAGCGACACGTAGTAGGTCAGGAACAGGAAGACTGCGAACAGGCCGATGCCGATGATCGCCACGGTCAGGAACGAGCCGCCACGGGTGCGGTCCCAGACGATGTGCAGCGGGAGCAGCGGGTTGTGCACGCGGTTCTCGATCACGGCGAACAGCGCGAGCAGTGCGATACCGACACCGATGCAGACCAGGGTGGTCGCGCTGGACCAGCCGTCGGACTCGGCGTTCGCCAGGCCGTAGACGAAGGACACCAGTCCGGCGACGACGACGGCGGTGCCGGGGATGTCGAGCTTGGGCGGGTTCTCCTCGCGGGCCTGCTTCTTGAGCAGCAGGGCGCCACCGATCACGGCGAGCGCCGCGAGCGGGACGTTGACGTAGAGGCACCAGCGCCAGGAGAGGTACTCGGTGAGCGCTCCCCCGAGCATGAGGCCGATCGCGCCACCGCCGCCGGAGATCGCACCGAAGATCGCGAACGCCTTGGCGCGCTCGGCGGCGTCGGTGAACGTGACGGTCAGCAGGGACAGGGCCGCGGGCGCGAGCAGCGCGCCGAAGATGCCCTGTGCGACACGGGCGGAGACCAGCATCTCGAAGTTCTGCGCGGCACCGCCGACCGCGGACGCGCCGGCGAAGCCGATCAGGCCGACGATGAACATCGGCTTGCGGCCGACCAGGTCGCTCAGCCGGCCACCGAGCAGCAGGAGTGAGCCGAACGCCAGGGCGTACCCGGTCACGATCCACTGCCGGTTGTCGTTGGAGAAGCCGAGGGACTCCTGCGCGGTCGGGAGCGCGATGTTCACGATCGTCGCGTCGAGGACGACGATGAGCTGGGCCAGGGCGATGACGCCGAGGATCAGCCAGCGGGTCGCGTGGTGCGGGTTGTCCGAGTGGTCGGGCGGCGTGGCCCGCGGTCGATCGACGACCAAGGTGTCAGTCATGGGAAGCTCCGGGAATCAGTAAGTGGAAAATCTCTTCCGTTTCACTGTAGACCATAACCGGAAAGAACTCTCCATTTGATCGTGTGACATGTCGCACGAAACGGAAAGTTGTCTCCGGTCCGGTAGTATGGCCCCATGACCATCGCCAGCACCCCCACGCAGGACGCCGAACGTCCGCTGCGCAAGGACGCTGCGCGCAACCGTGAGCTGATCCTCGAGACCGCCGCCGAGGTCTTCGCCGAGCAAGGTCTGGAGGCGGGTTACGACGAGATCGCCCGCCGTGCGGGCATCGGCGTCGGCACGGTCTATCGCCGGTTCCCCGAGCGTTCGGAGCTGGTCCAGGCACTGTTCGAGACCCGCATCGACGAGATGGTCGCGATCGGTGAGCAGGCGGCGGCGATCCCCGACGCCTGGGAGGGCCTGACCTGGTTCTTCGAGAAGTCGGTCGAGAAGCAGGTCGCCGACCGGGGGCTCAAGGAGGTCATGGTGCAGACCCTCAGCGAGAGTGGCCAGATGACCGTGGGCCGTGAGCGGATCGGGCCGATCGTCGAGAGCCTCATGGAGCGCGCGCAGGCCGACGGTGCTCTGAGACAGGACGTGGAGGTCACGGATCTCGGCATGCAGCTCATGCTGATCGGATCGCTGTCGACTCCCGAGCAGCCCGAGCTCTGGCGGCGCTACCTGACGCTGCTGTTCGACGGGCTGCGCGCACGCCCGGACTCGACGCCGCTGCCGCTCGAGGCGCCGCCGGACGAGGCGATGCACATGCTGATGTGCAACCTGCAGGGCCGCCGCGCCTGATCAGCCGACCAGGCTCAGCTGCGAGGCGGGCCGGGCCACCAGGACGTTCAGGCGGGACAACGTGATCTCGTCGCGCGGCGAGTAGACCATCATGCGCGTCAAGGCGTCGTGCCCGATCGTCAGTCGGGTCGCCTCGAGGTTGAGCTCCCCGGCCTCGCTGCGGAACACCTTGGCGGCGATCGCCTGGGCCGTGACGTCGTGGTGGCTCCAGAGCTCGTCGAACTCGGCCGACGCCTCGCGCAGGCCGGTGACGAAACCGGTCCACACCGGGTCGTCGAGATGCGGGGTCATGGCGCCGCGCAGGGAGTTGACGAGGTGGTGGGCCGCCGACTCGCGATCGACGCACAGCCGTCGCCAGTGGTCGTCGGTGAAGAACAGACGAACCATGTTGCGCTCGTGCGGTTCGAGCCGATCGAGGCCGCCGCCCAGCGCGTTGTAGCCCCGGTTGTAGGCCAGGATGTCGAAGCGCTGCGAGAGCACGACCGCCGGGAACGGGTCGAGCTGCTCGAGGACCATGGTGACCCGCTCGGGCGGCGTGGAGACGTCGATCGGCGGAGGTGCCAGTGCGACGCCTGCGAGCTCGAACAGGTGCCAGCGCTCCTGCGAGTCCATGCGGAGGGTCCGCGCGATGGCCTCGAGCACCTGGACGGAGACGTTGATCTTGCGGCCCTGCTCGAGCCACGTGTACCAGGTGACGCCGACGCCGGCGAGCTGCGCAACCTCCTCGCGGCGGAGCCCGGGTGTACGCCGGCGGCCGCCGGACGGCAGTCCCACGTCGTCGGGCGTGATGCGCTCGCGACGCGTCCGGAGGAACTCGGCCAGCGCCGATCGACGAGCGGAACTGTCGGTCATGACAGCCATCATGACAAGTGGGAGCCGGCGGAGCCAGTTGCTGTCAATACCAGGATAAGCAGGCTCTCACTACCATGATCCGTTCGATGTGAGGCTGACGTCATGACCACGACCAACACCCTCACCGCCCCCAGCGGCGGCCACGACGAGCTGCGCCGCATGAAGGCTCCTGCACTCATCGCCGCCCTCGTCGCCGTGACCATCCCGGTCATGTCGTTCTTCAGCGTCAACGTGGCGCTCGGCGTGATCGGCCACGACCTCGACGCCTCGCCGGCCAAGCTGCAGCTGGTCGTCGCCGCGTACGCCGTCGTCTACGCCAGCCTCGTCGTCATCGGCGGTCGCCTCGGCGACAGCCACGGACGTCGGAGGCTCATCATCATCGGGCTCACGGGGTTCGCCGCCGCGAGCCTGTTGTGCGCCGTCGCCCAGACGTCGGAGCAGCTCATCGGTGCCCGGCTGCTGCAGGGCGCCGCGGCCGCGCTCACGACGCCGCAGATCCTGGCGACGATCCATGCCTCGACCGACGGGCACCACCGCAACCGCGCGCTCGGCTGGTTCGGCGCCACCGCCGGCATCGCGACCTCGTTGGCATTCCTGGTCGGCGGCACGCTCACCGACAGCGACGCCGGCTGGCTCGGGTGGCGGTCGATCTTCTGGATCAACGTCCCCATCGCGGTGGCGGTCATCCTGGCGGTGCTGCGTTGGCTGCCCGAGACCAAGGCCCCGTCGAAGTCGTCGCTCGACCCCGTCGGCGCCGGGCTGCTCGCCGTGTCGATGGTGCTGCTGATCGGGCCGCTGACCGAGGGTCGCGCGGTGGGCTGGCCGACCTGGACCTGGCTGATGCTGGGAGCGTTGGTGCCCGCCGCCGCACTCCTGGTCTGGTCCCAGCACCGGCTCGAGCGCGACGGCGGCCTGCCACTGATCCCGCCCTCGCTGTTCGCCTTCCGCAGCATGACGGTCGGCCTGGCGATCGCGAGCCTGTTCTTCATGGCGTTCGGCGGCTTCATGTTCATCTACGCCCTGGCCGCCCAAGGTGCCGGCATGGACCCGTTGCACATCGGGCTCAGCCTGCTGCCGATGTCGCTGACGTTCCTCGTCGCGTCGTTGGCCGCCGGCCGGTTGGTGCCGCGGTTCGGCGCCAGCGTCCTCACCGTGGGTGCCGTGATCGCGGCCGCGGGCTATGCCGGGGTCGCCTGGACCGTCTCCCAGCAGGGCGACGACTTCACCGTCCTGGGCGTGACACCGACCATGGCGGTCGCGGGCATCGGCCTCGGGCTCGTGATGCCGCCGCTGTTCGGCATCGTGCTGAGCCAGGTGCCGCCGCACGCGGCGGGCCTCGGCAGTGGCGTGATCATCACGACGCAGCAGATGTTCCTCGGCCTCGGCTCGGCGCTCGTCGGATCGCTCTTCCTGAGCCTGGCGTCGTCCCACTCGGGCTCGGCGGCGTTCGCGCGCACGGTCGTCCCGCTGGCGATCGTGATGCTCGTGATCGCCGGCCTGACCCGCATGCTCGAGCCGCGGGCCTAGCTGCGGGAGATCCGCACCATCTCGTCGCGGGGGACGACCTTGATGCGCGTACGACCGGCGGCCTCACCGAGGGCGAGCTCGTGCTCGTCGAGCTGCTCCCAGCCCTCCCACGTCGTGAACTCGATGCCGCGGCCCGCGAGGTAGCGGTCGACGGCCTCGCGCTCGGGCTCGGGCGGAGCGACGAGCGCGTCGACGTCGGAGAGCAGCAGCTCGATGGTCTGGGCGGCGTCGGACTTGGTGTGGCCGATCAGGCCGACGGGTCCGCGCTTGATCCAGCCCGTGACGTACGCGCCGGGCAGCGGGTCGCCCTCGATGTCGATGACGCGTCCGCCGTCGTTGGGCACGATCGCCTGGGCGTCGTCGAACGGGATGCCGGCCAGGTTCTCGGAGCGGTAGCCGACGGCGCGGTAGACGGCCTGAACCGGCCAGTCGACGAGCTCGCCGGTGCCGCGTACGTTGCCGGTGCCGTCGAGCTCGGTGACCTCGGTGCGCAGTCCGACCACGCGGCCGTCCTCGCCGAGGATCTCGACGGGGTTCTGGCAGAAGTGGATGTGGATCCGGTGCGCCGCGCCGGTCGGCTCCTTGGCGAGGTAGTTCTGCAGCACGTCGACGACGAGCTTGACCGACTTGGACGCGCGGATGGCGTCCATCGATCCCTCGTCGAGCTCGAAGCCCTCCGGGTGGATGATGACGTCGATGTTGGGCGAGTGCGACAGCTCGCGCAGCTCCATGGGCGTGAACTTCACCTGGGCGGGGCCGCGACGGGCGAACACGTGGACGTCCTTGGTCGCGTTGGCCTTGAGCCCGGCGTAGACGTTGTCGGGGATCTCGGTGACGAGCTGCTCGTCGGCGGTCTTGGCGAGCATGCGGGCGACGTCGAGGCCGACGTTGCCCACGCCGAGCACCGCGACGGTCTCAGCGTGCGGGTCGAACGGCCAGTCGCGCGGGGCGTCGGGGTGGCCGTCGTACCAGGAGACGAAGTCGGCCGCGCCGAACGAGCCCTTGAGGTCGATGCCGGGGATCTCGAGGTCGCGGTCGGCGCGGGCGCCCGTCGCGAAGATGACGGCGTCGTAGAACTGCTGGAGGTGGTCGAGCTTGAGGTCGGCGCCGTAGTTGACGTTGCCGAAGAACCGGATGTCGTCGTTGGAGAGGACGCGCTTGAGCGCCTTGACGATCTCCTTGATGCGCGGGTGGTCCGGCGCGACCCCGTAGCGGATCAGGCCGAACGGCGTCGGGTCACGGTCGAGGATGTCGATCGTGACGTCCACCTCGGACTTCGTGAGGATGTCGGCCGCGTAGATGCCCGCCGGTCCGGCGCCGATCACGGCGACACGCAATTGCCTGCTCATACACAACTCCTGGGGAAGATCGCCACGATGTCTTAGGCAAGGCTAAGGAGGCTGACCAAGCGCTCTTCCGGCGTCTTGCCATGCGAACGGCGAACCTGTGGTGCGGGTCACACGGACCGTCAGGTGTGCTTCGCCAGGAACCCGGCGACCAGGGCGTTGACCCGATCGGGCACCTCCAGGGCGGCGAGGTGGGCGGCCCCGTCGATGACGACGAAGTCAGCGCCGGGGATCGACTCGGCCATGACCCACGTCTCCGCGACCCGGAACGTCGCGTCCTCCTCGCCGGCGACGACGAGGACCGGGGTGCTGATGCGGGCGAACAGGTCGCGTTGGTCGGGGCGCTGCGGCACGACGCTGCGGACCGCCCACGTCGCCGACGCCATGTCGACGTTCGAGAGCGAGGCACGGACGGTGCGTACCACCTCGGGCCGCGTCCGCAGGCTGGTCGGTCCGAGGAACGCCTTGAGCACCGATCGGGTCAGCGGCGGCCTGATGCCGCCGAGGAGGTGGGCGGCGCGCAGCATCGCCGCGTACTCGATCCGCTGGTGGCGGCCGGCGGTCGATGCGGTGGCGTTCATCAGCACGGCGACGCCGACGCGGTCGGGGTGCAGGGCGGCGAACGTGCCACCGATCATCCCGCCCCACGAGTTGCCGAGGACGTGCGCGCGGCCCACGCCGACGTGGTCGAGCACCTGCTCGATCACGGTGGCGCACTCCTCGAACGTGAATCCTCGCGTGAGCGCCTCGCTGGCGCCGTGGCCCGGGGGATCGATGACGAGCACGGTGAACCGGTCGGCGAAGTGAGCCGCCTGCGCAGCCCAGAGGTCGCCGTCCATCAACAGGCTGGGCCACATCGCCATCGCCGGGCCGTCACCATCCGTGCGTACGCGGATCCGGCCCAGGACCGTGGGCACGTCGTGGTCGACCAGCATCTGCCCACCCTAGGGCCGAGGTGACGACGGGCGGACTAGGTTGAACGCATGACCACCGCCGTCGTCGTGGGCTCCGGGCCCAACGGGCTGGCTGCCGCCGTGGTCCTCGCCCGGGCCGGGATCGACGTGACGGTGCTCGAGGCCGAGGACGAGATCGGTGGCGGCACCCGCTCGGCGGAGCTCAACGTGCCCGGAGTGCTGCACGACATCTGCAGCGCGACCCATCCGACGGGCGTCGCGTCCCCGTTCTTCCGGTCGCTCGACCTCGAGCGGCACGGCCTGGAGTGGCTCTGGCCCGAGGTCGACGCGGTGCACCCGCTCGACGGCGGCCGCGCGGGCGTCCTGTTCCGCGACCTCGACCGTACGGTCGAAGGGCTCGGCGTCGACGGCAAGGCCTGGCGCAAGCTGTACGCCCCCCTGGCCGCCTCGAGCGACGAGCTGATCGGCGAGCTGTTCCGCCCGATCGTGCACGTCCCCAAGCACCCCGTCATGATGGCGAAGTTCGGCGTGCGGGCCCTGCAGCCGGCGTCGTGGATCGCCCGTCGCTGGCAGACCGACGAGGCCCGGGGGCTGTTCGCGGGGCTGGCGGCGCACGCGATCCATCCCCTCAACAAGCCGACGACCGGCGGCCTCGGCCTGATGTTCGGACTGACCAGCCATGCGTACGGCTGGCCGGTCGCCAAGGGCGGGTCCGCCGCGATCGCCCGCGCCCTGGCGGCCGACGTCGTCGAGCACGGTGGCCGCATCGAGACCGGCCACGAGGTCACCGAGCTGCCGCAGGCCGACATCGTCATCTTCGACACCTCGCCGGCTGCCGCGCTGCGGATCGCCGGCGACGCGCTGCCCGGCCGCGTACGTCGACCGCTCAAGCGGTGGCGCTCGGGTCCCGGCGTCTTCAAGGTCGACTTCGCGGTCGAGGGCGGCGTCCCGTGGACCAACGAGTGGGCTCGCAAGGCCGGCACCCTGCACCTCGCCGGAACGTTCGAGGAGCTCAACGCCGCCGAGCGCGAGGTCCACGCCGGCCGGATGCCCGACCGCCCGTTCGTCCTGGTCTGCCAGCAGTACCTCGCCGACCCGGGGCGGTCGGCCGGCGACGTGCACCCGGTGTGGTCGTACGCGCACGTGCCCAACGGCTACACGGGCGATGCGACCGAGGCGATCACGGACCAGATCGAGCGGTTCGCGCCGGGGTTCCGCGACCATGTCGTCGCGAAGACCACGACGGGCCCGGCCCAGCTCGAGGCCCACAACGCCAACTACGCCGGGGGCGACATCGGTGGAGGTGCCAACGACGCCTGGCAGGTGGTCATGCGGCCCCGCTTCTCACCCAATCCCTACTCGCTCGGCGCCAAGGGGCTCTACCTGTGCTCCGCCTCCACACCACCCGGCGGCGGCGTCCACGGCATGGGCGGGTTCCACGCGGCCACCGCGGCTGTGCGCAACCTGTGAGTCTGTAACAACGCTCACAGCGCGGAACTCCCTCCGCGAGGGCCCCGTTCATACGGTTGAACGTTCAGCCACTCTGTTCCGTTCTCCACATTGCACGCTGATTCCATACCCTCGAGCCCAGGAGCCCGACCGATGAAACTCCCAGCGCACAAGAAGATGCTCTCCGCGGCGGCAGCCGCCTCCGTCATGCTGCTCACCGCAGCCTGCGGCAGCGGCGGCAGCGACGACGCGTCCAGCACCCCCAGCTCGTCGGCACCGTCCGCCTCCAGCGACGACTCGTCCGACGCCGCAGCATCCACCTACAAGGACGGCGACTACGAGGCCGAGGCCAGCTACGTCAACCCGGGTGGTGACTCGAAGGTCAAGGTCGAGCTCACGCTCGCCGACAACAAGGTCAGCAAGGTCGAGGTGACACCTGAGGCCACGGACGGCACCTCCAAGAGCTTCCAGGAGAAGTTCGCCAGCGGCATCTCCTCCGAGGTCGTCGGCAAGAGCCTCGATGACCTCAAGGTTGACAAGGTGGCCGGTTCGTCCCTCACGCATCTCGGCTTCAACGAGGCGATCGACAAGATCAAGGCTGATGCCAAGGCCTGAGTCGGCCGCCTGGCGATTCGAGGCGATCGGCACCGCCTGGCAGATCGACACCCCCGAGCCGCTTGCCCCGGACGTCGCCGCAGCCGTGACCGCGCGCATCGATGACTTCGACGCGGTGTGGTCGCGGTTCCGGCCCGACTCGGTGGTCTCGAGGATCGCCGCCGACGGCGGGACCTGGGTGCTCGATCCCGACTCGCGCGCCCTGCTCGACCTCTATGTCGCCCTGCACGACGTCACGGACGGCGCGGTGACACCGCTCGTCGGGCGTACGCTCGCCGATCTCGGCTACGACGCGTCCTACTCGCTGCGGTCCGTCGCCGAGCCGGCTGCGGTGCCCGCCTGGGACGCGATCGACTGGGACTATCCCACCCTCGTCACCCGTGAGCCGGTGCTGCTCGACGTCGGTGCAGCCGGCAAGGGTCACCTCGTCGACCTGGTCGCGGGCGTCCTGACGGACCACGGCATCGCCGACGTCACGATCGACGCGAGCGGCGACCTGCTGCACCGCGCCGACACGCCGTTGAGGGTCGCTTTGGAGCATCCAGGCGATGCGACCCGCGCGATCGGGGTCGCCGAGCTGTCCCGCGGACGGGCGCTCTGCGCCTCGGCGACCAACCGGCGTGCGTGGGGCGACGGGCTGCACCACGTGCTCGACGGGCGTACCGGCCGCCCGACCCGTGACATCGTCGCGACCTGGGTCGTCGCCGACTCCGCCCTGCTCGCCGACGGCCTCGCCACGGCCCACTTCCTCACCGACTCCGCCCCGCTCGTGTCACGCTTCGACCACGAGTTCGTACGCATGCACGCTGACGGCCGAGTCGAACGATCCCCGGACTTTCCTGGAGAGGTGTTCTCATGAACGAGCGTCAGCGAGTGAAACAAGGGCACTTCATGCCGGTGCCCTCTTACCATTGCTTCTTCGAGGGGGTGCCGGCATGAACGCGAAGCTCGACCCGCGCGACCTGCTCGACCGACAGCTCGGCCGGGTGACGATGTACCGCCTCGTCACGATCGTCCTGCTCGCTCTCGCCGTGGTGATGGTCGCCTACACGGCCGGCGGCACGTTCACCGACCCGTTCACGGTGAAGGCCGAGCTCGTCACGCTGGTGGTGCTCGTCGTCGCCTCCTACCTCAGCAATCGCGTGTGCGGGTTCATCTGGCGCATCAAGCCCCACGGTGAGTCGTCGATCATCACGGCGCTGCTGCTGTGGTTCCTGTTCTGGCCGACGACCGATGGGACGACGCTCCTGTGGCTCGGCGGCGCCGCGGTGCTGGCGAACCTGTCGAAGTACCTCCTCGCGTGGCGTGGGCGGCACGTCTTCAACCCGGCCGCAGCCGGCGCGTTCCTCGTCGTGGTGCTCCAGCACGTCGTGAACCGCGAGACCACGGTTGACCCGACGTGGTGGGCGGCCTCCAAGACCTTGCTGCCCTACGTGGCGGTCGGCGCTTTCCTGGTCCTGTGGCGAACCCGCCGCCTGGACCTCGGTGCGGTGTTCATCGTCATCGCCGGCGCCTTGACCGTGTGGGGCTTCACGTCCGGGTACGACCAGCCGTTCGACGCGGCCCTCAAGACCACCGCCTACTCGGTGGCCCTCGTCTTCATCGCCGGGTTCATGCTGAGCGAGCCGCTGACACTCCCGCCGCGCCGCCATCAACAGCTGATCGTGGCCGCGGTCGTCGCCGTCGTGATCTCCTACCCCCAGTGGATCGCGCTGCTCGACAAGACGCCGTTCACGGTGGACGGGATCGGCGTGAGCCAGCAGCTTTCGCTGCTGATCGGCAACCTGCTGGCGTTCGCGTTCGCCCGCCGGCACGGCGTCACGTTCGTGCTCGAGCAGAGCCGCGTGCTCACGCCGGAGACGCGGGAGCTGACGTTCCGCGCCAAGCGCCCGGTGTCGTTCGAGCCTGGTCAGTTCGCCGAGCTCACGGTGCCGCACGCCGGCGTCGACGGTCGCGGCAGCCGGCGCTCGTTCAGCATCAGCTCGCCGCCGAACGCCGAAGGGCGGGTCTCGTTCGCGCTGCGCGTGCCGGAGGACTCGTCGACCTTCAAGAAGGCACTGCTGGCGCTCGAGCCCGGCGACACGGTGCACGCGACCGGCATCGGCGGCGACTTCCTGCTGCCGTCCGACCCGTCGCAGCCGTTGCTGCTCGTCGCCGGTGGCATCGGCATCACCCCGTTCCTGAGCCAGCTGCGGCACGAGTCGTCACGCGACGCGGTGCTGGTCTACGGCGTCTCGTCGCCGGACGAGGTGCCGTTCGTCGAGGAGCTCGCGGGCGTCCGGGTCGTGCTGGTCGGCCCCGCCGCGCCGAGCGGCCTGCCCGACAGCTGGACGTACGTGCAGGCGCCGTTCCTGTCGACCGAGCTCATCGCCAACGCCGTCCCGGACCTGGCGAGCCGCAAGGCGTACGTCTCCGGGCCGCCGGCCATGGTCAACGCCGTGCGCCCGGGCCTCGCGAAGCGGTGCAGGAGCGTCAAGACGGACTACTTCACCGGCTACTGACCGGCCCGTCCTTGCTGGCGGCGGCCCTCCGACCTAGTGTGATGCAGGACACATCCGTACGTCCCAAGGAGGGACATGTCCGAGATGCCAGCCGAGTTCCTCGAGCCTGAACGGCGTGAGGAGCAGGACGTGCCGAGCGTGCGCGACCGCGGGGCCGACGAGCCCGTCCGTGATCCGCGAAGCTCGAGCCAGCCCGAGACCGATCGGCCGTACGGCGACGGCTAGCGCAGGCTGCCGGTCGGATTCGCGCGAATCCGGCAAAGTTGATAGGAATGGACTCAACTTTGAATGCGTTGAGATGAGTGACACTCGTTCCATTCCAGGAGAACCACCATGGACCTTGCCACGTTCACGACGCGCAGCCAGCAGGCGCTCGGCAGCGCGATCTCTGCTGCCGCCGCCGCGGGCAACCCCGCGGTCGAGCCGGCCCACCTCCTGTCCGCCCTCCTCACGCAGGACGGCGGCACCGCTGCTCCACTGATCCAGGCGGCCGGCGTCGACGCCCAGGCCGTGCGCGCGGGCCTCAAGTCCGCGCTCGACGCCCTGCCATCCGCCAGTGGCGCCAGCGTGCAGAACCCCGGTCTGTCGCGCGCGAGCCATGAGGTGCTGCAGCGCGCCAAGGACCTCGCCGACCAGCTCGGCGACGACTTCGTCTCGACCGAGCACCTGACCGTCGGCATCGCGACCGTCGAGTCGGCGGCCAGGACCGTCCTGACCGACGCTGGCGCGACCGCCGAGTCGCTGCAGGCCGCGTTCGACGCCGTACGCGGTGGCGCGCGCGTCACGAGCGCCGATGCGGAGGACACCTATCAGTCGCTGGAGAAGTACGGCGTCGACCTCACTGCCGTCGCGCGCGAGGGCAAGCTCGATCCCGTGATCGGCCGCGACAGCGAGATCCGTCGCGTCGTCCAGGTGCTGTCCCGGCGTACCAAGAACAACCCCGTCCTGATCGGCGAGCCCGGCGTCGGCAAGACCGCCGTCGTCGAAGGCCTCGCCCAGCGCATCGTCGCCGGCGACGTGCCGGAGTCGCTGCGTGGCCGCCGGCTCATCTCTCTCGACCTGGCGGCGATGGTCGCCGGCGCGAAGTATCGCGGCGAGTTCGAGGAGCGCCTCAAGGCCGTGCTGACCGAGATCAAGGAGTCCGACGGCCAGGTCATCACGTTCATCGACGAGCTGCACACCGTCGTGGGCGCAGGTGCCGGCGGCGACAGCGCGATGGATGCCGGCAACATGCTCAAGCCGATGCTGGCCCGCGGCGAGCTGCGCATGATCGGCGCGACGACGCTCGACGAGTACCGCGAGCGCATCGAGAAGGACCCCGCCCTGGAGCGTCGCTTCCAGCAGGTGTTCGTCGGTGAGCCCAGCCCCGAGGACACGATCGCGATCCTGCGCGGCCTCAAGGAGCGCTACGAGGCGCACCACAAGGTGTCGATCTCCGATGCCGCGCTCGTCGCTGCCGCCACGCTGTCGGACCGCTACATCCCCGGCCGTCAGCTGCCCGACAAGGCGATCGACCTGATCGATGAGGCCAGCAGCCGGCTCCGCATGGAGATCGACTCCAGCCCGATCGAGATCGACGAGCTGCGCCGTGCCGTCGACCGGCTCCGCATGGAGGAGCTGCACCTCGACAAGGAGCAGGACGACGCGAGCCGCGACCGGCTCGACAAGCTCCGCGTCGAGCTGGCCGACAAGCAGGAGGCCTTGCGCGCGCTCGAGACCAGGTGGGAGCGCGAGAAGCAGGCGCTCAACGCCGTCGGTGAGATCAAGGAGCGGATCGACGAGGTCCGCAGCCAGGCCGAGCGGGCCCAGCGCGAGGGTGACATGGACACCGCGAGCCGGCTGATCTACAGCGAGATCCCGGCCATGGAACGACAGCTCGAGGATGCCCAGGCTGCTGAGGCTGCCCAGGAGGGCGACTCGATGGTGCACGAGGAGGTCGGCGCCGACGACGTCGCCGAGGTCGTCGCGTCGTGGACCGGCATCCCCACCGGACGCCTGCTCGAGGGCGAGACCGGCAAGCTCCTGCGCATGGAGGACGAGCTCGGCAAGCGGCTCGTCGGCCAGCGGACCGCGGTCGCGGCCGTGTCCGATGCCGTACGCCGGTCCCGTGCCGGCATCTCCGACCCCGACCGGCCGACCGGATCGTTCCTGTTCCTCGGCCCGACAGGCGTCGGCAAGACCGAGCTGGCCAAGACGCTGGCGGAGTTCCTGTTCGACGACGAGCGCGCGATCATCCGCATCGACATGAGCGAGTACTCCGAGAAGCACTCGGTCAGCCGGCTCGTCGGTGCCCCTCCGGGCTACGTCGGCTACGACGAGGGCGGTCAGCTGACCGAGGCCGTACGTCGTCGGCCCTACTCGGTCGTCCTGCTCGACGAGGTCGAGAAGGCGCACCCCGAGGTGTTCGACATCCTGCTCCAGGTGCTCGACGACGGGCGCCTGACGGACGGCCAGGGACGTACGGTCGACTTCCGCAACGTCATCTTGGTCCTGACGTCCAACCTCGGGTCCGCGTTCCTCAGTGATCCCGCGCTCGACGACGCCGCCAAGCGCGCGGCGGTGATGGATGTCGTCAAGGCGTCGTTCAAACCGGAGTTCCTCAACCGCCTCGACGAGATCGTCACGTTCGACGCGCTCGGCACCGACGAGCTGGCGCACATCGTCGACCTGCAGGTGTCGGCGCTCGCCAAGCGCCTGGCGGTCCGGCGCATCACGCTCGACGTCACGCCTGCGGCTCGTGAATGGCTCGCCCTCACCGGGTGGGACCCCGCGTACGGTGCCCGGCCGCTGCGCCGGCTCGTGCAGCAGGCGATCGGCGACCGGCTCGCGCGATCGCTGCTGAGCGGCGAGGTGCGCGACGGTGACACCGTCGTGGTCGACCGCGCACCCGACGCGGACGAGCTGACGGTCAAGGCCGCCTGACCCTCGTCACCGGCGTGATGGTGGGATGGACGCCATGACCGAGCACCGCTCCACGCGACCGCCGCCCGTGCTGACGGCCTGTGTCGTCCTCGGCGTGGTCGGCGCGTTCTGGGCGGGCAAGGTCGTGTTCATCCTGGCGACCTGGTTCTCCACGAGCGAGGACATGGTCAAGGCGTTCACCGACCCGATGGTCGCGGACGGAGTCGAGCGCGGCGATGCCGAGATGATCTACCGGGTCTACCTCGGCATCCTCGCCCTGCTCGCCGCCTCGGTGGTCGTGTTCGCGGTCTATGCCGCCCTCGGCCACGCCGTCAGCCGGATCATGGTGACGATCGCCGCGCCGATGATGGCGATCGCCGGCATGGCCGACGGCACGCTCGCCGAGCTCCCGTTGGGCGTGCTCGCCGTGTGGAGCATCGCCCTGCTGTGGAGCGTCGACGCGCGGCGGTGGTTCGCCCAGGTCAGCGGCAAGGAGCAACCGGTCCCGGCCGCGCCGCCCGGATGGCCGCCGCCGCTGCCGGCGGCACCTCACGGGACCCAGCAACCCGTCCCGCAGCACCAGCCGCCGACGGGCCCGCCCCACCACCTGCCTCCGCCGGGAGCGCCCTACCCGCAGGCGTACGCCAGGCCGCCGCGCCCCCCGGCCGACGCGGTCAAGATCCTCTCGCTCATCACGCTGATCGTCTCGTCGGTGGTCGCTGCGGGCTGCGGGTTCTTCCTGGTCCTCTACGAGTTCGCGCGTGAGGAGCTGGTCAAGGAGCAGCTCGACTCCGACATGAACTGGATGAACCTCTCGGAGACCGAGGTCCGTGACAGCTACCGCGATCTCGCCACGCTCTCGTGGGTCGTGCTGCCGCTCTGCCTGGTGGCGATCGTGGTCTCCCTCGTGCTTCTCGTACGCCGGCGGCGCCGACCCTGACGACGCTGGTTTGTCCAGACATGAGAGTGGTCACAGAGCCCGCCCGCGATGTGCGTTGCCCACCCCTCGGTCGATAGACTGAAGACATGCCAGACAGCAGCGCTCCCGGTCAGAAACGCCCTCACGTCGTCGTGGTCGGAGGCGGGTTCGGCGGCATCGCTGCCGTCCGCAAGCTCAAGCGCGCCGACGTCGATGTCACGCTGATCGACCGGCACACCTACAACACGTTCCAGCCGTTGCTCTACCAAGTGGCGACCGCCAGCCTCAACCCCGGCGACATCACCTGGTTCCTCCGCGCCATCCGCGCCAAGCAGAGCAACGTGCGCTTCCTCAAGGGTCTCGTCGAGTCGATGGACCACGAGAACAAGACGCTGCAGCTCGACGGCGGCCTGGAGGTCAAGTACGACTACCTCGTCATCGCCGTCGGTGTGACCGCCAACTTCTTCGGCATCCCCGGTGCCGCCGAGCTCGCGATGCCGCTCTACCGCCGCTCGCAGGCGCTCGCGGTGCGCGACAAGATGTTCGCCGCGCTCGAGGACGCCGCGGTCAACGGCCAGGACCGCGACCTGCGCATCATCGTCGTCGGAGGTGGCGCCACCGGCGTCGAGACCGCCGGGGCGTTCGCCGAGCTGCGCAACAACGACATGCCGGTCACCTATCCCGAGCTCGACCGCAAGCGCGTGCACATCACGCTGATCGAGATGCTGCCGCACGTCCTCGGGCCGTTCCACCCCAAGCTGCGCGACTACGCCAAGAAGTCGCTCGAGAAGCGTGACGTCGACCTGCGCCTCGAGACCGCCGTCAAGGAGGTCCGCGAGGACGGTGTGCTCGTCGAGCACAACGGCGAGCAGGAGTTCCTGCCGGCCGGCATCGTCGTGTGGGCCAGTGGCATCACCGCGCACCCCACAGTCGAGGACTGGGCCGTGCCGCAGGGCCGGGGCGGACGCATCGAGACCGACGAGCACCTCCGGGTCAAGGGCATGACCGACGTCTTCGCGATCGGTGACGTCTCGATCAGCCCCGACGAGCCGCTGCCGCAGCTGGCGCAGCCGGCGATCCAGGGTGGCAAGCACGCCGCCAAGGTGATCAAGGCCGAGCTCGCGGGCAAGACGGTCAAGCCGTTCAAGTACAAGGACAAGGGCACCATGGCGACGATCGGTCGCTCGTCCGCCGTCGCCGAGATCAAGTTCCTGCCGCGGCTCAAGGGCTTTCCGGCGTGGATCATCTGGGTCGGCCTCCATGTCGCGACGCTGCTGGGCAACCGCAACCGGTTCGCCACGATGATCAACCTGACGGCCAAGTACCTCGTCTGGGGCAGCCACAACGCGATCGTCGGCGAGACACCTCCGGTCGTCGCGCTCAAGCCCGTCACGGTCGAGGCGCGCGAGCCGCGCAAGGCCGTGTCGCGCGCCCAGGCCCGCAAGGCCACCGCGGCCAAGAAGTCCTAGTCGAGCGTCGACTCGAGCTCGGCGCGGGCCGTCAGCATCGACGGCCCGTACCAGGTGAGTGACCGCCCCGACACGAGTCGCGTCGGGGTGTGGGCGAATGCCTCGGGTCCGTCGTCGGCCGTGAACACGTACGGCTCGTCGGGCAGCAGCACGAGGTCGACGTCGGGGGAGTCGATGTCGGCGAGCTCGACCTTGGGATAGCGGTCGTTGCCGTCGCCGAACGCGTTGACCAGCCCGAGCCGGGCGACCAGGTCGCCGGTGAACGTACGACCGCCGACGACCATCCACGGGTCGCGCCAGATCGGGATCGCGACCCTGCGGCCGGAGTCGGGCGCGGGTTCGGCCCACACCGCCCGGGCCTCGTCGAGCCAGTCGGGGGCGTCCCAGCCCAGGCCATCGGTGAACATCCGCTCCATCGACGCGAACGCCTCGTCGACCGTCTCGATGACGGTGACCCACACGGCGATGCCCGCGTCCCGGAGCCGTTGCACGTCCAGCTCGCGGTTCTCCTCGCGGTTGGCCAGCACGAGGTCGGGCCGGAGCTCGGCGATCGCGGCGCGGTCGGGGTTCTTGGTGCCGCGCACGCGGGTGACGTCGAGGTCGGCCGGGTGGGTGCACCAGTCGGTGGCGCCGACGAGCGCCTCGCGCCGGGTGGCCGCGACGGCCTCGGTGAGCGACGGGACGAGGGAGACCACGCGATGGGCCGGGCGTACGACCTCGACCGGGTGGCCGAGGTCGTCCGTCGCGGCAGTCATGGCCTCACTCTAGGAGCCCTAGGAGAGGTCCCCGCGGGTGTCGCGGACGTGCTCGCCGGCGGGTCGGTCATCCGCCAGCCGGTCGTCGGCGAACCGGTTGTCGCCGGGCCGGTCTCCGGTCACGCCATCGGCCGTGCCGCGGTCCGTCAGGGCGTCGTCGTCGATGTCGGGATCGATCTTGTCCGCTTCCGCGAGCCGTTCCCCGGCGTCCGCGCGCACCTGTCCGGCATCGCGCTCGTGCTGCTGCGCCTGGCGTTCGAGCTGCTCGGCCGCGACGCGAGCCTCCTCGGCATCGGCGCGAGCGGCGGCGGCATCGGCTTCGCGACGGCTGGCCTCGACGGCGTTGACCTCGGCCTCCTCGCGGAGCTGGCCTGCGCGGAACCGGTCACGTTGGACCGCCTTCACGTTGGCGCGGTTGCGCAGCGTGACCGCGATGATCGCGATCAGTGCGATGACGGCGGCGGCGATGAGCGCCCACACCCACCAGTTGATGTCGTCCATGACGACCTCCCTCTCTCGTGCGGCCCGCATCCTGAGGCGTACGTGCCGCGATCCCAGAGGGGATACCCGGTTCCGGGATCGTCACACCTTCGCGGGTGGCGTACGCCTGTCGCCGGCGGGCGGCCGACCCGCCCGCGTACGTACTATGTGGAAGCCGCCGCCGAACGAGGAGACCCATGCCTGCCACTCGCCTGATGCCGTCCGAGGAGTCGTCCGACCTGATCGGCCTGACGCGCGACATCGTGGCCAAGGAGCTGGCGCCGAAGGTGGCCGAGATCGAGGCGTCGGGCGAGTTCCCGCGCGAGGTGTTCCGCACCCTGGGCCGCGCCGGCCTGCTGTCGCTGCCCTATCCCGAGGAGTTCGGCGGGGGCGGCCAGTCGTACGAGGTCTACCTGCAGGCGCTGGAGGAGATCGCGACGGTGTCGGCGTCCGTTGGCGTCGGGGTCAGCGTGCACGCGTTGTCGTGCTTCGGCCTGTTCACGGCGGGCACCGACGAGCAGCGCGAGAAGTGGCTGCCCGACATGTTGTCGGGCGAGCGGCTCGGCGCCTACTGCCTGTCGGAGGCCCATGCGGGCTCGGACCCGGCGGCGATGAGGACCCGAGCGGTGCGTGACGGTGACTCGTACGTGCTCAATGGCGCCAAGGCGTGGACCACGCACGGTGGCAAGGCCGACTTCTACAAGGTCATGGCCCGCACCTCTGATGACGGCGGCCGCGGGATCTCGTGCTTCCTCGTTCCGGCGGACACGCCGGGTCTGACCGCGGACCACCCGGAGCAGAAGATGGGGTTGATGGGCTCGACCACCGCGACGATGGTCTTCGACGACGTACGCATCCCGGTCGAGCGCCGTCTCGGCGCCGAGGGGCAGGGCCTGCCGATCGCCCTGGCCGGCCTCGACTCGGGACGCCTGGGCATCGCCGCGGTCGCGACCGGGCTGGCGCAGGGCGCGCTGGATGCCGCGGTGGCGTACGCCAAGGAGCGCCAGACGTTCGGGCACGCGATCATCGACCACCAGGGCCTGGGCTTCCTGCTGGCCGACATGGCCGCAGCGGTCGAGTCGGCGCGGGCGACCTATCTGGCTGCGGCGCGGATGAAGGACGCCGGGCAGCCGTTCTCGCGACAGGCGTCGATCGCCAAGCTGGTCTGCACGGACAACGCCATGAAGGTCACCACCGACGCGGTGCAGGTGTTCGGCGGAGCCGGCTACACCCGCGACTTCCCCGTCGAGCGCTACATGCGCGAGGCCAAGGTCATGCAGATCTTCGAGGGCACCAACCAGATCCAGCGCCTCGTCATCGCCCGCAACCTCGCCCGCTGACCTTCCTGCACAATTTCACGTCGCTCGGTGTCCGATCCGGGCTTTCTCGTACGTCCTCTCAGTGGGTGACCACCGTGGTGCCCGCTGAGATGAAGTGAGGACCTCGTGAAAGCAGTAGACATCAATCACCGGGCATCCACGAGATGGATCGTGATCCTGGCCGGCATCGGTTCCCTGATGTCGGCGCTGGACACCGTCGTCGTGGCGACCGGGCTCAGCACGATCCAAGCCGACCTGGGCGCCTCCGTGGAGGAGCTCGAGTGGACGGTGAACGCGTACAACCTCAGCTTCGCGGTGCTCATGATCACCGGCGCCGTGCTGGGTGACCGCTATGGACGGCGGCTGTTCTACGCCATCGGCCTCGGGATCTTCGTGATCGCCTCGGCCGCCTGCGCCCTTGCGCCCGACGTCGGCTGGCTCATCGCGGCCCGTACGTTGCAGGGCGCGGGTGCCGCCCTGTTGGCACCGCTGAGCCTGACGCTGGTGGCGAGTGCGTTCCCCGTCGAGAAGCGCGGCGCGGCGATCGGCGCGTTCAGCGCGATCGCCGGCATCGCCGTGGCGGCCGGGCCGACACTGGGCGGAGCCGTGATCAACGGCTTCGCGTGGGAATGGATCTTCTGGCTCAACGTCCCGATCGGTCTCGTCGCGATCCCGTTCGTGCTGACGCGTATGCAGGAGGGCTTCGGGTCGGACAACACGATCGACCTGGGTGGTCTGCTGCTGGTGTCCGCGGGAGCGTTCGGCATCGTCTGGGGACTCGTTCGCGGCAACCCGGCGGGCTGGGGCAGCGCCGAGGTCCTCGTCGCGCTGGCGGCCGGGGTCGCGCTGATCGCGGCCTTCGTGGGGTTCGAGCGGCGTACGGGGAACCCCATGCTGCCGATGGAGTTCTTCCGGTCCCGGTCGTTCACGGCCAGCAACGGCGTCATCTTCTTCACGTTCGCGTCGTTGTTCTCGTGCGTGTTCTTCTACGGGCAGATGTTCCAGATCGCCCTCGGTGACGACCCGTTGGAGGCGGGCCTGCACCTGCTGCCCTGGACCGGGATGTTCATCCTGGTGGCGCCGGCTGCCGGCAGTGTCGCGGATCGCATCGGCGAGCGGCCGCTGATGGTCGCCGGCCTGCTCCTTCAGGGCGCGGGCGCCGGATGGCTCGCGCTGATCACGGATCCTGGCGTGTCGTACGGATCCATGATCGCTCCGATGGTCGTCTCGGGCATCGGCGTGTCCCTGGCGATCCCGTCGGCGCAGAACGGCGTGTTCGGCTCGTTGCCGCCTGAGCACATGGGCAAGGCGTCCGGCGCCAACAGCATGCTGCGCGAGCTGGGCGGCGTGTTCGGGATCGCGGTGGTCGTGGCGGTGTTCGCCGGTGCCGGCAGCTATGCGTCGCCGGACGCGTTCACCGACGGTTTCGGACCGGCGATCTGCGTGTCGGCGGCGCTGGCGTTCGTCGGTGCGGTGGTCGCACTTGGCATGCCGAGCCGCGACCGGCACGCCGTGCTCGTGCCTGCGGCCTGACGGTGCGACGAAGGGATCGAGGTTGGTCCGCGCGGACCAGCCTCGATCCCTCGTCTACCGACCGCGTCCCAGCGCCGGCGCGGCATGCTCGATGCCGGCGGCGAAGCGGTCCATCAGGGTCAGCGCGAACGTCTTGGTGAAGTGCAGCTTGTCGCGGTAGACCACGACATCACCGACCACCGGCAGGCAGGAGCTCCCGGGGCACGCCGTGGCGTTGGCCTTGACGAACGTGAGCTCGCCGGGCATCGCCTGTGCCGCGGCAGCCATGACGGAGGGCTGCCGGTCGAGCGCGAACGTGCACCGCGCCGCGTCCCGCGTCCTCGCCAGGCAGCTCGTCGGGAAGAACGGCGCCCGGTTGGGGGAGTCCGACAGCACGACGCCGATGCCAGCGGCGCGGAGCCGCTCGACCGTACGCTCGAGACCGTGCGTCGCGAGCTCCACCGCCTCGCGCCCCTTGGCCACGTCGTTGCCGACGGCCAGCTCGCCGGTGGAGAGCCGGCTCATCGCCAGCACGACGACGTCCGGATGCCGCTCCTCGACGGCGCGCAGCGCAGCATCCCGGAACGAGTCGCAGGCCGTGTAGGCGCCGCTGAGCTGCGGGTCGTGCTTGGTCACGTCGGCCATCGGGCACCGGCTCTTGGCCCACACGGTCACCGCCCAGCCGTGCTCCTTGCCGGCTGCGACGACGGCCGGTGCGATGGCGCCGCCGATCGAGTCGCCGAGGACGACCACCTTCTTGTCGGACTGGCGGTCACCGAACGTGCAGGCGTCCCAGTCCGGCAGCGCGACCTGCTTGAAGCCGACGTGGCAGCCCAGCTCCTTGTAGGGGCCGGCGTCGGTGGCGGCCGCCTCGAGCGACGGCGTGATGTGGCGTGAGACCGGCACCCGCTGGTCGCCCGACTGGTGTTCGGGAGCCACGAGGACGTGATCGATCGTCTCGGACTGCGAGGCGTACGCCACGACCGGGATGACCGCGGCCACGAGCGCGGCGCCGATGGCGATGCTGAGCGCGGGGCGTCGTACGAGCAGGCGCGCGCGACGAGCGGGCTCCTCGACGAGCCGATGACTCGCGCCACTGAGCGCCAGGGCGAAGGCGACCAGGCCGAGGCGTACGGGCAGGCTCCGCGAGTCGAGCGCCGCCATCCCGATCACCAGCACGGGCCAGTGCCACAGGTAGATCGAGAACGACAGGTCGCCCACGTACGTCAGCGGGCGGATCGACAGCAGGCGGTTGAGGCGCGAGTACGGACCCGTGCCCGACACGACCAGCAGCACACCGGCGAGGGTCGGGGCGATCGCGAGCCAGGACGGATAGCCGATCCCGCCGGTGCCGGACTCGTCGAGCAACCAGACGCTGAGGGCGAACAGCGTGACGCCGGCCGCTCCGAGGCTCGCGCGCGCCCGGCCCGACAGCCGCAGGATCGCCGGCACCGCGACGGCGACCAGCGCTCCCGTCGCGAGCTGCCACGCCCGGGCCGGCGTGCCGAAGAACGCGTACGGCTGGTTGGTCCCCGTCGTGTGGATCCCGTAGGCGAGCGACGCGGCGATCACCGCGACGAACGCACCACCGAACGTCATCGCGTACGCCTGGCGGCCCCGGCCACCCCGCCGCCACAGGATCGCGAGGACGACCAGCAGGAGCGGCCAGACGAGGTAGAACTGCTCCTCGACGCCGAGGCTCCAGTAGTGCAGCACCGGCGACGGGTCGCGGTCGCTGGCGAGGTAGTCGGTCTGCTGCTGCGCGAACCGCCAGTTGCCCGAGAACAGCGCCGCCCACAGGACGTCCGTGCCGATCGGCTTGCGGTCGAGCGGGCTCATGAACACCCGCACGGCGAGCATCGTCGTGACGAGCACGAGGGCAGACACCGGGATGATGCGGCGGGCCCGACGGGCCCAGAACTGGCGCAGGCTGACCGTCCCGGTCGCGGCGATCTCGTGCAGCAGCAGCTGCGTGATGAGGAAGCCCGACAGGACGAAGAACAGGTCGACCCCGACGAAGCCGCCGGGCACGAACGGCATACCGGCGTGGTACGCCACCACCGTCGTCACGGCGATCGCGCGCAACCCCTGGACGTCGTCGCGTCGCCACGGCCGTGTCGCCGGCGTCTGTGCGGGGATCGCCCGCTGTTCCGCCACCATCGTCATGCTGAGTCCCTCCGAGATCGACGTCGTCATCCCGAGAGATGCGCGCCGACCCCGAAAGGTTGTGGCGGTGGTGCGCTAGACGTTGCGGCGGTACTGGCCGCCGACCTCGAAGAACGCCTCGGTGACCTGCTGCAGGGAGCAGACCCGGGCAGCGTCCATCAGCACCGCGAACACGTTGTCGTGGTTGATCGCGGCCTGCTTGAGCCGCTCGATCGCCTCGGCGGCCTCGTCGCGGTGGGTCGCGTGGAACGTCTGGACCCGCTCGAGCTGCGAGGACTTCTCGGCCTCGGTCGCCCGCGCGAGCTCGACGGTCGGCGGCTCGAGCTCGTCGGCGTGCGGGTTGCGGAACGTGTTGACGCCGACGATCGGCAGCGAGCCGTCGTGCTTGCGCTGCTCGTAGAGCATCGACTCGTCCTGGATGCGTCCGCGCTGGTAGCCGGTCTCCATGGCGCCGAGCACGCCGCCGCGCTCGTTGATGCGGTCGAACTCGGCGAGCACGGCCTCCTCGAGCAGGTCGGTCAGCTCGTCGATCACGTAGGCGCCTTGCGTCGGGTTCTCGTTCATCGCCAGGCCCCACTCGCGGTTGATGACGAGCTGGATCGCCAGCGCGCGACGTACGGACTCCTCAGAGGGGGTCGTGACGGCCTCGTCGTACGCGTTGGTGTGCAGGCTGTTGGCGTTGTCGTAGATCGCGATGAGCGCCTGCAGGGTCGTGCGGATGTCGTTGAAGCTCATCTCCTGCGCGTGCAGGGAGCGGCCGGATGTCTGCACGTGGTACTTGAGCTTCTGCGAGCGCTCGTTGGCGCCGTACTTGTCGCGCATCGTGATGGCCCAGATGCGGCGGGCGACGCGGCCCAGCACGGAGTACTCGACGTCCATGCCGTTGGAGAAGAAGAACGACAGGTTGGGCGCGAAGTCGTCGATGTCCATGCCGCGCGCGAGGTAGGCCTCGACGTACGTGAAGCCGTTGGCGAGCGTGAACGCCAGCTGGCTGATGGGGTTCGCCCCGGCCTCGGCGATGTGATAGCCCGAGATGCTGACGGAGTAGAAGTTGCGCACCTGGTGCTCGATGAACCACTCCTGGATGTCGGCCATCATCCGCAGGCTGAACTCGGTGGAGAACAGGCAGGTGTTCTGCCCCTGGTCTTCCTTGAGGATGTCGGCCTGCACCGTGCCGCGGACGTTCTGCAGCGCGTACGACCGCAGCACGGCGTACTCGTCGGCGTCGGGCTCGCGGTCGTGCTCGGCGCGGAACACGTCGACCTGCTGGTCGATCGCGGTGTTGAGGAAGAACGCGAGCACGGTCGGCGCCGGCCCGTTGATCGTCATCGACACCGACGTCGACGGCGAGATCAGGTCGAACCCGTCGTAGAGCGCCTTCATGTCGTCGAGCGTCGCGACCGAGACGCCGGACGTGCCGACCTTGCCGTAGATGTCAGGACGCAGGTCGGGGTCGCGGCCGTAGAGCGTGACCGAGTCGAACGCGGTGGAGAGGCGCGTCGCGTCGCCGTCCTCGGACAGCAGCTTGAAGCGGCGGTTGGTGCGGAACGGGTCGCCCTCGCCGGCGAACATGCGGGCCGGGTCCTCGCCGTCGCGCTTGAACGGGAACACGCCCGCGGTGAACGGGAAGTGCCCCGGCAGGTTCTCGGTGCGCCAGTAGCGGACGAGGTCGCCGTGATCGGTGTGCTTGGGCAGGCTGACCCGGCGCACCTTGGTGCCGGACAGCGACTCACGTGTGAGGGCCGTGCGGTTGTCGGTCTCGCGGATGCGCACGATGAGCTCGTCGCCCGCGTACGTCTCGACGACCGCTGGCCAGCCCTCGATCTGCTCGGCGACCTCCTGGGGCAGCTGCTTGCGAGCGTCGTCGACCAGGGTCGCCAGCTCGTCCCTCGAGCCTGTCGAAAGGTCTTCGGCTGCCACCGCCTCGAGGCGCTGCAGGCGGCGCGCCTTGGCGACGAGGTCGTCGGTCGTGGCGTGATAGGCCCGCACGGTCTCGGTGATCTCGGCGAGGTAGCGGGTGCGCTCGGGCGGCACGACCTGGTCGATGCCGCTCGAGAACTTCACGTCGGCGCGGGGCAGGATGCCCTCGGAGACGGCCAGGCCCTGCGGCTCGAGGACCGAGACGAGGTGCTGGAAGAGCGCCGTGACCCCGTCGTCGTTGAACGTCGCGGCCGACGTGCCGAACACCGGCATGTCCTCGGGCTTCTTGCCGAACGCCTCGCGGTTGCGGACGAGCTGGCGGCCGACGTCGCGCAACGCGTCCTTGGCGCCGCGGCGCTCGAACTTGTTGATCGCGACGACGTCGGCGAAGTCGAGCATGTCGATCTTCTCGAGCTGCGACGCGGCACCGAACTCGGGCGTCATGACGTACATCGACGTGTCGACGAACGGCACGATCGCGGCGTCGCCCTGGCCGATGCCGGGTGTCTCGACGATCACGAGGTCGTGGCCTGCGGCCTTGAGCAGGTCGATGACGATCGGCAGGCAGTCGGGCAGCTCATGGCTGCCGCGGGTCGCCAGTGACCGGAAGTAGACGCGGTCGCCGTCGAGGGAGTTCATGCGGATGCGGTCGCCCAGCAGGGCTCCGCCGCCGCGACGTCTCGTCGGGTCGACGGCGATGACACCGATGCGCAGCTTGTCCTGCTGGTCGAGGCGGAACCGGCGCACCAGCTCGTCGGTCAGCGAGGACTTGCCGGAGCCGCCGGTGCCGGTGATCCCGAGGACCGGAGTGCCCGACGAGGAGGCGGTGGCACGGATCGCGTCGATGAAGTGGGCGTCGAGCTTGCCGAGCTCAGCGCCCGTGACGGCGCGAGCGAGGGCCCCGCGATCGCCGGACAGCACCGCGTCAGGGGCGGTCTCGCCACCGTCCCAGAGGTCGAGGTCGCACGCCTCGATCATCGTGTTGATCATGCCGGCGAGGCCGAGTCGCTGGCCGTCCTCGGGCGAGAAGATCGTGACCCCGGCCTCGCGCAGCCGGGTGATCTCCTCGGGGACGATGACCCCGCCACCGCCGCCGTACACCTTGACGTGGCCGGCACCGCGCTCACGCAGCGAGTCGACGAGGTACTCGAAGTACTCGACGTGGCCGCCCTGGTAGGAGCTGACCGCGACGCCCTGGACGTCCTCGTCGATCGCCGCGTCGACGACTTCCTGCACCGAGCGGTTGTGGCCGAGGTGGATGACCTCGGCGCCCTGCGACTGCAGGATGCGGCGCATGATGTTGATCGACGCGTCATGGCCGTCGAACAGCGCGGACGCCGTGACGAAACGTACGGGATGCTTCGGCGTGTGGAGGTCGTGCGTGGTCATGGTCCTCGATCTCAACGGTGCGGCGAATATTCCTAGGTCTTAAAATAGTCGGGCATCCAACTAATTGCCACTCGGTGTGACGCATTCCGCCTACGATGGTGCCCATGCCAGGGGAACCCAAGCTGCCATTCGACCCGATCGAGCGCGCGTCCGAGCTGTGGACCAAGCACATCGGCGACCCGACCTCGATGCGTCTGGCCACCTCGATCATGCGCGTGCAGCAGCTGATCATCGCCGAGCTCGACGCGGCCCTGAAGCCCTACGGCATCACGTTCGCCCGCTTCGAGGTGCTGGTGCTGCTGTCGTTCAGCTCGACCGGCCGGCTGCCGCTGAGCAAGATCGGTGAGCGGCTCATGGTGCACCCCACGTCGGTGACGAACGCGATGGACCGGCTCGAGGCACAAGGCCTGGTCAAGCGCGTCGCCGACGTCGAGGACCGTCGTCGTACGTTCGCCGAGCTCACGCCCGAGGGTGAGGCGGTGCTGGCCAAGGCGACGAAGCAGATCATGTCGATCGACTTCGCGATCAACGGCCTCGACGCCGCGCAGCAGGACGAGACCTACGAGCTGCTCCGCAACCTCCGCTCCTCCGCCGGAGATTTCTCCGAAGGTTGAGACCCTGCGTCCTTTAGGCTCCTCGCATGCCAGGACCCCGATCCGCCCGCACGTCTCAGCGACTCGGCCGAAGGGCACTCGGGAGGATCGCCCGCGCAGTGCGGGGTGAACGGAAGACCGCGAGCCCTGCAGCTCCGGCTCACAAGCGCTCCCGTGCCTACGCCCCCGGCGGCATACCGGGCCGCTGGATCAGGGTGGTCCCAGAGGCGCCGCAGGACGAGCCACCGCTCGATCGTGAGGTCACGGACCCGTCGGAACGGCTTGCCGTACGCGCGGGCTGGCAGCTCGTCGACGCCTACGAGCGGTTGTCCGTCGCAGGGGCTCGTCGCGTCTTCGGGCGCGAGGTGGACGCGTGGCGCAGGTACACCGACGACACGCTCGCCAGGCTCACGACCGCCGAGGGGCGCGCGTCGGTGCACGAGACCGAGAACACCCAGCTGCGCTTCCGCCGGGTCATGGACTTCGCGCGCCCCGGCGACCGGGTCTTCGACGTCGGGTTCGGTCAGGGCTTCCTCGCCGCCCAGCTCGTCAAGCGGTGCGAGATCGCGAGCTATCACGGCATCGACATCGACGACAGGTACCTCGCCGGCTCCAAGGAGCTGTTCGCCGACAACGGGCTGACCGATGCGAGCATCACGCTCGAGATCGGCGACCTGTACGACCTCACGCGCGAGAGCGTGGCGTCCAGGGGCGCTGACCTGGTCATCTGCTGCGAGGTCCTCGAGCACGTGCCCGACGCGGAGCTCGCACTGCGCACCCTCGCGGACGCGCTGCCCGACGGGTCCGACCTGATCTTCTCGGTCCCCCTCATCGGCCGGCTCGAGGGGGTCTGGGGACATGTCTCCGTCTTCGGCGTGGCCCGGCTCAAGCAGATGCTCGAGGGCGCCGGCCTCTATGCGCACCACGTCGAGCCGTTGTCGAATGTCTGGGCCCTGCTGGTCGCCAGCCGTGATCCCGGACCGTCGCAGCGAGTCCGTGCAGCGACACACCGCCCGCCCGCGCGGGTGGAGGTGCCGTTGACCAGGAGCTTCGACTTCCTCGACGTGAAGGCCGGCGACTACGCGGTGCGGCCCGACGATGCAGGGGTGGTCAGCATGACGCCCTCGGACGACGTGACCGTCACGGTGCGCGCGACCGCAAGTGGCGGTGTCATGTTCCCCGTCCCGGGTCTGGAGGCGCTGCGGCTCGCGCTGGTCCTCACCGAGGTCGACGGGCTCGAGCAGATCGCCATCATCGCCCGCGCGGGCCGGAAGCAGACCTGCCGATGGGACTGGTCGGCCGACGAGTTCCCGACTGGGCACCTCGCGGTGAAGGTGCGACCCGGTGAGGCCGACGGCCGATTCGCCTCCAGCGAGCACAAGAACGTGGACAGGACCGACCAGGTCGAGCTGGTCATGACGGTCCGCGACGGCGGCTCGGCGGTCATCAGCGTGGCCGCCTCTGCCCTGCCCTGACGGGTCAGCGCGGGGGCGTGACTGTCGCGCGAGCCACCGAGGGCACGGACTTCTGCTGAGCCTCGAGCGGCGGATTGGGGACGGGAGCCGGCTCGAGGTCTGCGGGGGGCACGTCGTCAGGCGCAAGGTCCTGTGTCGCGATCCAGATGTTGGCGTATGGCCCCAAGGTCGGGTTGTTGGCGCAGATGGGCCGGCCGGTCGAGGTGTAGAGGTAGATGTTGGCGTAGCCGACGCCACCCGAGCCGCCGGCGCGGACGCCGAGCCTCGACAGCGTCTCGTCCTCGTCGACCACGAGGCTGATGGCCTTCTCGCCGAGCGAGGTGTCGAAGAAGACGCGCAGGTAGCAGTTGTTGACCAGCTGGATCTTGGTCAGCCCGACAGCGGCGTGGGTGCCGTTGGTGTGCAGGTAGACCGACTTGCCGAGCCGGACCGTGCCACCGCGATGGATGATGCGGTCCTGGCCGTCGGCGGCGGACACCACGACGGGCTCGGACTGCGCCGCGACTGCGCCGATGGCGATGCCCGACCCGACCGCGACGGCGAGCGCCAGCAGCGTCCTCTTCATGGTGTACCTCGTCCTGGGCGGGAGTGAACGCTGGTGGATGGCCCCCGAGGCATCCCATGGCGTGGCGAGAGATTCGACGCCTGAGTCTAGTTGTGGGGAGCAGCGGTCGTGATGCTTTTGCGGACGTACGAAGGCCCCCACGGTGTGCGTGGGGGCCTTCGTCAGGTGGTGCGTCGTGCGTTCAGCGACTCAGAAGTAGTAGCCGCTGTCAGACTTGCCCTGGATCGACAGGGTGGTCGGGATCAGGACCCGGTAGGTGTGCTTGCCGGAGTACCAGGTGTAGGACGCCTTGCCGTACTTGCTGAGACTGATCGACTTGTACGTCTTCCACGTGCTGCCCGACTTGTACTGCAGCCGGACGGACGAGATGCCGCCGGCGTACACGTTGGCGCTGGGGCGGTAGACCTGCGCGTGGATGGTGACCTTGTGCTTCCGGCTGCCGATGTACTTGGTGTAGAGGATGTCGCCCATCGTGTCGTTGCGGACACGGACCGTGTTGCTCAGCGTCGGGTCGACGTAGGGGCTGCCGCCGCCGGGGTCGGCGATGCTCGTCGGGCCGAACGAGTAGAGGCCCGGTCCGTACGTGTCCGGGATGGGCGTGCCGCCGAACGGCTCCTTGGTGGCGAAGCCGGCGTAGAGCGGGACCGCTGTCTTGACCGTGCCGTAGTACTTGAGGTTCGTCGTCATGCTGTAGCCGAGCCCACCGGGAGTCCCGGGGTTGCCGGGCGCGACAGTGATCGTGCCAAGGATGGGGTTGCCTGTGGGACCGACGAGGACCTGGTTCTTCGACGCGAACGCGAACGTCGTCAGGTCCGGGTTGGCCACGAAGTTGGCGGAGACGTCGCTCCTGCCCGAACGGGCCAGACCGGCGGTGTTCCAGTCGACCTTGGCCGCGGCTGCTTCGGCGTGGCCCGGGATCGTGGTCTTGGTCGTGGAGGTGTCCTCGGAGGCCGACGCGGAGCCGGCGCCGAGGGTGAGCGCGAGCGCGGAAGCCGTCAGAACGGCACCGGCGCGCGCGAGAGTGGATGTACGCAAGGGATCTCCCCGATAGGTGGTGTCAGATGTGACCGTCAGTCTTCCATGCGCCCGGAGATCGCGGACACGATTTCTTCAATCGGCGAGCATCGCGGCGTTGAGCGTCTTCTCCGGCACGCCGAAGCCCTCGATCAACGTCAGCGTGTGGGGGCGCAGCTTCTCGAGCAGCTCGTTGACGAGCGAGGTGACGGTCTTGGCGCGGGTGTCGGCGAGCCGGTTGTGGCCCATGAACCACGCCAGGTCCTCCTCGATCGAGGTCAGGGCGTAGAGCGAGCACACGTCGCGCAACAGCTCCTGGGCCTCGGGGCTCTCCGTGCGGGCGATCCCCGCGGTGAACGCCTCGAGCACGACGCGCTCGATGTGGACGCGGCCGGCTCGGATCACGTGGTCCTGGGCTGCGTTGAACACCGCGAACGCCTCGGCCTTGTCGCCGCTGCTGGCCCGCCGCAGCCGTCGCGCTGCGGTCTCCAGCACGTGCTGCTCGCGGTCCTCGAACAGGTTGAGCTGCGTGCCGCGGTCGAGCAGGTCGTGGTTGTCGTCGCTGCCGCCGGGGCGGGCGTCGATCAGGCGCTGGATCAGCTGGGACGCCGCGGTGCGCTCCTTGACGACGTCGGCGACCGTGCCGGCGGCGAAGCGCACCAGACCGACGGGGTCGAGGCCGCCGACCTCCTGGGCGTACGAGGTGAGCAGCTCCTTGGCGACGAGCTGGAACAGCACGTGGTTGTCGCCCTCGAACGTCGTGAAGACGTCGGTGTCGCCCTTCAGGGTCGTGAGCCGGTTCTCGGCGAGGTAGCCGGCACCGCCACAGGCCTCGCGGGCCTCCTGGATCGCACGGGTCGCGTGCCAGGTCTGGGCGGCCTTGAGCCCGGCGGCGCGGCTCTCGAGCTCGCGCTGCTGGTGCGGGGGCGGCGGTTCCTCGGCGCTCTGGACCGTGTCCATGCGGGCGACGAGCTGGTTCTGCGCGAACCGGTAGGCGTACGACCGGGCGATCAGCGGCAGCAGACGGCGCTGGTGCATGCGGTAGTCCATGAGCAGGATCTCGTTGCCCGGCTCGGGGCCGAACTGGCGGCGCTTGAGGGCGTAGCGGCCGGCGATGCTGAGGGCGACCTCGGTCGCCGCGCTGGCCGAGCCGCCGACGCTGATGCGCCCGCGGATGAGGGTGCCGAGCATCGTGAAGAACCGGGCGTTGCTGCTCTCGATCGGCGAGGAGTAGGTGCCACCCTGGTCGACCTGGCCGTACTTGTTGAGCAGGTTCTCGCGCGGGATGCGGACGTGGTCGAAGACGATGCGGCCGTTGTCGACCGCGCCGAGCCCGCCCTTGTGGAAGTCGTCGGACGTCGTGATGCCGGGCAGGTCGTTGCCCTGGTCGTCGCGCAGCGGCACGACGAAGCAGTGCACGCCGTGGTTCTCGCCCTTGGTGATGAGCTGCGCGAAGACGGCGGCGACCTGGGCGTGCGCCGCGGCACCGCCGATGTAGTCCTTGCGCGACGACGGCGTCGGCGAGTTGATCACGAACTCCTCGGTCGCCAGGTCGTACGTCGCGGTGGTCTCCAGGCTCTGCACGTCGCTGCCGTGGCCGGTCTCGGTCATCGCGAAGCAGCCGAGGATGTCGAGTTTGATGAGGCCGGGGATGTACTTCTTGTGGTGCTTCTCGGTGCCGAGGTTCTCGATGGCGCCACCGAACAGGCCCCACTGCACGCCGGCCTTGACCATCAGCGAGAGGTCGAACTGGGCGAGCATCTCGATGCCGGTGACCGCCATGCCGGGATCGCCCGTGCCGCCGCTCTCGACCCTGAAACCTGCCGCGGGGACTCCGGTCGGGACCAGCTTGTGCATCTGCTCCAGGACTCGCGCGCGGGCCTCGTCGAGGGTCAGGTCGTGGTCGTACGCGAGGTCGAGCTCGGCGAGCTCCTTGCGTGACTGTTCCCTGACGTGACGCCACTTGCCGTCGAGTGCGATCCGGAGGTCGTCGCTGAGAGCCATGGTCCACAAGGTACTCGCGTCGGGGGTGGTCGGCACGTGTCGCGCCGTCGTCCCGGCAGGCGTCTGAGCGCATACATTGGCGGCGGGATGTCACGATTCGCGGTTGCGGGACATTACAGGGCATGCCCGGTGACAGGAGCGTGCGATGACGGCGGTCATACGCGACGAACGCGCCTTCGAGGAGTTCTACGATCTGCACGCTCCGGCGGTCGCGCGGTTCGCCTGGACGCTCTCGCCGACGGCTGAAGGCGCGCAGGACATCCTGCAGGAGACGTTCCTGACTGCCTGGAACCGCCGAGCATCGATCCGGCTCGTGGCAGGTTCGGCGCTGCCCTGGCTCCTGACGACGTGCCGCAACCACGCGCGCAACCACGCCCGGCGCGAGCGGCGGTGGAACCAGCTGCTCGAGCTCCGCGAGGAGTCGATCGCTGCTGATGCGAGCAACGGCGCCGCGGCGGCCGATCTCCGGTGGGCCCTCGAGGCGATCGCCGGTCTTCCGGAAGGTGAGCGACGCGTGTGCGAGCTCTGCCTGCTGCAAGGGCTGACGTACGCGGAGGCCGCCGAGGTGCTCGGCCTCACCGGGGCCGCGGTGGGCAAACGCCTGCAGCGGGCGCGCACACGACTGCGAGAGGAGGCCGGGGAATGACCGAGCAACGTCAACGACCCGATGACGCCGAGATCGCCGTGATGGTGGCCGGTGTGCGTCCGTTGGTGCTGCGCCACGCTGCATCGCGGCGCTGGTGGCGGCGGCTCAGCCGGCCGGCTGTGCTGGCCTCGGTCGCCGGCGCAGTTGCGGTCGGTGGGATGGCCTACGCGACCGTCGAGCGTACGAACGGCTCGCCGCCGGAGACTCACACCGGAGACTCAGTGCTGTCGATCGGCGAGCCGGGGCCGAAGGACAGGTGGCTCAACGTGTCGGTGACGTACCGGTGCGCTCCGGGTGAGTCGTTCGAGCTGCGCGACGCCAAGAAGGAGATCTTCTCGTACGACTGCGGCACCGAGGGGAGGGTCGACGACGGCGACGGGCGCCGGGGCATGCTCAAGAGCATCCCGGTCGACGAGGTCAACGGGACGAAGCTGGTGATGACGTCCGACCTCTCCCGCGACTACCGGCTCACTGCCACCTTCGGACCACGAGCGGCGGTGGCGCAGGCGGACGTCCTGCCGCCGACCGGTCCTGATGGCAAGCCGGCGTGGGACATCCCGGACTACACGGTCAACGAGTACGGCCTGACCGTTGGTGCCCCGCGGGCCAGCACTCCGGAGTCGGCCTATCCGGACCTGTATCCGGTGGAGTTCGAGGGCCGCGAGGCCTACATCCTGAAGAAGGACATGCTGGGGGACGTCGCCGGAAATCCGGCTGAGGCGGTTCGCCAGATGAAGGAGCGGAGGCGGCTCGGCCTGATCGATGCCAAGGGCAACGTCTACCAGTTCGTATATGCCGCCGACGGCAAGACCAGGTTGGGCAAGGTGCTCATCGGCACGGTGCACGAGGGGTAGTCGCCGTCGTCGCAACAGGCGTGGTCGGCACGGGTCGCGCGCAGTCCTAGGCTGGTGGCATGTCCGGGCCCGTCACCGTCTCCATCACGCGACAGGTGGATCCGTCGCAGGAGGACCAGATGCTCGCCTGGCTGCGCGCCGGCACCGAGCTCGCCGAGCGCTTCGACGGGTTCCTGGGATCGGGCTGGGTACGCCCTGAGGAGTCGTCGGCCGAGTGGCACATGCTCTACCGGTTCTCGTCGCAGGAGTCCCTCGAGGCGTGGGAGCTGTCGGCGCAGCGCCGCTGGTGGCTCGACTCGGCGCAGGGATTCGTCGACGAGTCCGCTCGCGAGCACCGCACCGGCATCGAGGGCTGGTTCGACGAGCCGTCGAGCGTCGACGTGCAGGACCTGCGCAGCGCCGCCCCCGCGCCGCCGCGGTGGAAGCAGATGTGCGCGATCTTCATCGTGTTCCTCCCGCTGAGCCTCGCGGCCAACTACCTCGCCAAGGACTTCGCCGCCGACTGGTGGCTGCCGCTGCGCGTGCTCGTGATCACCGGGGTCATGACGCCGCTCATGACGTACCTCGCCCTGCCGTGGATCACCCGGCTGTTGCACGGCTGGCTCAACGCGGCGCGTACGCGATGAGCGGGTCGCTGCTGGTCGCGGGTACGACCTCGGACGCCGGCAAGAGCATCGTCACCACGGGCCTGTGCCGTGCGTTCGCGCGCCGGGGGCTCAAGGTCGCGCCCTACAAGGCGCAGAACATGTCCAACAACTCGATGGTGTGTGCCGACGGGGCCGAGATCGGCCGGGCGCAGTGGATCCAGGCGCTGGCCGCCGGAGCCGTGCCCGAGGCCGCGATGAACCCCGTGCTGCTCAAGCCCGGCGGTGACCGCAAGAGCCACGTCGTCGTGATGGGCCGGCCGGCGGGTGAGATCTCGTCAGCAGAGTTCATCGGCGGCCGTACGCACCTGGCCGCGGCGGCCCACGAGGCGTACGACGATCTGGCGTCGCGGTTCGACCTGGTGGTGAGCGAGGGCGCCGGCAGCCCGGCGGAGATCAACCTGCGGGCGGGCGACTACGTCAACATGGGCCTCGCCCGGCACGCTGACATCCCGACGGTCGTGGTCGGTGACATCGATCGCGGCGGGGTGTTCGCGGCGATGTACGGCACTGTCGCGCTGCTCGAGCCGGACGACCAGCGGCTCGTGGCAGGGTTCGTGGTCAACAAGTTCCGTGGCGACGAGACGCTGCTGCGGCCGGGGCTCGACCAGCTGGAGGCGCTGACCGGTCGCCGTGTCTTCGGCGTGCTGCCCTGGAGCCCCGACGTGTGGCTCGACTCCGAGGATGCCCTCGACCTCGAGGGCCGCCGTTCGGCGAACCGCGACGCAGCTCTGCGGGTCGCGGTGATCCGGATGCCGCGCATCAGCAACTTCACGGACGTCGACGCGCTGGGCCTGGAGCCGGGGGTCGACGTCGTGTTCGCCGGCAAGCCGCAGGACCTCAGCGGGGCCGACGTCATCGTGCTGCCGGGCACCCGTGCCACGATCTCCGACCTCGCCTGGCTGCGGTCGCGCGGCCTCGACCGGGCCGTGCTCGAGCACGCGGCGGCGGGTCTGCCGGTGCTGGGCATCTGCGGTGGCTTCCAGATGCTCGGCCGCACGGTCAGCGATCCCGACGGCGTCGAGGGCGACGCCGGTGCGACCGCCGACGGGCTGGGCCTGCTCGACGTCACCACGACGTTCCGGGCCGACAAGGTGCTGCGGCTGCCGACCGGCACGGCGCTCAGCACGGACGTGACGGGTTACGAGATCCACCACGGCCGCATCACCCAGGGCGGCGACGAGGAGTTCCTCGGCGGGGCCCGCTCAGCCAACGTGTTCGGCACGATGTGGCACGGCAGCCTGGAGTCCGACGAGTTCCGTCGCGCGTTCCTCGCCGAGGCGGCCGGGCTCGGCGGTCGGGCGTACGAGCCGTCGGACGTCAGCTTCGCCGCCCGCCGCGAGCAGCGGCTCGACCTGCTCGGCGACCTCGTCGAGCGTCACCTCGACGTCGACGCGCTGCTCACGATCGCCACCGACGGTGCACCGCCGGTGCCGGTCCTGCCGCCCGGAGCGTCCTCATGACGGTGCTGGTGCTCGGCGGCACCTCCGAGGCGCGTGAGCTCGCGGTGCTGCTGCAGGAGGCGCACGTACGTTTCGTGTCGTCGCTCGCCGGCCGGGTCGCCCGCCCGCGGCTGCCGGTCGGCGCGGTGCAGATCGGCGGGTTCGGCGGGGTGTCCGGGCTGCGGTCGTACCTGATGGAGATGCGCATCTCGGCGGTCGTCGACGCGACGCATCCGTTTGCAGAGGGCATGAGCGCCAACGCCGCCGCCGCGTGCCACGCCGACGGGGTGCCGCTGCTGAGGCTGGAACGGCCGGGCTGGTCCGAAGCGCCGGGCTCGGACCGCTGGCACTGGGTCGACGACCACGACGAGGCGGCCGGACTCACCGCGACCCTCGGCGATCGTCCGTTCCTCACCATCGGCCGCCAGTCGCTCCACCGCTTCGTCGACGCGCTCTCGGGCAAGGCTGCGCTCGTGCGGGTCGTCGACGAGCCGGACTTCGAGCTGCCGGAGATGTGGACGCTGCTGAGGAGCCGTGGCCCGTACGGGCTGGAGGACGAGCGCCGGGTCATGGCCGACGTCGACGTTCTCGTCACGAAGGACTCCGGCGGTTCCTACACGTGGTCCAAGATGCAGGTCGCCAACGAACGTGGCCTCGAGGTCGTGATCGTCCGTCGCTCGGCGGTGCCGGCCGACGTCGAGCTCGTCAAAGATCCGGCGGCAGCCGCCGCCTGGGTCACATCCCGCCAGTGATCCGGATCGTCGTCGCAGTGACATAGGCGGCCTCGGGCCGGAACAGCCACGCCACGGCGCCGGCGATGTCGTCGGGCTCGCCGGCCCGGCCCAGTGGCACGCGCTCCGCCACGCGGTCTGGTCGGCCGGGGTCGCCGGCGTCCGCGTGGATGCCGGTGCGGATCGTGCCGGGTGCCACGCCGACGACGCGGATGCCCAGCGACGCCACCTCCTTGCCGAGCCCCACGGTGAGGGCGTCCACCCCGGCCTTGGCGGCGGCGTAGTGGACGTACTCGCCGGGTGAGCCCAGCGTCGCCGCGCCCGAGGAGATGTTGACGATCGTGCCGCCCGCGGTCATGGCCTGCACGGCTCGCCGGGCGCACAGCACCGCGGCCGTCAGGTTGAGGTCGATGACCGACCGGATGACCTCGGGGTCGGTCTCGGCCAAGGGTCCGACGTGCATCGTGGCGCCGGCGTTGTTGACGAGCCCGGTGACCGGGCCTCGTTCCTGCGCGGCGTTGAACAGCGTGTCGATGCCGTCGGTCGTCGTCACGTCGGCGCGTACGACGTGGACCGCCTCGAGCTCGGCCGCGAGGGCCTCGGCGCTCGCATCGTCACGTACGTACGAGGCGACGACGTCGTGGCCGTCCGAGGCCAGGGCACGGGTGATGGCCGCCCCGATGCCGCGGGTGCCGCCCGTGACGATCGTGGTCATCGGCGGCGCTTGAGCGCGACGACGACGCTGACCGCGAGGGCGGCGAGGCCGACAGCGTCGGCGAGGCGTACGGACCGGTCGATGTCACCCGGCAGCGCGACGGGTCCGTCGCCCAGCGTCGGGCGGTGCTCGACCCGCTCGCCGTAGACGTTCGTGCCGCCGAGCTGCACGCCGAGCGCGCCGGCGAACGCCGCCTCGACGGGTCCGGCGTTGGGGCTCGGGTGACGACCCGCGTCGCGGGTCCAGGTGCGCAACGCGATCTCGCCGCTGCCGCCGACCACCGGGGCGAGCGCCGCGGCGAGGAGAGCCGACACCCGTGCGGGCACGAGGTTGAGCAGGTCGTCGAGGCGCGCCGAGGCCCAGCCGAAGTTGCGATGGCGCGGGCTGCGGTGGCCCACCATGGCGTCGAGCGTGTTGGCGGCCCGATAGGCCGCGATGCCCGCCACGCCACCGACTGCCCCGGCGAGCAAGGGGGCGACCACGGCGTCGGAGGTGTTCTCGGCGACGGACTCGACGACGGCGCGAGAGATCTCCTGCTCGTCGAGCGACGACGGGTCGCGGCCGACGAGGTGGGTGAGCTGCTCCCGAGCGGCTGGGAGGTTGTCGGCGTCGAGCCACGCTCGTACGTACGAGGCCTCCTGCGACAGGGAACGGCCGCCGAGGGCAGTCCACGTCGTTGCGGCGGTGAGGAGCGTACGCATGACGGGACGGCCACCGACCGCACGCTCGGCGAGGAAGCCGGCCGCGGCGACGCCGCCGACGAGGACCGACGTGTAGGCCAGGCCCATCGTGCGGTCGTCACGATAGACCTGGCGCTCGACGTCGCGGGCCATCAGGCCGAAGCCGGCGACCGGGTGGAAGCGGGCGGGATCGCCGAACATGCGGTCCGCGGCGAATCCCAGTGCGAGGCCGGCGGCACGTGCACGCATTCGGGCTCCTCAGGGGACGATCGTGGTCGGTAAGGTGATCTCGACAGTAGCGAGGTGCGATGAAGGTCCTGATCACGGGCGGCGTACGCTCCGGCAAGTCGTTCCACGCCGAGTCGTTGCTGCTGGCCGAGCCGACGGTCACCTACGTGGCTCCGGGGCCGCCCGCCGATCCGGTGTCGGACCCCGAGTGGGCGGCGCGGATCGCGCGGCACCAGAGCCGGCGGCCGGCGTACTGGAAGACTGTCGAGACGAGCGATCTCGGCGAGGCCGTGCGGTCCGCCGAGGGTGCTGTGCTGATCGACTGCCTCGGCACGTGGCTCACGTCGGTCATCGACGAGCTCGACGGCTGGGACGCGGTGCTCGAGGACTGGGAGCCGGTGCTGTTCGAACGGCTCGACGAGGCGCTGACCGCGATCGCCGAGCACCAGGGCACCGTCGTCGCGGTGACCAACGAGGTCGGCATGAGCGTCGTGCCCGAGCATCGATCGGGCCGGGTGTTCCGCGACCTGCTCGGCACCGTCAACCAGCGTGTCGCCGAGGAGTGCGACGACGTCATGCTCGTCGTCGCCGGCCGGGTCCTCCGCCTCTGACCTGTTGGCGGTTTACCAAGAGGTCAGGGCAAACCGCCACTCCTCACGGTGCGCGCGCCCTGAGGGGTGGCACAACACCCTGACCTCTTGGTAAACCGGTGACTCTAGAGGTCCTTGGCGAAGCAGAGGGAGAGGTCGCTGCCGGTGTAGTGGCCGAAGCTGGGGATGCGGCGGTAGCCCGCCGACTCGTACAGGCCGACGGCCTCGGGCTGGCGATCACCGGTCTCGAGCAGCAGCCGGGACCAGCCCAGCGATCGGGCGTGCTTCTCGAGGCCGTTGAGGACGATCCGTGAGAACCCGCGACCGCGGTGCTCGGCTGGTACGAACATGCGCTTGATCTCGCCGCTCGTGGGGTCGATCGCGCGCAGGCCGCCGCACGCCACGGCCTCGTCGCCGTCCCGCAGCAGGAAGAACGCCGTGATGTCGTCGGCCGTCGGGGCCGGTCCGGGCTCGCTGTCGGGAGTGCCGTAGCGCGCCTCGATGTCGACCCGTTGGGCCGCGCGCAGTGCCACGGCGTCGGGGTCGGACCAGTCGCAGGGGGTGAGCTTCACACGAAGATTGTTCAGGACGCCGCGACGAGCATCGCAGCCAGGGTGAGCTCGATCGCCGCCCCGAAGACATCGCCCGTGACGCCGCCGAAACGGGACACACAGCGGTACGTCAGCAGCGCGCCGACGAACAGCCCCGCTCCGGCGACGACCAGCCCGCGCCACCACGGCCAACCGGCCCAGTCGAGCACGCCGGCGCACAGCAGCGCGACCACGAGCCAGGTCGCCACGGCCCACGTACGTCTGATCGTGCCGGCGTACGTCACGGCGAGGCCGTCGGCCCGGGCGGCGGGGACCCCGCGGGCGCAGCACACCGAGAGGATCGCCCGCGAGCAGCAGACGAGCAGGCCAGCGATGACGGGCCCGCGAGGCATGCACAGGATCGCCGACAGCGAAGCGGCCTGGATGCCGAGCACGATCACGAGCGCTGCCGCCCCAGCCGGTCCCGCCGTGCCGCCCTTCATGACCTCGAGCGAGCGCTCCCGGTCGTACGACGCGGTGAGCCCGTCGGCGACGTCCGACAACCCGTCGAGGTGCAGCGCCCGGCTGCCGAGGGCCAGCGCGCCGACCGCGACGAGGGCGACGGCGAGGGGTGCCAGCTTCAGCTCGCGACCGGCCCATGAGACGAGCCCGACGAGCAGGCCGAGGGGCACGACCGCGAGTGGCGCGAGCAGCATCGCGCCACCGGCGACATCCCGGTCGACGACCGTCGGATGCCGCCACCGCAGGGCGGTCAGCGTGCCGACGGCCAGCCGCCAGGAGTTGGTCACATCAGGTCGGCGAGCAACGCCACGTCGGAGAGCAGCAGGGCCGCCGAGCGTACGAGCGGCACCGCGGCGACCGCACCACTGCCCTCGCCGAGCCGCATGCCGATGTCGAGGATCGGCTCGAGGCCGAGCTTGGCGAGCGCGAGCGACTGTGCCGGCTCGGTCGACCGGTGGCCGGCCGCGAACCACGCGGCAGCACCCGGCGCCAACCGGTCGGCCATGACCGCAGCCGCCACGGAGATCACGCCGTCGAGCAGCACGGGTACGCCCGCCCGTGCGGCGGCAGCCATGAACCCGGCCGCTGCCGCGAGGTCGGCGCTGCCCAGCGCGGTGAGGGTGTCGACCGGATCGCCCGTACGTTCGCGGGTGCGGTCCAGCGCCTGCTGGACGACCGCCATCTTGTGCGCGAGTCCGGACTCGTCGATGCCCGTGCCGCGCCCGGTGACCTCCATGGCGGGCAGGCCGAGCGACGCGGCGATCAGCGCGGCGGCGGGCGTCGTGTTGCCGATGCCCATGTCGCCGCTGATCAGCAGCTGTGCTCCGGCGGCGATCTCCTCGGCCGCGACGGTCTCGCCGGCCGCGATGGCCTGGAGCGTCTCGTCGGTGGTGAGCGCGTCCTCGAGGTGGATCGCGCCGCTGCCACGGCGGACCTTGAACCGGGTGACCTCCGGAGCGACACCCTCGAGGTCGTCGTCCACGCCGAGATCGAGCACGCGTACGGACACGTCGTGCTGGGCGGCGAGCACCGAGACGCCGGCCTTGCCCATCAGGAACGTGCGGACCATGGCCGGGGTGATGGCCTTGGGGAACGCCGAGACGCCGTGGTCGGAGACGCCGTGGTCGCCGGCGAAGATGACGGCCCGCACGCGGGTGACCGGTGCCGGCGGGACCATGCTCTGAGTCGCGGCGACCCACACCGCGAGGTCGCCGAGCCGCCCGAGCGCGCCGGGCGGCGTCGCGAGACCGGCGAGCCGTTCAGCCGCAGCGGCGCCGACCACTTCTGAAGGAGCCGCGACGGGCTCGTACTCGTTCACAGGCTCGCCGCCAGGTCGCGGCGCGCCTGCGTCGCCGACTCCTGGGCGTACAGCTTGCCGATCAGGCCGGTCAGCGCGATGCCGATGACGCCCCACAGGGTGGCGAGGGTCAGGAGGGAGCCGCGGCGGAAGTACCAGAGCGTGTCGCCCGGGAAGTCGCCGATCTCGTTGACCGTCGGCATCAGTGCACCGGCGAGGATCACGACGGCGAGGTAGGCGCCGGCGCTCGTGAGGACGGCGGTGTAGGTGCCGAACCGGTCGAGGAGGGCGCGGAACAGGATCACGGCGGCGATCATCGCGACCACCGAGATCGCGAGCATCACGAAGTACTGCGTCGTGCGGGCCCCGATCGTGTCGGCGTTGCCGACCGCCGGTGGCGTGGCCGGGTACTTCATGAACGGCACCAGGGCGACGGACACGAAGCCGAGAGCCGCGACGAGCGCGGTGGACTGGCTCGGTCGCAGCCGGCCGATCCGGCCGAGGGCGAATGCCGCGGCGAGTGCCACGATGCCGCCGAACGCGATGCCGGTCGAGATGGTCGCGGTGGCGAGTCCCCAGGTCGACTGGTTCTGGCGCGACACCTCGGTGCCGCCCTCTTCGTGGTGGTCACCGCCGTGCGTCGCGGGAGCCGACTGGCCGTGCGCGTGCGGGGCATCGCCGGCCGACTCGACCTTGATGGCGGCGTCGACCGACGGCTCGCCGGCGATGTAGGCCACCGCGAAGGTCAGGATGCCGGCGATCAGGCCGGCGAGGAGTCCTCGTACGAGGAAGTTGCGGGGGGTCATGTCAATCCGTTCGGGTATGCCGAGAAAGCCGGACGCCCGAGGGCAGTCCGGCTGGGTCGGGGCAGGTCAGTGGCAGGGGAATCCGAGCAGGTGGCGTCCATCGTGGACCCACTCGTGGATGGCCGTGCCGGCCGGGATCGACACCGCGCCCTGGTCAGCGCTGATGAAGAAGAGGATGAAGGCCCCGATGAGGCCGAAGAACAGCGCCCAAGGGGCGAGCTCGCGGAGCGGGATCGACGGGATCTCGATCTCGGGTGTGGCGGTGGTGACCTGTGACATGAATTCTCCTGACGGGATGATTGCGTCCCATGAATGGATGAAATTCCGAGGCTTCGGGTCTGGCTCCACTCGCTGATGCGGGTGTCACAGTAGCGCTACTGCGCCGGAGTTGCACCGGCTTCCTCGACCTCGGTGAAAGTCATCCTAGGGCATCGAGATGGCGACCTGTCGAGTGTCGGGATCGACGTGCGTGATGGAGCCGTTCGCCGGCAGCTCGGGTCGCCGGCCGCTGAGCAGTCCGACGGCGAGACCGATGGTGTCGCCGTGGCTGACGGCGACGGTGTGGCGCGGCAGGTCCTGCTCCAGGAGCTGCTGCACGCGGACCAGCACGGAGGCGTAGTCCTCCTCGAGCCCCTTCTCCAGGAGCAGCGGTTCCTCGACGACCTCGAGGCCGAGCCGGTCGGCGATGATGTCGGCGGTCTGCCGGGCACGCACGGCGGGGGAGGTGAGGATGCGTACGACCTCACGGTCCACGAGGAGCTCCGCGGTCCGGGTGGCCTGCTGGCGGCCGAGGTCGGTCAACGGCGGGCTGAGCTCGTGGCCCTGCATGCGGTCGATGACGTTCCAGGTCGACTGGCCGTGGCGCACCCAGAGGATCACGCCAGGCCCTCGATGTCCGCGACGTCGCCGATGACCGCGACAGCCGGGGCGCCGAGGTCGGCGGCGGCCTCGTCGATCGTCGCGAGCGTCGCGCGTACGACCCGCTGGCTCGGCATCGTGCCGTCGGCGATCACCGCGGCGGGGGTCTCCGGGTCGAGGCCGCCGTCGACGAGGGCGGCGCAGATCGCACTGAGGGTGCGTACGCCCATCAGCACGACGATCGTCGTGCCGGAGGTGGCGAGGGCGGCGTAGTCGAGCGTCGACTCGGGGTGTCCCGGGGGCACGTGGCCGGAGATCACGGTGAAGCCCTGGGTCAGGCCGCGATGCGTGACCGGGATGCCTGCGAGTGCCGGGGCGGCGATCGCGGAGCTGACCCCGGGGACGACGCGGGTCTCGATGCCGGCGTGCAGGCAGGCGAGGAGCTCCTCGCTGCCACGGCCGAACACGAAGTTGTCGCCGCCCTTGAACCGGACCACGTTCTTGCCGGACTTGGCGTGCTCGACGAGGAGCTGGTCGATGTCCTCCTGGCTCGTCGACCGGCCGCCGGGGATCTTGGCCACGTCGATGACCTCGGCGTCGGGGCGCGCCCAGGCCAACGCCGCCAGCGGGGCGAGCCGGTCGGTGACGATCACGTCGGCGCGCTCGATCGCCTCGCGGCCGGCGACGGTGAGGAGGCCGGGATCACCGGGCCCGCCACCCACGAGCGTGACGATGCCGGTGTCGAGGATCTGGTCGCGCGGCGTGCGGTCGGCGTGGCCGGTGAGGACGACGCCCGCGCCCTGCACGTCGGCCATGTCGGCCTCGCGGGCGTGCCAGGTGATGAGCCCGCGGTCGGCGAGGTCCTCGATCGACGCGGTTGCGGTGGGGGCGATGACCGTGACGACGGCGCCGGCCTCGAGCAGGGCAGCGACCTGGGCGGCGGCGCGGGCGTCGCCGCCGATGACGAGGGCGACGGTGCCGGGTGTCAGGTCCATGGCCCCTCGATCTGCAACGTGGCGAGGAGCTTGCGGGTCGTGTCCGGCTTGCGCACGGCGATGCGTACCCACGTGTCGTCGAGGCCCGGGAACGTGTCGGCGCGGCGTACGGCGTAGCCCGCAGCCCGGAGCCGGTCATGGGCGCCCGCGCCGGCCTTGGCGAGGACGTACGGTGCGGCGGCGGGCACGTGGTGGATGCCGAGCTCCGTCAGCCCGTCGGTGAGGACACGGCGGTGCTGGGCGATCCTCGTCGTACGCTTCGCGGCCTCGGCAACAGCCTCGGGCGACGCCGTCGCGATCATCGCGGCGATCGCGGCGGTCGACACCGACCACGGAGCCTGGTGGGCCTTCAGCTCGGTGAGCAGCTGCGGGGACCCCAGGACGTACCCGGCGCGGATGCCCGGGATCGACCACAGCTTGGTGAGGCTGCGGACGACGACGAGGCCGGGATCGGTGATCGCGGCGAGCGAGTGGCGCTCGTCGGGCACGGAGTCCATGAACGCCTCGTCGACCACCACGACCCGGCCGGGGCGCACGATGCGGCGCAACGACTGCTCGGGATGCAGGACGCTCGTGGGGTTGGTCGGGTTGCCGATCATGACCAGGTCGGCGTCGTCGGGGATCTGCGCCGGGTCGAGCACGAACCCGTTCGCGGGATCCGTGAGGACGTGCTCGGGCTGGTGGCCGGCGGCGGCGAGGGCGACGTCGGGCTCGGTGAACTGCGGGTGCACGACGACCGGACGGCGCCAGGGACGGGCCCGCGCGATGAGCCCGAACGCCTCGGCGGCGCCGGCGGTCGGCAGCACCTCGTCGGTGCGCCGGCCGTGACGTTGGGCGATGGCGTGCTGCGCCGCGGCGGCGTTCGGGTAGGCGCCGATGTCGTCGAGGCTCGCGTGGAGTGCTGCGTCGAGCCACTCCGGGCGTACGTCGTCGTGGATGTTGACCGCGAAGTCGATGAGTCCGTCGGACAGCTCCCGGTCCCCGTGCCACCCGAGGTCAGGGACTCGCTGAGCCTGACGTTTCTGCACGCTCTGGCGGCGTGTCGCAACGGAAACGTCAGTCTCAGCGGGAAGGCGAGCGGGCACGTACGCGTGGACGGCGTCGGCGAAGCGTTGGGCCATCTGCGGGTGGCCGGCCCAGTGGGTGTGCAGGTACGACGCGTGCAGCGTCGCCGAGCCGAACCCGTGCGGCTGGCCCTCGATGAGCCAGGCCGCCTCGGCCGACGCCGGTGTGACCGTCGTCCGGTGGAACTCGTGGCCCGTGACCCGGGAGCCGGCGACACCGGTCAGCTGGTCGGCCGGGACGATCGCGGTCCGGTACGACAACGTGAGCCTGGGTGTCATGACCGCCTCGGCGTCGAGCGCGCCGACCATCGGCAGCCCGTCGACGGACTGGCAGAGGTAGAGCAGACCGGCACACTCGGCGTACGTGGGCATGCCCGAGTCGACCGCTGCTCGTAGGGCCGCACGGAGGGGTTCGTTGGCGGAGAGGCCGGCGGCGTGCACCTCGGGGAAGCCGCCACCGAGGTAGAGCCCGGCTGTCCCCTCGGGCAGCCTCTCGTCGGTCAGCGGGTCGAACGTCACGACGTCGCAACCGGCGGCTCGGAGCAGCTCCTCGGTCTCGGCGTAGCGGAACGTGAACGCCCGTCCCCCGGCCATGGCGACGACGGGAGCGGGGTCCTTGAGCTCGTCGAAAGGACGTACTTCCGCGGTTGCGTCCCACGGCTCGGCGTCGAGGTCCGGAGCGGAGTGGGCGAGCGCCAGGAGATGCTCGAGGTCGATCTTCTCGGCGATCTGCGCAGCCAACCGGTCGAGCGCGTGCGCGGCGTCGTCGCGCTCTGCGGCGGGTACGAGACCGAGGTGGCGGGACGGCGCGACGATGCCGTCGTCGCGCTGCAGCACGCCGAGCACCGGCAGCCCGGTCGACTCCAGCGCGCTGACCACCTCGCCGGCATGCCGCGGAGACCCCGCCTTGTTGAGGATCACGCCGACGATGCGTACGGACGGGTCGAACGCGACCATGCCCTGCACCAGCGCGGCGATCGAGCGTGATGCGTGCGAGATGTCGACGACGAGCACCACGGGCGTACGTGTGACGGTGGCGACGTGCGCGGTCGAGGCGAATCCTTCGCCACCGATCTGTCCGTCGTAGAGGCCCATGACGCCCTCGACGATCGCGAGGTCGGCACCGCGTGCACCGTGCAGCAGCAACGGGACCAGGCGCTCCTCGCCGACGAGGTGAGGGTCGAGGTTGCGGCCGGGCTTGCCGGTCGCGAGCGCGTGGTAGCCCGGGTCGATGTAGTCGGGACCGACCTTGTGGCCCGAGACGTTGTGACCCGCACGCGACAGCGCCGCCATCAGTCCGGTGGCGACGGTCGTCTTGCCATGCCCCGAGGCCGGAGCGGCGATGACGAGTCGCGGAAGCCTCACCATTCGATGCCCCGCTGGCCCTTCTGGCCGTTGTCGAACGGGTGCTTGACGTGCTTCATCTCGGTGACGAGGTCGGCGATCTCGACGAGCTTGGGATCGGCGCCGCGCCCGGTGATGACGACGTACTGCCGGCCCGGCCGGTTGGCGAGGGTCTCGACGACGTCGTCGACGTCGACCCAGCCCCACTTCATGGGATAGGTGAACTCGTCGAGCACGTAGAGGTCGTGCGTCTCGTCGGCGATGCGGCGCTTGACCTCGGCCCAGCCCTCGGCGGCGTCAGCGGCGTGGTCCTCGTCGGAGCCCTCCTTGCGCGACCACGACCAGCCGGAGCCCATCTTGTGCCACTCGACGGGCCCGCCCTCGCCGGTCTCGGCGTGCAGCTCGCCGAGCCGCTCGAGCACGGTCTGCTCGCCGATGCGCCATTTCGCGGACTTCACGAACTGGAAGACGCCGATGTTCCAGCCCTGGTTCCACGAGCGGATCGCGAGGCCGAACGCGGCGGTGGACTTGCCCTTGCCGTCGCCCGTGTGGACCATCAGCAGCGGGCGGTTGCGGCGCTGCCTCGTGGTGAGACCGTCATCGGGGACGGCGACCGGCTGACCCTTGGGCATCAGGCGGCTCCCGTCTCGTGGAGTCCGGACCGTACGACCTCGGTGAGCGCCGAGGCGTTGACCTCGCCGAGCGGGACGTACTCGGCCAGCAGGTGATCGGCGAGCTGTGAGGCGAGGCCCATGCGGAACTTCCCGGTCTCGCAGTCGATCACGAGACTCGCGAGACCCGTCGCGCCGAGGTGCCTGGCGACCTGGTGCGCCCGCGCGAGGGCGTTGTCGCCGTACGTCGCGCGACCGTCGGTGATCACGACGAGCAGGGGGCGGCGACGCGGGTCGCGTACGCGCTCCAGGCGCAGCACGTCGGCGGTCTTGAGCAGCGCCTCGGCCAGCGGCGTACGCCCACCGGCGGGCAGCTCGGCGAGGCGGGTCGCAGCGATGTCGATCGAGCCGGTCGGCGGCAGCGCGAGCTCGGCGCCGTCGGCGCGGAACGTGATGAGGCCGACCTTGTCGCGGCGCTGGTAGGCGTCCATCAGCAGCGACAGGATCGCGGTCTTGACCTGCTCCATGCGCTTGCGGGCCGCCATCGACCCGGACGCGTCGACGCAGAACAGGATCAGGTTGGACTCGTGCCCCTCCTTGACCGCCAGGCGCAGGTCGTCGGCGCGGAACTCGATGCTGCTCGTACGGCCGCGGGCGTGCTGGTGCGGCGCGGCGGCACGGATCGTCTCCATGAGGTGGATCGAGCCGCCCTGGCCCGTACGCCGTTGGGCACCGATGCGCCGGCCGGTCTCGGTGATCGCCCTGGACCGCTTGCCGGACTCGCCGGCACCCGTGCCGCCGACGGTGAACAGCTTGGGCCGGTAAGGCTGCTGCGGCGCAGCAACCGTGACCTCGGACGTACCGCCAGGCTGTTGGTCGCCTTCCCGCTGAGCCTGACGTTCCTGCTGCGACTCGCCGTGATCCGGCGCAGAAACGTCAGTCTCAGCGGGTTCGGAACCAGCATCAGGGGGGGAGTCGGTCTCGGAAGCCGGGGACTCCTGGGTTTCGGCGTCGTCGGTGCCGTCGCCCTCGGGCTCCGGCGGCGGCTCGTCGTCGCCGAGGATCTGGTCGAGCAGGTCCTCGTCGATGCCGGGCGCGTCGAACGGGTTGCGCCGGCGACGGTGCGGCAGGGCGAGCCGGGCGGCGGCCCGGATGTCCTCGCGCAGCACGCTCGTGCGCCCGTTCCACGCGGCATGCGCAGCGGCAGCGCGAGCCGTGACGATGTCGGCACGCATGCCGTCGACCTCGAACGCGGCGCACACCTCGGCGATCTTGAGCAGCGCCCAGTCGCTGAGGTCGACCTGGTCGACGAGCTTCTGCGCCGCCTGGATGCGGTCGGTCAGCGCCGCCTCGTCCTCCGCGTACGCCGCGGCGAACGCGTCGGGATCCGCCTCGTACGCCAGTCGGCGGCGTACGACCTCGACGCGGGTCGCCGGGTCACGCGGTGCCGCGACCTCGACCGTCAGGCCGAACCGGTCGAGCAGCTGGGGCCGGAGCTCGCCCTCCTCGGGGTTCATGGTGCCGACGAGCACGAAGCGCGCGGCGTGCTCGACCGAGACGCCGTCGCGCTCGACCGTCGAGCGGCCCATCGCGGCGGCATCGAGCAGCAGGTCGACGAGGTGGTCGTGCAGCAGGTTGACCTCGTCGACGTAGAGGATGCCGCGGTGCGCGCGGGCCAGCAGGCCGGGCTCGTACTCGGTGACGCCGTCGGACAGCGCCTTCTCGAGGTGCAGGGAGCCCAGCACCCGGTCCTCCGTGGCGCCGACCGGCAGCTCCACGAGGCGTACGGGGCGGGTCTCGACGTCGGCGTCCGCGGCGAACGGGCCGTCGGGCGACAACGGGTTGGACTCGCGCGGGTCGGTCGAGAACCGGTCGCCGGCGACGACGTCGATCGGCGGCAGGACCGAAGCCAGGGCGCGGACCATCGTCGACTTGGCGGTGCCCTTCTCGCCCCGCACGAGTACGCCGCCGATCGCAGGCGAGATCGTCGAGAGGGTGAGGGCGAGCGCCATGTCGTCGGATCCGACGACGGCGCTGAACGGATAGTGCTGTGGCATATGGGGCTCCCGCTCGATCTGCCATCGATGACGGGCACGGTTGCGTCCGCCAGTCAGCCTCGAGGCCGGTCTTCGGACTTCCCAGGTCGAGCCTGGGTCACCGCAGCGGGCCCTGTGCCGGATTTTCACCGGCTTCCCGATTCTCCCCGTGAGGGGCACCTCGAGACTGTGATCGCAAGACTAACGGTTGTCGTCGTATGCCAGTAGGTCGCCGGGTTGGCAGTCGAGCACCTCGCAGATGCGGGTCAGGGTGCTGAAGCGGATGGCCTTGGCCTTGCCGGTCTTGAGGATCGACAGGTTGACCAGCGAGATGTCGACCGCGGCGGACAGCTCGGTGAGGGTCATCCCGCGGCGCTCGAGCATGTCGTCGAGCGTGATGCGGATGTGGTGGTCGCTCATATCGTCGCGTCGGCGTCCGCCTGCAGCGCAGCCGCACGGTTCATGACGCGGCCGATGCTGACCAGCCCGTACGCCCCGATGATGCCGGGCACCGAGATGCCGAACGAGCCGCTTGCCCAATCCGCGTCGCGCAGCATGTCCGACAGGAGCTGTCCCTCGGCAAGCCACTCGACCAGCGCCGCACCGAGAAGCCCGAACAAGAGCAACCAGCCGAGCCGTTCGATCCGGTCGGCGAGCGAAGCAGAGAAGAGGCCGTGCTTCTGGGCGTATCGGATCGTGCGGCGGGTGAGCAGGATGAACCCGAGGAAGACGACGAAGCTCGGCAGCTCCGTCAGGACTCCCCAGGTGTGCGCCTCGACGTCCGCCTTCTCGTCACACACAGAGGTCTTGGCGGACTCGACGTCGACGTGCTTGGCGATTCCGTAGTCCTGACGGTCCGCCCCGTCGAGCTCTCTCGACTCGATGGTCGAGATGAGATGCGTCGAGACACAGACCTCGTCGTCACCGACTCCCATGAAGCTGACGTCGTCGCTGAGGACGGAGAAGACAACCGTGAAGGCCAGCAAGGTGAGCAGGAGGCCGGAGATCATGCCGGTGATCGTGTCCAGCGGACCCAGTGGGTCGCGCGTCTTGGGCTTCGTCACGGGTATTCCTTATCGATAGTCGTTATTAACGACAAACGATAAGCCCATCGGCCGACTCGTGTCACGCGTTCGGCAGATATCGTCTCGGGCATGAGCACACAGGTCACGGTCGTCGGGATCGGCGCGGACGGCTGGACCGGTCTGACCGCGCGAGCGCGCGAGCTGGTCGAGGCCGCAGACGTCGTGCTCGGCGGCGATCGTCACCTCGCGATGCTCCCTTCGAAGAGCGACGGGGCCGAGCAGACCAGACAGTCGTGGCCGTCGCCGTTGCGGGAGGGCCTGCCCGCGCTGCTGGAGCAGCACGACGGCAAGAACGTCGTGGCGCTGGCGTCCGGGGACCCCCTCGTCTCCGGCATCGCGACGACACTCGTCGACCTGCTCGGCAAGGACTCCGTCGAGGTCGTGCCCGCGCTGTCCTCCGTCGCCCTGGCCCGTGCCCGGATGCGCTGGTCAGCCGAGTCGACCGAGGTCGTGACGCTCGTCGGCCGCGATCCGCACCTCGTGGCCCGCTCGCTCGCGCCGGGTCTCCGGCTGATCGTGCTCTCCTCCGACGGCTCGACCCCCGCCGAGGTGGCCGGGCTGCTGACGACCGCGGGATACGGGGCGAGCCCGATGACCGTGCTGGCGGACCTCGGGTCGGAGACCGAGTCGCGTACGGACGGCGTCGCCGCGTCATGGGGCGACCAGGCAGCGCCGGACCTCAACGTCGTGGCGGTCGAGCTGGTGAGCTCCGGCGCGACGGTGCTGGGCTTCACGGCCGGCCTGCCCGAGGGTGCCTTCGACCACGACGGCCAGATCACCAAGCGGGACGTACGCGCGTCAGCCCTTGCGCGACTCGCACCGCTGCCGGGCCAGCTGCTCTGGGACGTCGGCGCCGGCGCGGGATCCGTCGCGATCGAGTGGATGCGGGCGCACCCCACGTGCCGGGCGATCGCGATCGAGGCCCGCGAGGACCGTTCGGCACGCATCTCCCGCAACGCCGATGCCCTGGGCGTGCCGGCCCTGCAGGTGCTGACCGGCCACGCCCCCGAGGCCCTGGCCGACCTCGAGGCGCCTCACGCGATCTTCATCGGCGGCGGCGCGACCGAGGAGGGGGTGCTCGACGCCTGCTGGTCGGCACTCCGACCCGGCGGCCGACTCGTGGTGCACGGCGTGACGCTCGAGACCGAGGCCGTGCTCGCGGTCCGCTACGCGCAGCTCGGCGGCGAGCTGACCCGCCTCCATGTGGAGCACGCCGCTCCCATCGGTACGTTCACCGGCTGGACCCCGGCCCGCGCCATCACCCAGCTGGCCATCACGAAGGCCGACGCATGACGGTGCACTTCGTGGGCGCCGGCCCGGGCGCCGCCGACCTCCTGACCCTGCGAGCGGTCGCGCTCCTCAACGCCGCCGACGTGTGCGTCTACGCCGGCACCTACATCGACCACGCCGTGCTCGCCCACTGCCCCGACGGCGCCGAGCTCGTCGACACGCAGGACCTCGACCTCGACCAGATCACCGCCCGCATCGTCGACGCCCACGCCGCCGGCCGCGAGGTCGTACGCCTCTGCTCCGGCGACCCCTCGGTCTACTCCGCCCTGCACGAGCAGACCAAGCGGCTCGACGCCCACGGCGTGCCATGGGACGTGACGCCCGGCGTGCCGGCGTACGCTGCCGCGGCCGCGCTGCTCGGCGCCGAGCTGACGGTGCCCGAGGTCGTGCAGTCCGTCGTGCTCACCCGGACGCAGGCGCGGTCGACCGCGATGCCGTCGGGGGAGGCGTTGGCCGGGTTCGCGGCCACGGGTTCGACGCTCGTGCTGCACCTCGCGATCACCCGCACCCGTACGCTCGCTGCCGAGCTCGCCGAGTCGTACGGTGTCGACTGCCCGGTCGCCGTCGTGGCCAACGTGAGCCAGCCGACCGAGGTGATCCTGCGGGGCACGCTCGGCGACATCGCCGACCAGGTCGAGGCGGCAGGGCTCCGGCAGGCCGCGGTCATCCTCGTCGGCAAGGCGCTGGCCGAGGACGTACGCGGCGGCGAGTCCTACCTCTACGACCCCGCACGCGACCGCTCGGCGAAGCGGCGCTGAGTCAGACGACGGCGTAGAGCCGAGCGTCGGGATCGACCACGGCGCCCAGCGTGGTGCCCACCTGCAGGGCTGCATCACCGTCGCGGGTGTGGCTCGCCTCGAACGGCTCGACCCCCGGCGCGTCGATCCAGAGCCGGAGCTCGACGCGTGAGCTGCCGTCGTACGTCGTGGGTCGCACCGCGATGACCTCGGCGGTGGCCGGGACGCCGGCTGCGCTGAGCCGACGCATGCGCCGTGCGGTGCTGCGGACGTCGTTCCACATCGCGATGCCCAACGGCACGAGGATCACGGCCAGCAGCGCGCCGATGAGCAGGCCCGCCCAGAGATCGGCGTGCAGCAACAGGCTCAGGGCAAGGAATCCCGGGCCGCTCGACACCATCACGACGCACAAGGCGTACATCGCAAGGCGTGCCACGCGCCCAGCCGGTGTGACCTCAGTCATGGCGACATCCTGTCAGACAGCCCTCCGGACTCGTTCAGTCGGTGAAGCGCGGGGTCCAGACCTGCCCTGCGCTCGTGGCCATTGTGCCCGAGGCGCCGACGATGAGCAGGCACTTCATGTCGATCGATGCCGGGTCGAGGTCGGCCAGGGTTGTCACGGTCAGCGACTCCTCGTCGCGGCCGACGTCACGGCCCACGACGACGACGGTCTCGGGCGCGCGGTGCTCGAGCAGGATTCGCTGCGTGTCCGCGACCTGGGTCGTGCGCGAGCGTGACGCGGGGTTGTAGATCGCCAGCACGAGATCGGCCTGGGCGACGGCGCGGAGCCGCTTCTCGATCAGCGCCCACGGCTTGAGCCGGTCCGACAGGCTCATGACGGCGAAGTCGCCGCCGACCGGTGCGCCGGCCCGAGCCGCGACGACCTGCACCGCGGAGAGTCCGGGCAGCACGCGGATCGGGACGTCGGCGTACGCCTCGTCGTCCGCGGCCTCGAACACGGCGGCGGCCATGCCGAAGATCCCGGCGTCACCGCCGGACACCACGGCGACGCGCTCACCCTTGAGCGCCAGGTCGAGGGCCAGGCGGGCACGATCGACCTCGACGGTGTTGCCGGAGGCGTGCCGCGTGAGGCCTTCGCGCTGAGGGACCCGGTTGACGTACGGCGCGTAGCCGATCACGTGGTCGACCTCGGCGAGCGCCTCGCTGACCTCGGGGGTGATCCAGCGGTCGGGTCCGGGTCCCAGCCCGATGACGAGGAGCTCTGCTGCCGCGCGCGAGCCTGTCGATACCTCGTCTCCTTTCGACAGGCTCAAGGAGCGGTGCTCGCTCAAGGACCGTTGGGTGTCACCGGGGACCACGATGAGGGAGAAGTACGGCACCGTCGCCGGGTCGACGTCGGCGACCGGCAGCCAGCGCTCCTCCGGCATCGAGGCGCGCTCGACGTATAGCGCACCGTCGAGGCGTCCAGCCTGGCGCAACGCCGAGACGACTTTGGGGAACGTCCGGCCGAGCTTCATGATGATCGCCCCGTCGGTGTCGGCGAGGCGGCGCGCCAGCTCGGGCTCGTCGAGGGTTCCGGGCAGGATCGTGAGCACGTCGGTCTGGCGTACGAGCGGGGACGCGGTGGTCGCGGTCGCGGCGGCGAACGACGTCACGCCCGGCACGACCTCGGTCTCGAAGCGGTCCGAGAGCCGGTCGTGCATGTACATGTAGGACCCGTAGAACAGCGGATCGCCCTCGGCGAGGACCACGACCGTACGCCCGGCCTCGAGGTGCACCGCCAGGCGTGCCGCGGACTCCTCGTAGAACTCCGCCATCGCCCCTGCATACCCACCGGCGTGAGGGGTCTCGCCGGTCGTCACCGGGTAGCGCAGCTCCTCCTCGACGACGCCCTCGGGGATGAGCGAGGCGGCGATCCGTCGCGCGTTCGACTGCTTGCCGACGCCGGCGTGATAGGCGATGACGTCCGCGTCGGCGATCAGCCGGGCCGCCTTGAGGGTGATGAGCTCGGGGTCGCCGGGGCCGAGGCCGACGCCGTAGAGGCGGCCCGTCACTCGCGCTCCTGGGCGAGCGCGTTGAGCGCCGAGGCGGCCATCGCCGAACCGCCACGGCGGCCGTGCACCGTGAGGTAGGGGATGTCCAACGAGAACGCAGCGAGTGCCTCCTTGGACTCGGCGGCGCCGATGAAGCCCACCGGCGTACCGATGATCGCGGCGGGTCGGGGTGCGCCGTCGAGCAGCATCTCGAGCAGGTGGAACAGCGCCGTGGGGGCGTTGCCGAACGCGACGACGGCGCCCTCGAGCCGGTCCTCCCACAGCGACACCGCGGCGGCGGAACGGGTCGTCGCCCACTCCTTGGCCAGCGCCGGCACCCGCTCGTCACGCAGCAGGCACAGCACCTCGTTGTCCTTGGGCAGTCGCGCGCGCGTGACCCCGGAGGCCACCATGTTCGCGTCGGTCAGGATTGGTGCCCCGGCCTCCAAGGCGGTGCGCGCCGCCGAGACGAGGCCGGGATGGATGTCGAGGTCGCGCGTCAGGTCGACCTGTCCGCAGGCGTGCACCATGCGTACGGCGACCTTCTCGGCATCGGCCGGGAGGTGCGACAGCTCGGCCTCGGCGCGGATCGTCGCGAACGAGTCGACGTAGATCGCCGGTCCGTCGGCGACGTAGTCGTAGTGGCGCGTCGGTCGTTTCATACGTTCTCCAGGTCGGGGATGACGATGCTGCGCCACGGCGTCACGATCACCTCGGTGCCGGCGCGATCCAGGATCATCGCCGCCAGCTCGGGGGTGAGCAGGCCGTCGGGCACCGCGAGGTGTTCGGCGCTGTGGCCGTCGTCCTGCGCGATGATGCCGTACGGCGGAGGCAGCGCGCTGACCTGGGTCCGGAGATCGCGGGCGTAGTGCGTGCCGAGGAGCTCGGTGCCGCCGTCGGGCAGCTCGTCGATGTGCCACAGCGCGGTCTCGCCCTCGCCGCGCTGCCGCAGGAACGCCTGGGCGTACGACAACAGCGCCTCGGGCGCCTCGTCGAGCGACGCCAGCGGACCCCAGTGCTTGGAGCCCACGCGCAGCTGCACAGTCTCGGCGTCGACGGCCATCAGGCCGAGGTCGAGCGACCGCGAGGCGATGTCGCCGCGGCCGTCGTCAAGGACGAACAGGAAGCGCCCGGCGAGACCCGCGAAGTCCGGCTCTGCGCATAGCTGGCGGTCGAGCTCGTGCGCCAGCTGACGGAGGTCGGCGCGGCCACCGATGCGTCCGGTCAGCGGCGACACCATGATGTTGCGCACCAGCTCATGGCTCGGCGACGGCAGCAGCCCGGACTCGGCGATCGCGTCGACCAGCACCGCCGGCACGCAGCCGTCGGCGTGCTCGATGCCGCGGAGCTGCAGGTTGGTCCGCTTGGTCAGCAGCAGCGTGCCGTCGGCGTAATCGGCTGCGATGCCCACCAGGTCACGCAGCGCCGAGGTCGGCAGCACGCCGCCGATGAGGCGCAGCCGCACGATCGCGCCGTCGTCCGCGATCCAGGGTCGAAGGACACCGGGACAACGGTCGGGATGGGAGCGGTTCGTCACCCCGTCATGGTGTCACGCGGGTTTGGGAGGCTCGTCGAGCACGCAGTCGCCGCAGATGCCGGCGCCCGGAACGCGGTAGAACAGGCAGCACGAGCGGCGTACGAACGAAGGTCCCGCCGGGTCGAGGTCGCCCGTCCCGGCGAGCGTGCCGCGGTCGAGGAGCTCGGCGAACAGGGCGGTGGCGGCGTCGGCGCGGTCCGGGCGGGCCGTGCGCAGCATCGTCAGTGCACCGCCGAGACTCGAGGCGACGTTGCCCCACAGCACCTGCGGCGAGACCGCGAACGTACGCGCGAACGTGTCGAGCGCGGGCGCGACGATCGCCTGCAGGACGTACGCGTCGAGGTCCGCCGCGAGGTCTTCGCTCACCGCCCCGGCGACGTTGCTGCGGGCCAGCGGCCACGGGCCACCGACGACGGGCTGCCACCAGAGCGCGTCGAGCTGCAGGTGCGGGACGCGATCGGCGAGCACGGCCGAGGCGAACGCGGGCGACACGAGCCGGGCGGCCAGGCCGAGGAACACGATCGACGCGGTGGCGCGTTCCTCGATCTCGTCGATCCGTACGCGGGACCGCTCCGCCAGCATCTCGCGGGCTGCGGCGACGCGATCGGCGATGACGTCGGGCTCGGTGAGCTCGCGAAACGGCCGCCAGCCGGCATCCGGTGCCCAGCGGTCCAGGACGAAGAACGGCCCGACCTCGGAGGCGAGGTCGAGCGCCGCGTCATCCGGGCTGGTGGTCATCCATCCGTGCCGCTGAGCAGCCCCGTCGTACGCACTTCCGACACGTCACCACGCGCAGCGCGAGCCGAGGCCTGGCCGGCGAGGGCGTCGGCGGCGACGTTGAGCGGCCAGACCGTGAGATCCGTGAGGTGCGCCTTGACCTTCTGGAAGAACACCGGTGCGCCGGAGTCGCGCCGGGCCTGCATCAGCGCGTAGATCGCCTGCACGATCTCGACGTTGGCGACGATCTCCTTCTTGGAGTTGCGCCAGCCGTTGCGCGCCCAGCCGCTGGCCCACGTCGTCGAGCAGCCGATCGTGTAGGACGAGTCGGCCTGGATCACGAGCGGCCGGTTGGCGAAGTCGCGCAGCGCGTTCTCGACGGCCAGCAGCTCGCCGATGTTGTTGGTGCCCTGCAGGAGACCGCCGCAGGCGGAGGTGCCGTCGTCCGCCACGTACGCCCATCCGGTCGGCCCGGGATTGGTGACGCACGAGCCGTCGGTGCCGACGACGATCGCGCCGCCGAGCTGCATCACGTCGGTGTGGGTCCTGGCGAGTGTCACTGGGTGCTCCTGGGTGGTCGGGGTGGGAGTCTCACATCATCCTCGTGCGTAGCCACGGCGCACGGTCCGGTCGAGGATGCCGAGCGTGCCGCTCAGGTTGGTCACCGAGACGACCGGGAAGATGCCGGAGTCCTTCCAGTCCTGGCTGACGTTCGACCAGTCGTAGAACGAGGTGACGAGGGTGCCGCCGTCGGCCGGCTCGAGGCGATAGCCGTAGGTGTGGCCCATGCCGGGACGGACCTTGCCGAGGATCGACCATGCGATCAGGCGATCACGTTCGAACTCCTCGATCGTGACCGTGACGTCGTACTTGCCATAGTCGGGGATGTCGTTGAGCGACTCCCGGTCCATGTGGACGACGAACGTGTCGCCGACTGCCTCGACGACGTCGCCATCGGCGTCCTGCAGCATGCCGGAGGCGTCGATCGCGACATGGCCCTGGGGGTCGCACAGGACCGCGAAGACATCGGCCGCCGAGGCCGGGATGAGGCGTTCGGCTTCGATGCGCTCAGTCATGCACCGACCCTATCGAGCGACCGGACTGCTGATGACGAGCTCGAAGTGCTCGACGACGGGGAACGGGTCGTAGAACCGGTGCAGGAGGGCACGCCACCGCTCGTACTCCGGCGAACCGCGGAAGCCCTCGGTGTGGTCCTCGAGGGTGTCCCACTCGACGAGCAGGAGGTACGTGCTGGGCGACTCGATGCTGCGCGAGACGGTGAGGCCGCGAAAGCCCGGCATCGAGGCGATGATCGGCGTCGCCTCAGCCAGCGCGCTCTCGAACTCGTCCTCCCGACCGCTGATGACGGGCAGCAGCGCATGCTCGGTGATCACGCGTCGATTGCACCACGACGGCAGCCGGTAGGCTGAGCCGCATCCGCTTGCCGCGGAGATCCAGGAACTCCGGTGTGAATCCGGGGCGGTTCCGCCACTGTTAAAGCCAGACACTGGCCGCGGCGATTTCCCACCACAGGGGCGAGAACCCCGAGGAGGAACATGACGCGCATCGCGTTGCTGTCCACGTCCGACACCGACCTGCTGTCGGCCCGCGCGAGTGGTGCGGACTACGTCCTCGCCAACCCCGTGCGCGGCGTGCCTGACCTGACCGACGTCGACCTGGTGGTCGCGCGCGTGCTGGGCTCCGCCGACGACGTGCAGAAGCTGGTGCTGCCGTACGTCGGCCAGCGTCCCGTGGTCGTGCTCGGCGGTGAGCAGACTCCCAGCGCCGAGCTGATGGAGCTGTCGACTGTCCCTGTGGGTACGGCTGCCGAGGCGCACCGCTATCTCGCCGAGGGCGGGCCGGCCAACCTCGGCCAGCTGCACGCCTTCCTGTCCGACACGGTCCTGCTGACCGGTGAGGGCTTCGAGCCGCCGGCCGTCCTGCCCGAGTGGGGCCTCGCGACCCGCCCCTCGAAAGTCTTGGACAAGGCTGGAAAGTCCCCCGACCCCCACTCGCGCAAGGCGAAAGTCGGCGTCCTTTACTACCGGGCGCACGAGGCCTCCGGCAACAGCGCGTTCGCGCACCAGCTCGCCGACGCGATCGACGCGACGGGTGAGGCGTACGGCGTCCCGATCTTCTCCTCGTCGCTGCGCGCCGCGCCCGACGAGCTGTTCACCGAGCTGGCCAAGCTCGACGCGCTGATCGTCACGGTGCTCGCGGCCGGCGGCACCAAGCCGGGCACCGTCAGCGCCGGCGGCGACGACGAGTCGTGGGACGTCGAGCGCATGAAGGCCCTCGACATCCCGATCCTCCAAGGGCTCTGCCTGACCTCGAGCCGCGAGGACTGGGCGGCGTCCGACGACGGCGTCACGCCGCTCGACTCGGCCAACCAGATCGCGATCCCGGAGTTCGACGGCCGCATCATCACGGCGCCGTTCTCGTTCAAGGAGATCGACGAGGACGGCCTGCCGCGCTACGTCGCGGACCCCGAGCGATGCGCCCGGGTCGCCGGCATCGCGGTCGCGCACGCGCGCCTCCGCCACACGCCACCGTCGGAGCGCAAGGTCGTGCTGATGCTGTCGGCCTACCCGACCAAGCACAGCCGGGTCGGCAACGCCGTCGGGCTCGACACCCCCGTCTCGACCATCCGACTGCTGCGCGAGATGCGCGACGCGGGCTACGACCTCGGCGCTCCGGGTGAGATCCCGGGCCTGGAGCTCGACGACCTGACCGAGGCCGGCAACGCGCTGATCCACGCGCTCATCGCCGCCGGTGGGCAGGACGAGGAGTGGCTCACCCAGGTGCAGCTCACCGAGAGTCACGTGCGCATCCCCGCTGCGCAGTACGCCGCGTGGTTCGACGGCTTCCACCCCGACCTGCGTGAGGCGATGCTCGAGGCATGGGGCCCGGCCCCGGGTCAGCTGTTCGTCAACGACGACCAGGAGATCGTGCTCGCCACGATCCGCGCCGGCAACATCGTGCTGATGATCCAGCCGCCACGCGGCTACGGCGAGAACCCCGTCGCGATCTACCACGACCCGGACATGGCGCCCTCGCACCACTACCTGGCCGCCTATCGCTGGGTCGAGGACGAGTTCGGCGCCCACGCCGTCGTGCACCTCGGCAAGCACGGCTCGATGGAGTGGCTGCCGGGCAAGAACGCCGCGCTCTCGGCGTCCTGCGGCACCGACGCAGCCATCGGCAACCTGCCCCTGATCTATCCGTTCCTCGTCAACGATCCCGGCGAGGGTGCACAGGCCAAGCGCCGCGCGCATGCCACGATCGTCGACCACCTGATCCCGCCCATGGCCCGCGCCGAGTCGTACGGTGACATCGCCAAGCTCGAGCAGCTGCTCGACGAGTACGCCAACATCGCCGCGATGGACCCGGCCAAGCTGCCGGCGATCCGTTCGCAGATCTGGACCCACATGCGGGCCGCGGAGATGCACCGCGACCTCGGTCTCGACGACATCCCGGACGAGGACGACTTCGACGACTTCATCTTCAACGTCGACGGCTGGCTGTGCGAGATCAAGGACGCCCAGATCCGCGACGGCCTGCACGTGCTCGGCCAGGCTCCCCAGGGCGAGGCGCGGGTCAACCTCGTGCTCTCGATCCTGCGCGCGAGCCAGATCTGGGGCGGCGAGACCGGCGCTGTCCCCGGTCTGCGCGCCGCGCTCGGCCTCAAGGAGGACTCCCAGCTCGGCGCGATCGACGAGATCGAGAGCCAGGCGCGCGCACTGATCCAGGGCATGGAGGATGCTGACTGGGACGTCGCCACGGCCCGCAGCCTCACCGACGTGCCCGACGTCGTGCGGGTCCTGGAGTTCGCCGCCACCGAGGTCGTGCCGCGCCTGGCCAAGACGACCGACGAGCTGGACCACGTGCTGCACGCCCTCGAGGGCGGCTTCATCCCCGCCGGACCCTCGGGCTCGCCGCTGCGGGGACTCGTCAACGTGCTGCCGACCGGCCGCAACTTCTACACCGTCGACCCCAAGGCCGTGCCCTCTCGCCTCGCCTGGGAGACCGGCCGCGCCATGGCCGACTCGCTGATCGAGCGCCACCTCGCCGACACCGGCGACTACCCCCGCTCCGTCGGCCTCTCGGTCTGGGGCACCTCCGCGATGCGTACGTCCGGCGACGACATCGCCGAGGTCCTCGCACTGATCGGGGTCGAGCCCGAGTGGGATCCGGCCTCCCGCCGGGTCAACGGCTTGCGGGTCGTGCCCCTCGAGGAGCTCGGGCGGCCGCGCATCGACGTGACGGTCCGCATCTCCGGCTTCTTCCGCGACGCGTTCCCGCACGTCATCGGCATCCTCGACGACGCGATCCGCCAGGTCGCCGAGCTCGACGAGCCCGACGACCAGAACTACGTACGCGCGCACGCCCAGCGCGATCTCGCCGATCACGGCGACCAGCGTCGGGCCACGACCCGCATCTTCGGCTCGAAGCCCGGGTCGTACGGCGCGGGCATCCTGCAGGTCATCGAAGCCGGCAACTGGCGTGACGACAAGGACCTCGCCGAGGTCTACACCGCGTGGGGCGGCTTCGCGTACGGGCGCGACCTCGACGGCGCTCCGGCGGCCGACGACATGCGGGCCAACTACAAGCGCATCGCGGTCGCGGCCAAGAACATCGACACCCGCGAGCACGACATCGCCGACTCCGACGACTACTTCCAGTACCACGGCGGCATGGTCGCGACGGTCCGCGCGCTGACCGGCGCGGACCCCAAGGCGTACGTGGGCGACTCGACGACACCCGATGCCGTACGCACGCGGACCCTGCAGGAGGAGACGACGAGGGTGTTCCGTGCCCGCGTCGTCAACCCGCGGTGGATCGGCGCGATGCAGCGGCACGGCTACAAGGGCGCGTTCGAGCTCGCCGCGACAGTCGACTACCTCTACGGCTTCGACGCGACGACCGGCGTCGTGCACGACTGGATGTACGAGACGCTCGCCAAGGAGTACGTGCTCGACGAGGACAACCAGGCGTTCATGAAGGACGCCAACCCCTGGGCGCTGCGCGGCATCATCGAGCGGCTCAACGAGGCCGCCGACCGCGACCTGTGGGCCGATCCCGATCCCGAGGTGCTCGCTGCGATGCAGCAGGTCTACCTCGACATCGAGGGTGACCTCGAGGACCGGGGATGAGGCACATCCGGGTCATCGGGATCGGACCTCGACATCGAGGGCGACCTCGAGACTCTGTCATGAAGGGCAGGGGATGAGGCGCATCCGGGTCATCGGGATCGGACCCGGCGACCCGGACCAGGTGACGCTCGAGGCGGTCGCCGCGATGCACGCGGTGGCCTACTTCGTCGTCGCCGACAAGGGCCCCGACGACCCGTTGCTGGCCGCGCGGCGTGAGCTGCTGAGCCGGCACGTCGGGTTCGGCGCGACCGTCATCGCCGTACGCGACCCGGAGCGTGACCGGGCCGACCCCACCGACTACCGCGGCGCCGTGAGCGACTGGCACGAGGCGCGTGCCGAGGCGTACGAGCAGGTCCTCCTCCAGCAACCGGGCGACGTCGGCTTCCTCGTCTGGGGCGACCCGGCGTTCTACGACTCGACGATCCGCATCGTCGAGCGCGTCCTCGCGCGGGGCAACGTCGAGGCCGAGTGGGACGTGGTCCCCGGCATCTCGAGCCTGCAGCTGCTCGCCGCGCGGCACCGCATCGTGCTGCACGAGATCGGCCAGCCCATCACCGTCACGACGGCGCGCAAGCTGGGCGAGGCGGTCGAGGCCGGCGCCGACAACATCCTGGTGATGCTGAGCGCCCGCATCGACCTCGCCGGGCTCGACGACTGGCACATCTGGTGGGGCGCCAACCTCGGCACCGCGCACGAGCGACTCGTCTCCGGCCGTGTCGTCGAGGTCGCCGCCGAGGTCGACGCAGCCCGCGCCGCCACGAAGGCTGACGCGGGCTGGGTCATGGACGCCTACTTGCTGCGTCGCTGATCAGTGCTCGTCGACGACCCGCGAGTTGCTCAGCGTGAGCGCACCGAGCGCCCCGATCAGGCCGACGACGACGGCCAGCACCGCGTACGTGATGCGTTCGCCGTGGAAGAACGACGCGACGAGGTCGTTGCTCCAGGTGCCGGCCGGCAGCTGTGATGTGACGAGCACCGCGATCAGCGTGCCGACCACGGCGGTGCCGACGCTCGTGCCGACCTCCTGAGCGGTGTCGTTCAGTGCCGTGCCGATCGACGTGCGGTTCTCCGGCATCGCGCTGACCAGCGCGACGGCGCAGATCGTCATGACGGTGCGCAGGCCGACGGTCATGACGACCATCGAGACGGCGATGGCGAGGTAGCCGTGGCTGACGCCCCAGGCGAGCCCACCCAACGCACCTGCCAGCAGTCCGGCGCCGACGAGGCAGGCGATGCGGTGACCGAACCGACGGGCGAGCCACTCGGACACCGGCGTCGCGACGATCATCGTGACGATCAGCGGCAGGTTGGCCAGGCCGGCTCGCACCGGGCTCCACCCGTACGCGTACTGGAAGTGCAGGATCAGGCCGAACATCACGCTGGCCATCGCGATCGACGTGCCGACCTGCGCGATCGCGGCGCCGCGGACGGTGCCGTTGGCGAACAGGCCGAGGTCGAGCATGGGTGATGCGGTGCGGCGCTCGTGCCGGACGAACGCGATGCCCGCGGCGACGGCGCCGGCGATCGAGCCGAGGGTGATCCCCGACAGCCAGCCGTGCTCGACGCCGCTGGTCAGCGAGAAGCAGGCGAGGCCGATCGCGGCGATGCTGAGGACGGCGCCGGGCAGGTCGAGCGCATCGTCGGTCAGGTCCTCCGGACGATCCGCCGGGACTCCGCGGTGGACGCCGATGAACGCGATCAGCGCGATCGGAGCGTTGACGACGAGCAGCCACTCCCAGCGCACGTGCGCCAGGGCGGTGCCGCCGAGCAACGGCCCGAGGATGAACCCGGACAGGCCGACGATGATCATCACGGTCATCGCACGCATGCGCAGTGCCTCCTCGTCGAAGAGCCGGAAGACCAGCGAGTTCGTGATGGGCGCCATGGCGGCAGCAGTGACACCGAGCGCGGCGCGCAGGCCGATGAGCTCGCCGGCGGTGCTGACGGCGACGACGCACAGGCTGATCAGCCCGAACGCGGCCAGTCCGACCAGCAGGACGCGCCGGCGACCGAGTCGGTCGGCCGCGGCGCCGGCGGTCAGCAGCAACCCACCGAAGGTCAGCGAGTACGCGCCGGTGACCCATTGCAGGGCCGTGGTGCCGCTGCCGAGGTCGCGGCCGATGGTCGGCAGGGCGATCGTCAGCAGCGTGTTGTCGACCATCTCGACGAAGAACGCGAGGCAGAGGGCCGAGAGCGGGATCCAGGCCGCGCGCAGCGACGTGTACGTGCGCGGCGGGGCCGAAGTCGTGGTGGGGGTCATGGTGACACCTCCTATCGAACGCTGTTCGACTATCGAACAACGTTCCATAGAATAGAACAACGTTCGATAATCCACAACATCTGGTTGGATGGGAGTCATGGCACCTTCGCGACAGCCCCCGAGACCCCGCCGGCCCGGCGGCCGGCAGCGGGCCTCGCACTCGATGGAGGCCGTCCTGACCGAGGCCGTCGCCCTGCTCGACGAGGCAGGCGACGGCGCGCTGACGTTCCGCGCGCTCGCCGCCCGGCTGGGCGGTGGCGTCGGCAGCATCTACTGGTACGTCGCCAGCCGGGACGAGCTCCTCGACCGCGCGACGGACCACGTCGTCGGCCAGCTCCTCGCCGACGTCCAGGCACAGCCCAAGGGCGACGACCCCATCGAGGACCTGCGGACCATCGCCGTCATGATGTTCGACGCGATTGCCGCCCGGCCGTGGCTCGGCGCCTACTTCATGCGCAACTCCCTGCTCCAGCCCAACACGCTGCGCCTGTACGACCTGCTGGGCCAGCAGGCGCTGCGGCTCGAGCTCACGCCACGCCAGAGCTTCCACGCCGTCTCGGCGGTCGTCGGGTTCACTGTAGGAGCTGCGGCCGACCTGGGGCAGGAGCCGCCGCAGGAGATCCTCGACGGCAGCGTCGGCCGCGAGGAGTACCTCGCCCTGTTCGCCGACATGTGGCGGGCACTCGACCCGGACGAGTTCCCGTACGTCCACCGGATCGCGGACGAGTTCGCGCACCACGACGACGCCGAACAGTTCCGCGCGGGGCTCGACCTGCTGCTGGCCGGGCTCCGGCTGCAGGCCGGCGGCTGACCGCGCCTTGACCTCGAGCGCGCTCGAAGTCCTTGACTGGGGTCATGCGACCGATCCAGCTCGGCACCGACCCGACCCGTAGCCGTCACGTCAGTCCCATCGCCCTCGGCGCCATGCGGATGGGCACCTCGACCGACGAGTCCACCTCGTACGCGATCCTCGATCGCTACGTCGAGCTCGGCGGGACGTTCATCGACACGGCGAACAACTACGCGTACTGGGTCAACGGCACGCAGGGCGGCGAGAGCGAACGCCTGCTGGGCGCGTGGCTCCGGAGCCGTGGCATCGGCGATCAGGTCACGATCGCCACGAAGGTCGGCGGACGCCCCACCCGTCCGTCGCCGACGATGGCGCGCGAGGTCGAAGGGCTGGCGCCGGGGGTGATTCGCGAGTCGGCCGAGCGCAGCCTCGAGAACCTCGGGCGCATCGACCTCTACTACGCCCACATCTTCGACGACGCGGTGCCGCTCGACCACCAGGTCGAGGCGTTCGCCGCGCTGGTGACCGACGGCCTGGTCGGCCTGCTGGGCCTCAGCAACCACTGGGCGTGGCAGATCGAGCGGGCCCGGGCGATCGCCGCTGCGGCCGGGCTACCGGGGTGTGACGTGCTGCAGCACCACCACACGTACTTCCGGGCGCGGACCGACCAGGCCGGCATGCGGTCACCCGATGGCACGCTCGGGGTGACCGACGGGCACCTGCTGAGCTATCTGCGCGCCGAGCCCGGGCTGGCGCTCGTCGCGTACTCCCCGCTGCTCGCGGGCGCGTACGTACGTCCGGACCAGCCGATGGGGGAGCTGTACGACCACGCCGGCACCCGTGCCCGGCGGGCCGCGCTCGACGACGTCGTGCGGGAGACCGGTGCCACCGCCAACCAGGTCGTGCTGGCCTGGCTGATGGGCGGTGAGCTGCCGATCATCCCGCTCGTCGGCGCCTCGTCGGTCGCCCAGCTCGAGGAGAGCATGGCGGCGATCGACCTCGAGCTCACCGCGGACCAACGGCAGCGCCTGGACGCCGCGGGCTGAGCCGCACCGTCATCCGCAGGTGGCGCGCTCGCCGCTGTAGAACGCGATCTTGGTGTCGACGGAGTCGAGGTGGTCGGCCAGCTCGACCAGCTGCCGGTGCACCCGCTCACGGTGGCGCCGCAGGATCTCGAGCCGCTCGGCCTCCGTGCCACCGCCGCTGCGGACCAGCTCGGCGTACCGGCGTACGTCGCGGATCGGCATGCCCGTGGCACGGAGCCGACTGATCGTCTCGATCCACTCGAGGTCGCGCTCCGAGTAGCGCCGATGGCCGTTCGCCGAGCGTTCGACCGCGAGCATCAGACCGTCACGCTCGTAGTAGCGCAGCGTGTGGGCCGTGAGGCCCGTACGGACGACGGTCTCGGCGATCGTGAGGCTCATGGCCGCAGTGTCCCCCTTCGAGTGCACTCGAAGTCAAGCGCCGCGGATCAGGCGACCTGGGGGTAGACCGCCTCGATCGGCATGCCGAGCGCGGCCTTGGCCTGGTGGCTGACGTCGTCGGCGAGCACCTCGAAGGCGCCGGCCTCGATGCCGTCGAGAGCGGACTTCACGACGTCTGCAGGATCGGACTTCGGCGCATCGACGCCGGCGACCATGTCGGTGTCGACGTAGCCGACGTGGAGCCCGACGACCTGGACGCCACGAGGGGCGAGCGCGAGGCGCAGGCCGTTCGTCGCGCTCCAGAGGGCTGCCTTGGTCGGCTCGTACGTGCCACCGAACGACACCCACGAGAGCGCCGAGTGCACGTTGAGGATGACGCCGTTGCCGTTGTCGGCGATGCGGTCAGCCAGGAGGGACGCGAGGCGGAGCGGGCCGAAGTAGTTGGTCTCGAACTCCTGGCGGAGCACGGTCTGGTCGCCGGTCAGCAGCGGTCCGCCGCCGACCGTGCCGGCGTTGTTGATCAGGACGGTCACGTCGGGGGTCGCGGCGACCGCGGCGTCGACGGAAGTCGCGTCGGTCACGTCGAGCTGGAGCGCGACGACCCGCGGGTCAGTCGTGTCGATCGTCGAGGCGTCGCGGGCGCTGGCGTAGACCTTCTTGGCACCGCGCTCGAGCAGCTGGCGGACGTACTCCTTGCCCATGCCGCGGTTGGCTCCGGTGACAAGGACGGTCTGGTCGGCGAGTGAGGTCATGATGATTCCTAGGGAGAGAAGTAAACAGATTGGTGTACTTCTGCAATGTACACAGATCTGTTTACTTCTGGCAACCAGGCGCCTATTCTGTAGGGGTGACGACGACCACCAAGGCCAAGCCCCGCGAGCGGCTGCTGGCTGCTGCAGAGGAGCTGTTCTACGCCGAGGGCGTCCACATCGGCGTCGACAGGCTGTGCGAGGTCGCCCAGGTATCGAAGCGGTCGATGTACCAGCACTTCGGCAGCAAGGACGAGGTGCTCGTCGCGATGCTCGAGCACCGCGCGCCCGAGGTCATGGCGGGGCTCGACACGGCGCCTGGTGCCCCACCGCGCGAGCGGATCCTGGCGGTCTTCGACTCGCTCGCCGCGCAGGCAAAGTCGCCGGAGTTCCTGGGCTGCCCGTTCGTCAGCGTGGCCACCGAGCTCAAGGACCGGGAGCACCCGGCGAGTGTCGCCGCGATGGGCTACAAGCTCCAGCTCACGGCATTCTTCGAGGAGCAGGCCCGCCTGGGGGGTGCGACCGACCCGGAGTCGCTCGGCGTCCAGCTGACGATGGTGTTCGACGGTGCAGGCGCCTACAGCGTCGTACGTGGTGGCGCTTCTCCGGCTGCTCGCGCCGCCGCCGAGGCGCTGCTGGCCGCACAGGGCGTGTGAGCATGGCGCGGCTGAGCTACATCACGAACGTCTCCGTCGACGGCTACATCGAGGATGCGGACGGCGCGTTCGACTGGTCGGATCCCTCCGACGAGCTGTTCAGCTTCATCACGGATCTCGTGCGCCCGGTCGACACCTGGCTGTACGGCCGGCGGCTGTACGAGTCGATGGCCGTGTGGGAGACCGATCCCGCCCTGGCCGCCCAGTCCGACCTCCTGGCCGAGTTCGCGAACGTGTGGCAGCGCGGCAGCAAGGTCGTCTACTCCACGACGCTGGACGAGGTCGCGACGGCCGACACCCGGATGGAGCGGCGCTTCGAACCCGCAATCGTGCGCGACCTGAAGGCGTCGGCGACCGGCGACCTGACGATCGGCGGGGCCGCCCTGGCTGCTCACGCATTCAGCGCAGGCCTCGTGGACGAGTGCCACCTGTTCGTCCACCCGGTGGTCGTCGGTGACGGCAAGCCCGCGTTCTCGCGCGAGACCCGCGCGCGGCTGGAGCTGCTGGAGGAGCGCAGGTTCGACACCGGTGTCGTCTACCTGCGGCACCGCGTGCAGGGCTGAGTCAGCAGCCGATGACCGCGCGGCCGGCGGCGGTCAACGTGGCGGCGACCGCCTCGGGTGTACGGCCGACGTAGCCGGCGACGAGAGCGCCGTCGCGGAGCATCATGAGCTGCTCGGCCTTGGTCTCGACCTCGTCGACCCCGAGCTCGCCGAGCAGCTCGGCGAACTGCGTGACGAGCCAGGTGCGGTTGTCCGCCACGATCCGGTGACCCGGGTGGTCCGGCGACGACAGCTCGGCAGCGGCGTTGATGAACGGGCAGCCGCGGAAGCCGGGCGAGCTGGCGAACGCGCCGACGCCCTCGGCGTACCAGCGCAGCACGCCACACGCGTCGCCCGCGAGCTCGGCACGCTTCTCGGTGAAGAGCTGTTGGGTGTGGGCGACCTGCTGCGTCAGATAGGCCGCGATCAGGTCGTCCTTGGTGGGGAAGTGGCGGTAGAACGTGACCTTGGAGACGCCGGCCTCGGCGATGAGCCGGTCGGCGCTGACCGCCCGGATGCCCTCGGCGTAGTAGCGACGCGTCGCGGCGTCCAGGATGCGCTCACGTACGGGCGCGGTGGTGGTCGGCATCGTCTCGCTCCTTCGGGTTGCCATCGTCCCACGGTCGTGCTTTGATTCATGTAGACGTACTAGTTAGTCTACCTCAATCCAAGGAGATCCACATGCCCGAGCAGATCCTCTACACCGCCGTCGCCACGTCGAGCGGAGACGGCCGCAACGGCCACGTACGCTCGACCGACGGCCTCGTCGACACCGACGTCCGCATCCCGGTCGAGATGGGTGGCGCCGGCGGCGCGACCAACCCCGAGCAGCTGTTCGCTGCCGGCTACGCGGCGTGCTTCCACTCGGCGCTCAAGGCGAGCAAGTCGCAGCACGGCGTCGACGTGACGGACTCGGCCGTCACCGCCGAGGTCGGCATCGGCCCCAACGGCCTGGGCGGGTTCGGCCTCGCCGTGACGCTGCGTGTCGAGATGTCCGGTGTCTCGCAGGAGGACGCCGAGAAGGCGGTCGCCGTCGCCCACGAGTGGTGCCCCTACTCCAACGCGACCCGCGGCAACGTGGACGTCGTCCTGGACGTCGAGGTCGCCTGACCTCAGTCCTCCGGGTCGGCCGGCGGCTCAGCGCCTTCGCGCTCGTCCCGGTCGGCCCACTCCAGCAGCGGCGCGATGTCGAAGACCGCCTGGTCGATGCCGGCATGGAGGTCGCCGAGCTCGGCGAAGCGGGCCGGCACCGTCGCGATCGTGAAGTCGTGCGGGTCGACGTCGTCGACCTCGTCCCAGCGGATCGGCGTCGACACCCGGCCGTCAGGGAAGCCGCGCACCGAGTAGGCCGCCGCGATCGTGTGGTCGCGGGCGTTCTGGTTGTAGTCGACGAACAGCTGCGCCGGGTCGCGGTCCTTGCGCCACCACGTCGTCGTCACGTCGTCGGGTGCCCGGCGCTCGACCTCGCGCGCGAACGCGAGTGCCGCACGGCGTACCTGCTTGAACTCGTGCTCGGCCTTGATGCGTACGTAGATGTGCAGGCCGTTGCCGCCTGAGGTCTTGGGGAACCCCGTCGCCCCGAGCTCGTCGAGGACCTCCTCGGCGACGCGGGCGACCCGCTTGACGGTCGCGAAGTCGCACTCCGGCCCCGGGTCGAGGTCGATGCGCCACTCGTCGGGCTTCTCTACGTCCGCCTTGCGGCTGTTCCACGGATGGAACTCGACGGTCGACATCTGCACCGCCCAGATGACGTGCGCGAGCTCGGTCACGCAGAGCTCGTGGACGTCCCGGTTGTAGCGGGGGAAGTGCACGCTGACGGTCGTGATCCAGGGCGGGGCGCCCGACGGCAGCTTCTTCTGGTGCACCTTGTCGCCGGCCAGGCCCTTGGGGAAGCGGTGCAGCATGCACGGCCGCTCGTAGAGCGCGTTGACGATGCCGTCGCCGATCGCCAGGTAGTAGTCGACGAGGTCGAGCTTGGTCCACCCGCGCTCGGGGAAGTAGACGCGATCGGGGTTGCTGACGCGCACGACCTTGTCGTCCACCTCGATCTCCACCGCGGGCGACGATGCCTTGGCCATGGCCCCACCGTATGACCTACGGCCGACGTACGCCCGTGGGATTGGGGTACGTGACGACGCCCGACGCCTCGACGGCGCGCGCGAGGGCGAGCAGCGGCTCCTCGATCGTGATCGTGCGTCCGGTGGCCTCGCGGTCGATGCCGGCAGCACACACGCGATCCGTCGTGTCCTCGATCTGCTGCCGGGCCGAGCGGCCGGTGTCGGTGATCGTGCCGCCGCCGTCGACCCAGCCGCGTGTCGCCAGCCGGCTGATCGCCGCCGCCCACTCGTCCTCGGTCCATCCCCGCATGCTGCGCTGCTGGTCGCCGGCGAGACCTGCGGCGACGGCGAGGGCGTTGGCGGCCGCGCCGTCGAGGCCGGCCGAGGTCAGCACCGCGATGTGGCAGTCGCCGCGATACTCGCGCAGCACGGTCGCGGCGTGCCAGATGCGGCCGATGTCGTCATCGGGCTCCGGCAGGGAGTGGTGAGCGGCGGCGAGCGGCTTGCCGGCGAAGTCGATGCCGTGCGTGATCGCCGTCAGCTCCTTGGCGAGCCTCGCGACGTCGGCACCCTCGGTCGCCGGAGCGAGTGCGTCACGCGCCAGGTCGTACCTCGTCGCCAGGACCTCGTCGCGCGACGCCATCGACCAGGCATCGGGCAGGGCGCGGTGGACCATGCGCGGCGCGAACCCCTGGAACAGCGCGACCACGAGCTCGGGCGCCGGGGTGCCGACGGCCGCCGAGCGCGAGGCCATGTAGCCCATCCAGTAGCCCTTGAGGCCGAGCGCCTCGTAGCGCTGCTTGGTGTCCGGGGTGAAGTAGACGACGTCGTGGACCGCCTCGATCGAGCGCCAGAAGGTCGTGCCGTTGGTCATGCCCCCATCCTGTCAGGCCCGCTGGGAGCCGCCGGTACGGTCGACCGTGATGACTGACACTGCGCAGAACACCCGCGTCCTGCTGGCCTCCCGCCCCCACGGCGAGCCGACCTCCGACAACTTCACGATCGAGTCCGTCGAGATCCCCACGCCCGATGAGGGCGAGGTCCTGCTCCGCACGATCTACCTGTCGCTCGACCCCTACATGCGCGGGCGCATGAGCGACGCCAAGTCGTACGCCGCGCCGTTCGAGGTCGGCGAGCCGATGCAGGGCGGCATCGTCGCCGAGGTCGTCGAGTCGAACGACGACTCGCTGCGGCCCGGCGACGTCGTGCTGGCCTACGGAGGCTGGCAGTCGTACGGCGTCGCCTCGGCCAGGCACGTCCGCAAGCTTGATCCGGAGCAGGCGCCGGTCTCGACCGCGCTGGGCGTCCTCGGGATGCCGGGCTTCACGGCGTACGCGGGGCTGCTCGAGATCGGTCGGCCTCAGCCGGGCGAGACCGTCGTGGTGGCCGCCGCTGCCGGTCCGGTCGGTTCGGCGGTCGGTCAGATCGCGCGCATCAAGGGTGCTCGCGCCGTCGGCATCGCCGGTGGTGCCGCCAAGGTGGCCTGGCTCGAGGAGCTCGGCTTCGACGTGGCGCTCGACCACCGGTCGCCGACCTTCGCGGCTGACCTCAAGGCGGCTGTGCCCGACGGCATCGACGTGTACTTCGAGAACGTCGGCGGGCACGTGTGGGACGCGGTCCTGCCACGCCTCAACACGTACGCCCGGGTGCCGGTCTGCGGGCTCGTCGCGCACTACAACGAGACCGAGCCGCCGGCCGGACCGGACCGGTCGGTGCGACTCATGACCGCGATCCTGACGAAGGGCCTCACGGTGCGTGGCTTCATCCAGACCGGGTTCGTCAAGACCCACCAGGCGGCGTTCCAGGCTGACGCCGCGGGCTGGCTGCGCGACGGCTCGCTGCGCCATCGCGAGGACGTCGTCGAGGGGCTCGAGAACGCACCGGAGGCGCTCATCGGCCTGCTCAAGGGCAAGAACTTCGGCAAGCTGCTCGTCAAGGTCGGCGCCGACCCGACGCGCTAGGGTCTGCCGACCACGGGTCGTCGGGCCACGCGTGCTTGGGGTAGCGGCCGCGCAGCTCGGCGCGCACCTGTTGGTACGGCCCGGACCAGAACGACTCGAGGTCGGCCGTGACGGCAGCCGGTCGGCGCGCCGGGGTGAGCAGGTGCAGCAGCACCGGGACCCGCCCGTCGGCGATGCGTGGTGTGGCCGACCAACCGAACGCCTCCTGGATGCGGACCGAGAGCACCGGCTGCTCGGACCCGGTCTCGCCGTACTCGACCCGCACCGCGGAGCCACTCGGTACGGTCAGCCGCTCGGGCGCCAGCTCGTCGAGGCGGCCGGCTGCGGGCCACGGCAGCAGCCGGCGCAGGGCCGCCAGCAGGTCGATGCGCCTCAGGTCACGCGTGCTCCGCACTCGGGCAAGCTCGGCGCCGAGCCACACCTCGATCGAGTCGAGCAGCGCCGCGTCGCTGACATCGGGCCACGGCTCGCCCAGTGCGCGGTGCAGGAAACCGAGCCGGGCGCGCAGGGCCGTCGCGGCCTCGCTCCAGGGCAGCATCGCGAGTCCGTCCTTGGCCAGAGCGTCGTGCACCGCGGCGGCCACCCGGTCAGGAGCAGGATCCGTGATCGGCACGGAGGAGAGCTCGATCGCTCCCAGTCTGGTCACGCGACGAGCGACGAGCCGTCCGTCGGTCCACGTGACCTCGTCCACCTCGCCCCAGAGGCTTGCGGCTGCCTCCAGGGCGAGGTCCTCGTGCAAGGGCGCGGCGGACCGGATCTGCGCGTCGGTGGCTCCGGGTCGGCGCTCTGCGTCGGCGATCGCGATCCACGGCAGCCCCGCGAGCGCGGGATCGCCGCGCCGGAACGCCGCGCCCGTGCCGCCGACCATGAGGTATGCCGAGCCGCCCGGCCGCAGGCGTGCGACACGGGCGGGATGGGCCAGGGCGACGATGGCACCCACGGCGAGGTCGTCGGTCAGGTCGGTGCGGTCCGACGGATGCACCGAGCGTTCGAGGCGCTGCGCGGTGTCCTTCCAGGACGCCGTGCCCGGACCACCTCGGCGCGCGGCGCGCAGCGCCGCGACGAGGTCGCCTCCCGGGGCGCGCACGTCGTCGGCCAGCAGGGCGACGACCTCGGCCGCTCGACGGGAGCCGACGAGTGCGGCGCCGTCGATCAGGGCCCGGGCCAGCCGGGGGTCGACCGGGACCCGCGCCATCTGCCGGCCACGATCGGTGATCTCACCGGAGGCCTCGACGGCCCCGAGCCCCAACAGGGTCTGGCGCGCCGCGGCCATGGATACGGCCGGCGGCGGATCGAGCAGCGCGAGTCCGGCACCATCCGGTGCGCCCCAGGCAGCGAGCTCGAGCGCGAACCCGGTCAGGTCCGCGACCGCGATCTCCGGGGCCGGGTGATCGGACAGGTGGGCGTGATCCGCGCGAGACCAGCACCGGTGCACCGTGCCGGGTGCCTCGCGGCCGGCACGTCCGGCTCGCTGCTCGGCCGCCGCCTTGCTGACCCGCACTGTCACGAGTGCCGGCAGGCCGCGCCGCTGATCGGTGCGCGGTTCGCGCGACAGGCCGGCATCGACCACGATGCGTACGCCCGGGACGGTCAGCGAGGACTCCGCCACCGCGGTGGACACGACGATCCGGCGGCGCGGTCCCGGCGACAGCGCCAGATCCTGCTCGCGGGCGGGGAGCCGGCCGTGCAGGGGGATCACGTCGACGTCACCGACGCCTGACAACCGGCGGACCAGCCCCGAGACCTCACCGACACCCGGCGCGAACACGAGCAGGTCACCGGCGTCGGCGGTCAGCGCGTGTCGCACCGTCGCGGCGACGTGGTCGAGGAAGCGCGGCGGGACACCACGCTCGTCGGTCGGCAGCACCCCCGGCGGCGGGGGCGACCAGTGAGTCGTGATGTCGTGCAAGGTCCCCGGGACGGCGACGACCCGCACCGGTCGGTCGCCCCCGAGCGCGGCGGCCGTGCGCTCGGCCTCGATCGTGGCGGACATCGCGACCAGGCGCAGGTCGTCCCGCAACGTCGCCCGCACGTCGAGCAGGAAGGCCAGGGTGAGGTCGGCATCGAGCTGGCGCTCGTGCACCTCGTCGAGGATCACCGCACCGACACCCACCAGCTCCGGGTCGCGCTGCAGTCGCCGCAGCAGCACGCCGGTGGTCACGAACTCGATCCGCGTACGCTCACCGACCTGGCGATCGCCGCGCACGCTGTAGCCGACCGTGCCACCGACCGGCTCGCCCAGCAGGCCGGCCAGCCGGCGCGCTGCCGCGCGCACCGCGATGCGCCGCGGTTGGGTGACGACGACCCGGCCGGGCGTCTGGGCCGCCACGGCCGGGGGCACCATCGTGGTCTTGCCGGTGCCCGGCGGAGCCTGCACCACGACGACGCCCTCGCGGGTCAGCGCTGCCCGGACCGCGGCGAGACCGGCGACGACCGGGAGGTCAGGCGGCCGCTCCAGCAGGCGCTCGATCGGATCCATGGCCACCGGCCCAGTCTGACCCCACCCACGCCGGGAGTGACGTTCCGGTCGCGAATCACCGTCCGGAACGCACTCCCAGCGGGGGTTTTACTGCAGGGTCATCCGGGGCTCGCCGGCCGAGGTGAGGCCGGTTCCCGTACGCACGCAGGCGCCGCTCCTGGGTGCGCCGCCGTTGTACGCCTGACGGACGCACGAGCGCGTGGCCAGCTGGCCCCAGTAGTTGGGGTGCAGCGACTCCTGGATGTAGTACGGGCTGCTGCCGGCTGTCGTCACGGTACGGATCTGGTTGACCCACTCCGTACGATCGACAGCCGTCGGCGCCGTCCAGCCGGCCAGGCCGACCTCCTCGTACAGGCCGACACCGCTCTCGCACAGCCGCCGGCCGTTGAACGTCGACGCCAGGTCGAGCGTCTTGGCGTTCGTGATGCCGGCCTGGCTGATCGCGCCGGTCACGGTGCTGTTGATCGTCGGCAGCGCCGTGGCGTTGGCCCAGTCGGCATCGGCGTTCCAGAACCCGCAGCCTCCGGTGTCCTGCCTGGTGTAGCCGCTCTGGCTGTAGCGGAGGCCGGAGCCGTTGGGGATCGGCGACGGGTAGTTCTGCACCAGCAGGGTCCACGAGCTGTCGGCGTAGCCGGCGTTGCGCATCGCGGTCCGGATGTTGGTGTACGCATTCGCGATCCGCGTCTTGACCGCCGCGACGTTGCTGCTCGTGAAGTTGGCGACGACGCTGCTGTCGTCCTTGCAGTAGTCCTTCCACCAGCTCGGCGACGTCAGGAAGTCGACGACGCACGACTGCACGACGCTCGCGAAGTTGAAGTCGTTGCCGCCGATCGACACCGCGACCATCGTGACGTTGTGGGTCGCGGCGAACTGCTGCAGCATCTTGGCCTGGCCCTGCTTGCCGGCGCCGTTGTCGTAGAAGTCGAGCCCGGGCTTGAAGTCGCTGCCGTCCGACGTCGCGGTCTTGGCGCCCGAGCACGCGAGGTTGAGCCCCTGCACCCCGCCGCCGATATAGATCTCGGCGCTCTTGCTGCGGTGGCAGCGGTTGATCTGCTCGGCGGTGTTCGACGCGTTGTCGAAGTACGCCGTGCTGCCACCCGCGTCGGCCCGCGATGAGCTGTCGTTGGACGACCCGGCCCACCGCCCGGCCTCACCGGAGATGTAGGAGTCGCCGACCGACACGACGTACGGCGTGCCGCTGCCGGGACCGTCGGCATGGGCCGGTGCCGGTACGAGCGTGAGTGCGGCGAACGCCAGACTCAGCGCTCCGACAAGTGGACGTGCTCGGGTGACCAGCGACATGCGGTGCCTCCTAGGCGGTCGTGCTCCCTCCGACCCTGCGGGCCCCGACCGAACCTAGTGGCGTACGTCACACTTTGGGAAGACCTAAATTACCTTCGGGTAGCCGTCAGCGGCGCAGCGGCCGCGTGAGCACCTTGGCGATGCACGCCGGTACGCCCTCGTCGTCGCCGTGGTCGCGGGCCCGGTAGGCGCTGGGGCTCTCGCCGACGAGCTCGGAGAAGCGGGTGCTGAACGTGCCGAGCGACGCGCAGCCGACCTCGAAGCAGACTTCGGTGACCGACAGGTCGCCGCGCCGCAGCAGCGCCATGGCGCGCTCGATGCGGCGGGTCATCAGGTAGCCGTACGGGGTCTCGCCGAACGCTGCGCGGAAGCTCCGCGAGAAGTGGCCCGGCGACATCAGCGCGACGCGGGCCAGGGCCTCGACGTCGAGCGGCTTGGCATACTCACGATCCATCGTGTCGCGTGCCCTGCGGAGCAGGACCAGGTCTTCGTTGGCCACGCCTCATGATGGCATCCCCGCCCGCGGGATTTGACCTGGAGCGCGCTCCAGGGTTCATGCTGAAGACATGACTGTGACAGAGGTTCCCGCAGGTGGCGTGACGATCAGCGCAGCCGCCGAGCTGAGCGGCCTGAGCGTCGACACCCTGCGCTACTACGAGAAGGAGGGGCTGTCCCTCCACCGCCCCGAGCGGTCGGCCTCCGGGCAACGCCGCTACACCGAGGAGGACGTGCGCTGGCTCGGCACCCTCGTGATGCTCCGCCGCACCGGTATGCCGATCCGGGACATCCGCCGGTTCGTCGACCTCTACCGGGTCGAGGGCAGCGAGCCGCAGCGGCTGGCGATCCTCGAGGCGCACCGCGAGCACGTGCTCGAGGAGCTCAGCGAGGTGCAGACCCACCTCGATGCCATCAATCGCAAGATCAGCTACTACCAGGAGAAGGTGAGCGAGTGAAGACCACCGCATGGGGAAGCCAGGGCCTCGAGGCCAGCGTCGAGGGACTCGGCGCGATGGGGATGTCGGCGTTCTACGGCGACCGTGACGACGTGGAGTCGGCCGCGACGCTCAACCGGGCACTCGACCTGGGCGTCACGATGATCGACACCGCCGAGATCTACGGCCCGTTCCTCAACGAGCGACTCATCGGCCAGACGATCGGCCACCGCCGGGACGAGTTCGCGCTCGCGACGAAGTTCGCCACGCACATCGACGACGACGGCACCATGGGCCCGCCCGACGGCAGCCCGGCGTACGCCCGCAAGGCCGTGGAGCGCTCGCTGAAGCACCTCGGCATGGAGACGATCGACCTCTACTACCTGCACCGGGTCGACCCGAACGTCCCGATCGAGGAGACCGTCGGCGCCATGGCGGAGTTCGTCGCCGAGGGCAAGGTCCGCTACCTGGGGCTGTCGGAGGCGGCGCCGGAGACCATCCGTCGGGCGCACGCGACGCATCCGATCACGGCTGTCCAGACGGAGTACTCGCTGTTCGAGCGCAGTCCCGAGGTCAACGGCGTGCTCGACACGACCCGTGAGCTCGGCATCGAGTTCGTGGCGTACTCACCGCTGGGTCGTGGGGTGCTGACGGGTGCCATCTCGTCGCCGGGCGACCTGCCGGCGGACGACTGGCGTCGCAACATGCCGCGGTTCGGCGAGGAGAACCTGACGCACAACCTGACGGTCGTCGACAAGGTCCGGGCGCTCGCCGGGACCAAGGGCGTCACGCCGGGGCAGCTTGCCCTGGCCTGGGTCCTGCACCAGGACGGTGTCGTTGCCATCCCCGGGACGAAGCGCCGGACGTACCTCGAGGAGAACGTGGCGGCGGTCGACGTCGAGCTGACCGACGAGGACCTGACGGCGCTCGCCGATGCAGCGCCGGTCGGCGTGACCCAGGGCGATCGCTACGACGAGGCCGGCATGCGCGCGGTCCACGTCTGACCCCTCCCGACGGCCAACTTTTGAAGCATTGCGCAGGTTCAGTCGCGGTTTTTCCTGCGCAAGGCTTCACAAGTCGGCGGGTGGTCTACGCCTTGGCGTGGCGCAGGACCCACTCGACGAACGGGGTCGCCTCGCGCCAGTCGGCGCGTACGTGCTCGAGCAGCTCGGGCGTGTGGATGAACGGCTCGAAGCCGTAGCTCTTGCCGAGCGTCATCGACTTGTGGCGCAGCAGCTCGATGCGCGGGTGGTCGACGTCGAAGCCGCGCGGCGCCGTCTTGAGCCGGTCACCACCGAGCTCCCACCCCGAGGCCTGCATCGTCGCGAGGATCTCCTCGAGCTCGCCGCCGCGCCGCTTGTCGACGATCGCGTCGCGGATGCTCGCGAGCCGGGGTGACGACGCCTCGTAGAAGCCGACACCGACGCGTACGCCCGGCGCGCCGACCTGCACGTAGTAGCCGGTCGACGGGCCCTTGGGCACGAAGGCGCCCTGATGCGTCTTGTAGGGCGTCTTGTCCTTGGCGAACCGCACGTCGCGATAGGGCCGGAACACCTTGGCGTCGCCGAACTCGTCGGCGAGCGACGCGACGAGCGCCTTCATCGGAGCGGCGACCGCCGTGTCGTACGTCGGCCTGTGGGCTTCCCAGTAGGTCTTGGTGTTGTCCATCTCGAGGTCGTCGTAGAAGTCGAGGGCCTCGACGGGGAATCCGGTGAACTCAGGCACCTTGCGAGGTTACTTCGTGACCGCGACGTCCTGCTCGCCCAGCACGCGGAGCAGCTCGAGCTTGCCGTACGTCTCGGTGCCGGGCGCGGCGCTCAGGATCACCAGGCTCTGGCCCTCCTCGGCCGTGGCCATGGTCTCGCAGTCGACCTCGAGGAGGCCTACGCGCGGGTGGATCAGTCGTTTGGTCATGGGGTGCCGGAGTCCGACCTCGTGGCGCTCCCACAGCTCGGTGAACTCCTCGCCGGTCGCCAGCAGCGCGTCGAGCAGCTCGATCACGTCCGGGTCCTTGGGTCGCCGCGACCACGTGGCACGGACCTCGGCGACCCGGATGCGGCTGTGCTCGGCCTGCTCCTCCGGCGGCACGGCTCTGGTCTCGGGCTCGGCGAACCAGCGCCAGGTCCAGCTCGCCTCGACCCCGGTGAGCCCGCTGCGATCGCCCTGCAGCAGTCGCGACATGCGGTTCTGCGCCAGCACCACGCCGATGTCGGAGATCACGAACGCGGCACAGTCCTCGAGTTGGTCGATGACCCGCAGCAGCACGGGCCGTACGTACGCCGACGAGGCGCTGCGATCCGGCGCCGCGTGGCCCGCCAGCCGGTAGAGGTGGTCGGTCTCGTCGTCGGACAGCCGGAGCGTACGAGCGAGGGCGCGCAGCATCTGGACCGACGGCTGGGGGCTGCGAGCCTGCTCGAGCCGGGCGTAGTAGTCGACGGACATGCCGGTCAGGTGCGCGACCTCCTCGCGGCGCAGGCCGGGTGCGCGCCTGCGAGGCCCGACGGAGAGCCCGACGTCGGCGGGCTGCAACGCCTCGCGCCGGCGGCGGAGGAAGTCGGCGAGCGAGGTGCGATCCATGCCTCCATCATCGCGCGGCCGGGCAACCGTAAACAGGGATCGCCAGTCCGTGGTTGAACGCTCCTCTCCCGCCCCCGGACGAACCGACGCAGGCTGGACGCATGACGACTTCGACATTGACCACCAAGACCCTCGGAACCCTCGGCTCGACCCCCGCGATCGGCCTCGGCCTCATGGGCATGTCCGCCTTGTACGGGCCCGCCGATCGCGACGAGAGCATCGCCACGATCCATGCCGCGCTCGACGCGGGTGTCCGGCTGCTCGACACCGGCGACTTCTACGGCATGGGCCACAACGAGCTGCTGCTGCACGAGGCCCTCAACGGCATCGACCGCGACTCGGTCGACCTCAGCGTCAAGTTCGGTGCCCTCCGTGGCCCCGACGGCGACTGGTACGGCTTCGACGCGCGGCCCGGCGCCGTGAAGACCTGGCTCGCGTACTCGCTCCAGCGGCTCGGCACGGACCACATCGACATCTACCGGCCGGCCCGCCTCGACCCCGACGTGCCGATCGAGGAGACCATCGGCGCGATCGCCGAGATGATCGAGGCCGGGTACGTCCGGCACATCGGCCTGTCCGAGGTCGGCGCCGAGACCATCCGCCGCGCGCACGCGGTGCACCCCATCGCCGACCTGCAGATCGAGTACTCGTTGATCTCCCGCGGCCTCGAGGGCGAGATCCTCGACACCTGCCGCGAGCTCGGGATCGGCATCACGGCGTATGGTGTGCTGTCCCGCGGCCTGATCAGCGGCCACTATGCGCCGGACCAGGTGACGGTCTCGGACTTCCGTTCGCACACTCCCCGGTTCCAGGGCGAGAACCTCACCCGCAACCTCGACCTCGTCGAGGCCCTGCGCGGTGTCGCCTCGGATGCCGGGATCACGGTCGCGCAGGCCGCGATCGCCTGGGTCGCCTCCCGCGGTGACGACATCGTCCCGGTCGTCGGCGCTCGTACGCGTGCACGGCTCGCCGAGACGCTCGGCGCCGCCGCGGTGACGCTCACCGACGAGCAGCTCGCGGCGATCGAGGCCGCGATCCCGCTCGACCAGGTCGCCGGCACCCGCTATGCCGCCGAGCAGATGGCCATGCTCGACAGCGAGAAGTAGTCCGCTCGCTCGCGGTGGCACACCGTTACTCCAGGACGAAGAACGGTGTGTCGCCGCGGATGAGCATCTGCGCCGCCGTGCCTGCGGACTCCCTGGGGGCGATCTTCACCGTGACGACGTTTCCCTCGGTGGAGACATCCTCGACGTTTAGCAGCTCCTGGAACCACACCATGTCGTCGGAGAAGCCGTCCTCCCAGACCGTCCGGATCCTCTCCTCGGCACCGGCGACGTCCTTGAGGCGATAGGCGATGTACTCGATCGCCTCGCCGTCCTCGAATCCCTGCGCCACGCCGACGGCGTCGAAGGCCGGCATCGTCGCGGGCATCTCGTCGCGCATCTGCTCGACAAGGAACCGCGGGTCGGCGGGACGATCGCTGAGGACGACGTCGTAGATGCGGTGTGCGTCGAGGGACTGGGCCACCTCGAGGAAGGCGTCGTCGTCCGCGAGCGACCTCTGGCCGCGGGTCTTCCAGGCGTCCAAGGCCCTCTGGGTCTTGCCGATGGCCACCTCATCGCCGCGCTGGGCCACCCCGAAGATCTGGGGGAAGGGGGCGTCGCTCGCGCCGGCAGGGTCGAGGTCGCCGATCTTTCCGGCCCCGGTCGTGGCCACGTGCTTCGGGCTCACGCCGTCGGCGAGATGAACCACGGTGAGGGTGTCCGGCAGCGACTCGACGGATGCCGTCGTCGTGATGTCGCGAGCGTCGAAGCCCAGGACCTTCCGCATCGCACCCGTCTCGACCCTGCCGAGTCCGAGCCCTTCACCGCCGGTGATGGCGATCTTCGGACCGCCCAGTCCCTGTCTCCACCTGGACGTCGCCTGCTGGTCCTTCGGCTCCGGCAGCTTGCCGAGCTCGGCCGCGAGCGCGAAGTCGCTGGCGAACACCTGGAGGGGCTGGTCGGCCGAGGGCCTGATCGGTGGCAGCTCGCGCAGCGCCGCCTCGACGCTCAAGGTCCTGGCGCTCGGCTTCGGCGCACGGTTGGGATCGGAACCACCGCTGCAGCCGCCAAGCACGGCGGCACCCATGATCGTCGTGACCAGCGCAGCGCCGATTCGTCGCATGGTTCGTCCTCCGTACGTGTCAGGGTGGCAGGGAGCGCGGACTAGTCGACCACGATGAACGGGACGTCGCCCTGCATGAACATCTGCACCGCAAGCCCCGCCGAGCCCTTGGGCGAGATCTTCACGGTCACCACACCGTCCTTCGCCGTGACGTCGCCGACGTCGAGCAGCTTCGCCAAGGGCTCGCGGGTGCGAGCCGACATGCCGTCGGTCCAGGTCTTCTCGATCCGGTCCTTCGCCTTGTCCGCGTCGTCGACGTGATAGGCGACGTACTCGACGGCCTTGCCGTCCTCGACTCCTTGCGCAATGCCCACGGCGTCGAAGGCCGGCATCGAGGAGTTCATGGCCTTCAGGGCAGCAGGGGGCAGGTTGGGCAGCTTGCCCGGCCCGTCGCTCAGGAACGCGCTGTAGCTGCCGTGTGCGTCCAGTGCCTTCGCCACGGCGACGAGGGCGTCATTGTCGGCGAGCGAGTCGCCGTTGTCCTTGGTCCACGTCTCAAGCACGGCTGAGGACCGCGACAGCGCCACCTCGTCGCCTCGCTGGGCGACACCGTGGACGAACGGGAACGGGGCATCGTCGGGCCACGCCGGGTCGATGTCGCCGACCGTGCCCTTGCCCGTGGCTTCGACGCCCTTGGTCAGGCCGGCACCCTTCGTCAGGTTCACGACCGTGATGTCCTCCGGCAGTGCCTCGACGGCCGCGAACGTCGTGACGTCCCTGGCGTCGAAGCCCACGGTCTTCCGCATCGCGCCGCTCTGCAGGTACTGCAGGCCGAGACCTTCGCTGGCCGCGACGAAGAGCGGCGGTGTGGCCAGGCCCTTGGACCAGTCGGCCAGCGACTGCGGGTCGACCGGCTTGGGCAGGTCGCCGAGCTCGGCCGCCTCGCTCAGGTCGCCAGCGAACACCTGGAGAGGTCGGTCGTCCTGCCGCTTCACGGCAGGAAGCGCACGGAGCGCGCCCTCGACGCTGAAGTGGCCGCCGAAAGCGGCTGCGCCGCGGTCCCTGGTGTCGGCGGTCTCGCTCCCGCATCCCGCCAGGGCAGTCGCCCCGACGATGGCCGTGATCAACAGTGCTGCATGTCGTCGCATCAAAACATTCCCCCGAACGTCGTCGTGGCGCGTCTCTGGCGCACAGGACGAGACTAAGGCAGCAGCAGAACCTTGCCGGTGGCGCGGCGCTCGTCGAGGGTCAGCAGGGCCTGCGTGGCCTCGGCGAGCGGGAAGGTCGGGCCGACGACCGGACGCAGCGCACCGCTCTCGAGGTGTGGGGCGAGGGCCGCCCACTCCGTGGCGACGTGGCCCGGCCGCGAGAGCGCGTACGCGCCCCAGCCGACGCCGACGACCGAGACGTTGTTGAGCAGCAGACGGTTGACCTTGACGGTCGGGATCTCGCCGGCCGTGAACCCGATGACGAGCAGCCGACCGTCCTCCTTGAGGCACCGCAACGAGTCGGTGAACCGCTCGCCGCCCACCGGATCGACCACGATGTCGACCCCGCCCTGCTCCTTGACCGCGTCCCTGAACCCGTCGGGCAGGACGAACGCGTCGGCGCCGGCCTCAAGCGCGATCGCGCCCTTCTCGGCGGTCGAGGTGACGGCGATGACCCGTCCCGCGCCGAACGCCTTGGCGACCTGGATCGCCGCGGTGCCGACGCCGCCGGCCGCTCCGTGGACCAGCACCGACTCACCGGCAGCGAGCCGGCCGCGCTCGACCAGGGCGAAGTAGGCGGTGCCGTAGTTGAAGACGATCGCGGCACCCTGCTCGTACGAGATGCTGTCGGGGATCGGGAACGTGAGGTCGAGGTTGGCGACGGCCTCCTCGGCGAAGCCGCCGAGCAGGCACAGCGCCGCGACCCGGTCGCCGGGGGAGAAGCCCGAGCCGTCGGGGGCGCTGATGACCTCGCCGGCGATCTCGGCGCCCGGGGTGAACGGCAGGTCGGGCTTGAGCTGGTAGAGCCCGCGGCTCTGCAACACCTCGGGGAACGCGACGCCGGCCGCGTGCACGCGGATCAGGACCTGGTCGGGGCCGGGCACGGGGCTGGGGAGCTCGACCAGCTCGACCGCTTCGGGGCCGTCGAGGGTCGTGATCTGTACGGCTTTCATGCCGCGACCCTAGCGCACCGACTAAGCGAGCGCTTAGTGCTCGTACGCTGGACCCCATGCGCGGATCCGTGGACATCGAGGTTGCGCGCTGGTGCGCCGAGCATCGCAGCGACACCGCCACGGAGGTCTTCCAGCGGCTCGAGGACGTCGGGGAGTCACTGTGGTTCTTCGTCGCCTGCGGGATCGTCGCCGTGGCGCTCGTGCTGCTGCTCCGCATCCGCTCGGGACTCATGCGCGCGGTCATCGCCGTGAGCGTGACACTGTCGGTGACCGGCCCGCTCAAGACGTGGATCGATCGGCCGCGGCCGCCGTACGACCTGGCGATCACCCACCTCTCGGGGCCCGCGATGCCGTCGTCCCACGCGATCTTCACCTCGACCCTGGTGGTCGCGGTCGTGATGGGGCCGTGGTGGACGTCGCGTCGCCTGCAGGTCGTCGCCGCGGTGCTCGGCGCGGTCGGCTGCGTCGTCGCCGGCGTCGCGATGATCTACCTCGGCGGCCACTGGCTGTCCGACGTGCTGGTCGGCTGGGCGCTCGGTGTCGGCATCACCGCCGGCATGATGCTGCTGCTCAAGCGCGTACGCCTGAGCTGACCCTTCGGTGCCGCCCGCCCCGGCCGGGCGTACGCGGGAGACAATGCTCGTGTGCGACTCATCGACCTGCTGCCCAAGGGCGTGACGGACGATGAGGACGTCGTCTACGACGCGATCACGCAATGGGTCGAGCACCGCGGCCTGACGCTCTACCCGGCGCAGGACGAGGCGATCCTCGAGTGCGTCGCCGGGTCCAACGTGATCCTCGCGACGCCGACCGGCTCCGGCAAGAGCCTCGTCGCCACCGGCGCGATGGCGGCGGCGCTGGCGCGTGGTGAGTGCAGCGTCTACACCGCGCCGATCAAGGCCCTCGTCAGTGAGAAGTTCTTCGACCTCTGCGAGATCTTCGGCGCCGACAACGTCGGCATGGTGACCGGCGACGCTGCGGTCAACGCCGATGCCCCGATCATCGCCGCGACGGCCGAGATCCTCGCCAACATGGCGCTCCGCGAGGGCGCCGGTGCCGACATCGGACTGGTCGTGATGGACGAGTTCCACTTCTACGCCGATCCCGATCGCGGCTGGGCGTGGCAGGTGCCGCTGATCGAGCTGCCCAAGGCACAGTTCCTGCTGATGTCGGCGACGCTCGGCGACACGACGCGGTTCGAGGCCGACCTCTCCCGGCGCACCGGCCGGGAGACCACGCTCGTCACGACGTCCGAGCGCCCCGTCCCGCTGATCTCCGAGTACGTCTCGACGCCGATCCAGGAGACGCTCGAGCAGCTGATCGAGACGCACCAGACCCCGGTGTACGTCGTGCACTTCACCCAGGTCTCGGCGCTCGAGCGGGCGCAGGCGTTGACCAGCATCAAGGTCGCCACCCGCGAGGAGCGCGACGTCATAGCCGAGCACCTCGGCGACTTCAGGTTCTCCTCGGCGTTCGGCAAGACGCTCTCGCGACTCATCCGCATGGGCGTCGGCGTGCACCACGCCGGGATGCTGCCGCGCTACCGCCGGCTCGTCGAGACCCTCACGCAGGCCGGACTCCTCAAGGTCGTCTGCGGCACCGACACGCTCGGCGTCGGCATCAACGTGCCGATCCGCACCGTGCTGTTCAGCGGGCTGTCGAAGTACGACGGGGTGCGCCAGCGGCAGCTGCAGGTGCGCGAGTTCCAGCAGATCGCGGGGCGCGCGGGCCGCGCCGGCTTCGACACCGTCGGCCACGTGATCGTCGAGGCGCCCGAGCACGACATCGAGAACGCACGACTGGTCCGCAAGGCCGGTGACGACGTCAAGAAGCAGCGCAAGATCCAGCGCAAGAAGGCGCCCGAGGGCTTCGTGTCGTGGGGCGAGGGCACGTTCACCAAGCTCTCGACCGGCACCCCGGAGCCGCTCGTCTCGCGCATGCGGGTCAGCCACGCGATGGTGCTCGACGTCATCTCCCGGCCCGGCGATGCGCGCGCGTCCCTCGAGCGGCTGCTGCGGGAGAGCGACGAGACCGAGGAGTCGCAGGACAAGCTCCTCGCCGAGGTCGACGAGATCATCGACGCCCTGCTCACGGGTGGCGTCGTCGAGCAGGTCGACCCGCCGGACGCCGACGGTCGTACGCTCCGGCTGACCGTCGACCTGCAGGCCAACTTCGCCCTCAACCAGCCGCTGTCCCCGTTCGCCGTCGCCGCGTTCGAGCTGCTCGACCGCGACGACCCGGCGTACGCGCTCGACATGGTCTCGGTCGTCGAGGCGACGCTCGACGACCCCCGGCCGATCATCAACGCGCAGCGTCATCGCGCTCGCGGCGAGGCCATCAACGAGATGAAGATGGACGGCATCGAGTACGACGAGCGGATGGAGCTGCTCGAGGAGATCACGCACCCCAAGCCGTTGGAGGAGCTGCTCACCGCGGCGTACGAGTCCTATCGCAAGGGTCACCCGTGGGTCGCCGACCACGAGCTGCGCCCCAAGTCGGTCGTCCGCGAGATGTGGGAGCGGGCGATGACGTTCTCGGAGCTGATCGGCGACTACCAGCTCGCCCGGTCCGAGGGCCTCGTCCTGCGCTACCTCTCCGACGTCTACAAGACGCTGCTGCGCACCGTGCCGGAGCAGCTGCGCAACGAGGAGCTCATCGACCTCACGGAGTGGCTCGGCGAGCTCGTGCGGCAGACCGACTCGAGCCTGCTCGACGAGTGGGAGCAGCTGATCAATCCCGACACGGACCCGGTCGAGGTGCGGGCGAAGGCCGAGGGTAGCGCGCCGCCACGACCCGTCACGGGCAACGCGCGGGCGTTCCGGGTGCTCGTACGCAATGCGCTGTTCCGCCGCGTCGAGCTCGCGGCACTCGGCCGCTGGAGTGCTTTGGGCGACCTCGACGGCGAGGACGGCTGGGACGCCGCGGCGTGGATGGAGGCGATGGCGGCCTACCGCGAGGAGTACGACTCGCTCGGCACGGGACCGGCCGCTCGTGGCCCCGACCTGTTCATGGTCGAGGAGGGCTCGACGACGTGGCAGGTGCGCCAGACGTTCGACGACCCGGAGGGCGACCGCGACTGGGGCATCACCGCCCAGGTCGACCTCGCCGAGAGCGACGAGATCGGCGAAGCCGCCGTCACGATCCTCGACGTCGGCCCTCGCTGAAAGTCCTTTCGACAAGCTCAAGGATCGTGTGCTCGCCCGGCCACAGGTCCTTGAGCTTGTCGAAAGGACGCTGGATCAACGGCTGGTCAACCGCAGCGGGGCCTTGTCGCTGGGGACGTTCGTGATGTTGCGCAGCTTGTTGGGTGACGCCTCGTCGGCGGTCACCTCGTAGCGCTGCAGCACTTCGCGCAGCACGACGGTGCCCTCCATCAGCGAGAACGCCGCGCCGATGCAGCGGCGTACGCCACCGCCGAACGGGATCCACGTGTTGGGCGCGACCTTGTCGACCGTGAAGCGCTCGGGCTTGAACAGGTGCGAGTCGGCGAAGCTCGCCTCGCGGCTGTGCGACAGCATGATCGACGGCGTGACCGTCGTGCCGCGTGGCAGGCGCCGGCCGGCGACGACCTGGTCGCTCTGCAACGTCCGGGCGACGAAGTCGATGATCGGGTGCAGGCGCATCGACTCCTTGAGGCAGGCCTCGAGGTAGGCGTCGTCGCCCGTGTCGGCTGCGGCGAGCGCGCGCGCGTGGATCTCGGGGTTGCGGCCCAGCTCGTGCAGGGTCCACGACAGCGCCGACGCCGTCGTCTCGTGCCCCGCGAGCAGCAGCGTGACGAGCTGGTCGCGCATCTCCACGTCGCTCAATGGGATCTCCTCGTCGCCGCTCCCTGAGCCTGTCGAAGGGTCGCCGACCCGCAGCAGCCGGGACAGCACGTCGTCGCGGCCCTCGAGGTCGTGCGCCTCACGCCGCTCTGCGATCTCGGCGTAGAGGAGCTCGTCGACCGCCTGCTGGTTCTTGAAGTAGCCGCGCCAGGGCGGCAGCTTGAACAGTCGCGGGTAGGACCAGGCGAGCAGCATCTTGGCGTCGATGTTGACCATGCGGTTGACCTTGGGCCGCAGCACCGCGAGGCGTGACTCGTCGGTGACGCCGAAGACGACCTGCAGGATCACGTCGAGCGTGATCGCGTTCATCCGGTCGAGGGTCACGAGGGTGTCGCCGTCGTGCCACGAGTCGACCTCGACCTTGGCGATCGCCTCGACCAGCGGCTGGTAGGCCCGCATCGAGGGTCCGGTGAACGCCGGCATCAGCAGCTTGCGGGCGCGCTGGTGCTCCATGTCGTCGGTCAGGAGCACCGAGTGCTTGCCCATCACGGGCTTGAGGATCTCGTTGCCCTTGCCGGCGTGGAACTGCGACGGGTCGGCGGCGAAGATCTCCTTGATGTCCGCCGGGTCGCTGAACACGACGAGCGTACGAGGGCCTGGCAGGATCCTCAGGGTGAACGTGTCGCCGAACTCCTGGTGGTACGCCGGGATGGTCCCGGCACGGTCACGAAGGAACTTCCAGGTCATCCGCCCGGGCGAGATCTTGGGCCCCGCCGGGATGTCGTACTCCGTCATGCCGCCTTCTCCCAGACGAAGTCGGCGTCGTTGACCTTGCGCGTCTCCCACCAGTACTGGAACGTGAACTTGGGCCAGATCGTGCGGTTCTTGCCCTTGCTGTCGAGATACCACGACGTGCAGCCGCCCTGGGTCCAGATGCCCTTCTCGACGAGCCGCTGGATCTCCTCGTTGAAGTCGTCCTGCGCGGCCTGCGTCGGCTCGGCGGCGACCGCACCGCGGCGATCCATCTCGTCGAGCATCCGGATGATGAACTTGGTCTGCTGCTCGATCATGAACACCACGGAGTTGTGGCCGAGCGCGGTGTTGGGGCCGAGCATGAAGTAGAGGTTGGGGAAGCCGTGGATCGTCATCCCCATGTAGGTCTCGACCCCGTGCTCACGGAACTGCTCGGCGAGGTTGACCCCGTTGCGGCCCTTGACGTCGAGGTAGTCGAACGCGTCGATGACGTGGAAGCCGGTGCCGTAGATGATGATGTCGGCCTCGTGCTTGACGCCGTTGCCGTCGATCACGCCGTCCGCGACGATCTCCGCAACGCCGTCGGTGCTGAGCTCGACGTCATCGCGCAGGTACGTCTTGTAGTAGGTGTTGGACTGCAGCACGCGCTTGCAGCCGAGCCGGTAGTCCGGCGTCAGCTTCGCCCGCAGCTCGGCGTCCGGGATCGTCTTGTCGATGTAGCGCTTGACGATCTTCTCGGCGATCGGCAGGAAGTTGACGTGGCCGTTGAACGCGATCGCCCGCACCTCGAGCGACCAGTAGAGGGCGTTGCGATAGGCCCGCGTGGCGCCGGGCACCGTCGCGAACAGCTTCTTGCGCCACTCCGGCGTCGGCTTGTCCTTCTTGGGCAGCACCCATGCCGGCGTGCGCTGGAACACCGTGAGGTGCTCGGTCTCCTGCGCGATGATCGGGATGAACTGGATCGCGCTGGCGCCGGTGCCGATGACCACGACCTTCTTGCCCTTGAGGTCGACCGTGTGGTCCCACTGCGCGGAGTGGAAGCGTGGCCCCTCGAAGGAGTCGGCGCCGGCGATCTCGGGGATGTTGGGGATGTGCAGCCCGCCGACGCCGGCGACCACGACGCGCGCCTCGTAGTCCTCGCCGGAGCGCGTGCGCACGGTCCAGACGGCGCGGTCCTCGTCCCACTCGGCCCCGGTGACCTCGACGCCGAAGTGGATGTAGGGGCGGATGCCCTGCTCGTCGGCGACCTTGCGCATGTAGGCCCAGATCTCCTCCTGGCCCGAGAAGCTCTTGCTCCACTCGGCGTTGAGCTCGTAGGAGAACGAGTACATGTGGCTCGGGATGTCGCACTCGCAGCCGGGGTAGGTGTTGTCGCGCCAGGTGCCGCCGACGTCGTGCGCCTTCTCGAGGACCACGAAGTCCTCGCGGCCGGACTCGCGCAGCTTCATGGCCGCACCCATGCCGGAGAAGCCCGTACCGATGATGACGACGTCCTTTTTGATCATTTTTCAGATACTATCGGTATCTGAGTACGATGAAAAGAGACGAGGGAGAGCTTGTGGCAGTCACCAGCACGCGGGTCACGAGGGCCGAGCGTCAGGCGCAGACCCGTGAGCGGCTGATCGAGGTCGCCCGCGAGATGTTCCTGTCCGACGGCTATGCCGCGACGTCCCTCGACAAGGTCGCCGTACGCGCCGGGTTCTCCAAGGGGGCTGTCTACTCCAACTTCGCCGGCAAGGAACAGCTCTGCATGGCGGTGCTCGACAGCATCCACGAGGAGCAGATCGAGGGCGTCGTCACGGCCTTCTCGCAGGACACCGACCTCGACGGCCGCATCGAGGCGTTCGCCACGTGGGCCCGCGAGGGACTCGGCCAGCCCCGCTGGACCGCCCTCGAGGTCGAGTTCGGCGCGATCGCGCGCCAGAGCCCCTACGTCGCGACCGAGCTGGTCAAGCGGCACCGCGAGATCCGCGCCGCGATCGCCGAGCTGGTCCGTCAGGTGACGGCCGAGGCCGGCCTCGGCGACGCCGTCGACGCCGACCAGGCCGCGACGACGCTGCTGAGCCTCGGCATCGGCCTCGGCACCCTGCGGTCGCTCGACAGCACGATCGACGTCGGGGTGTTCGCCGACACGATGCGCGCCCTGCTCAGGACCGCCAAGGCTTGACGCTCGCGGCTACGTCGGGATGATGGCGGGATGAGTCCCGCTGACGAGCACCGCCGGATCGCCGCCGGGTTCACCGCCAAGGTCGTCGGCACACCTCTGGATCGGTGGGACAGCCCCGCTCCGGTCGAGGGTTGGACAGCACGTGACGTCGTCCGGCACCTCGTCGAGTGGTTCCCGGCGTTCCTCGAGAGCGGCGCCGGGGTGACGCTGGACCGTGGTCCTTCGGTGGACGACGATCCGGTCGCGGCTTGGCAGGTGCACAGCGACGCCGTGCAGGCGTTGCTCGACGATGCGAGCACGGCTGACCGGATCCTCACCAACCGGCACGTGGGCGACATACCTCTCGACCAGGCGGTCGACCGGTTCTACACCGGCGACGTCTTCATGCACACGTGGGACCTGGCACGGGCCACCGGTCAGGACGAAGCACTCGATCCCGCCAAGTGTGCCCAACTGCTCGCGGGCATGGAGCCCATGGAGGACGCCATCCGTTCCAGTGGCCAGTACGGGCCCCGTGTCGAGGTGCCCGCCGACGCCGACGTGCAGACGCGCATGCTGGCGTTCATCGGCCGCGATCCGCTGCGGCGCTAGCCCTCACCGAGCCGCGCGAGCAGCAGCGCCTCCGCGAGGCACGCGCGCTCCCACTCTGCCAGGTGCAGGCCCTCGTTCGTGCCGTGGGCGCGGGTGTCGGGGTCCTCCACGCCGACCACCAGCACGGACGCCTGCGGGAACGCCTCGGCGAACGTCGCGATGAACGGGATCGACCCGCCGACACCCATGTCGATCGGGGCGACCCCGTCCCACGCCTCGCGCATCGCCTCGCGAGCGGCATCGTACGCAGGGCCGGTCGCATCGAGCGCCGTCGGCTCGCCGCCGTCGGCGTACGTCAGGGTGACCTCGGCGCCCCACGGCACGTTCGCCAGGACGTGCTCGCGCAGTCGCTCGTACGCCGCCGCGCAGCTGTCGCCGGGAGCGATCCGCATCGAGATCATCGCCCGGGCCGCCGGGACGAGCGTGTTGCTCGCGGCCTCGACCGTCGGGGCGTCGATGCCGGTCACCGTGAGGGACGGCTTGGTCCACATCCGCTCGACGGACGAGCCCGTGCCGATCAGCTGCACGCCGTCGGCGAGGCCGGACTCGGCCACGAGGCGGTCGTGCGGGTAGTCGACGTCGGCCGCATCGCCGGTGACCAGCCCGGGCACCGCGACCGTGCCGTCGTCGTCGTGGAGCGACGCCAGGATCCGGGTCAGCGCCATCAACGCGTCGGGCACGACGCCGCCGAACATCCCGGAGTGCACCCCGTGGCGCAGCGTGCGGACCTCGACCGTCGCCCGTACGAGGCCCCGCAGGCTCGTGGTGAGCGCCGGCTCGCCGATGTCCCAGTTGCCCGAGTCGGCGATCACGATGACGTCGGCCTCGAGCAGCGCGCCGTGCTCGCCGATGAACGCCTCGAGCGTCGGCGAGCCGATCTCCTCCTCGCCCTCGACGAAGACCTTGACGCCGACCGGCAACGGGTCGCCGAGGGCGCGTACGGCGGCGAGGTGCACCGCGATGCCGGCCTTGTCGTCGGCTGCGCCGCGGCCGTACAGGCGACCGTCGCGCTCGGTGGGCTCGAACGGCGCCGAGTCCCAGGCCGCGTGGTCGCCCTCGGGCTGGACGTCGTGGTGGGCGTACAGCAGGACCGTGGGGCTGCCGGGAGGACCGGGCTTGGTGGCGAGCAGCGCGGGTGCACCGTCGCCGCTGCGGAGGATCTGGGTCTCGAAGCCCTCGGCGGCGAACAGGTCGCGCGTCGCCTCGGCGGACCGCTCGACGTCGGCGACGTGCTCCGGAGCGGCGCTGACGGACGGGATCCGGACCAGGTGCTCGAGGTCGGTGCGGACGGAGGGAAGGACTGAGGAGAGCGCGGCGCGCACGTCGGCAGGGGTTCGTGGAGTCACCCGTCAACCGTAGTCGGACGAGGAGAGGATCAGGGGCCGGCGGTGACCCTGAGGATCTGGTCGTTGGTCCCGTTCGAGGTCGTCACGTAGAGCGCGCCGTCGGGCCCCTGCACCGCACCGCGCAGCCGGCCGTACGTGCCGTCGAGCTCGGCCGGGATCCAGGTCTCGAGCAGTGTTGCGGACGAGCTGAACCGCATCAGCCGCAGCGACGAGTCCTTGAGCGCCGTCACCGCGAGGGCGCCGCGCCAGCCGCCCCAGCCACTGCTGGTGACGAACGTGGCGCCGCTGGTCGCCTTGGTCGTGGCGCCGGAGCGCCAGCGGGCGTAGACCTGGGCGCCGGGCAGGCTGTGGTCGGTCATGGGCGAGTTGGCGCCCTCGTTGTACGACGGGTCGCCGGCGGTGCGCGGCACGGGATTCCAGCCGTAGTTGCCGCGGTTGCTGAGCAGGTTGACCTCGTCGTCCCGGTAGCTGCCCTGCTCGACCGACCAGATGCGGCCGTCGGCCCGGCGCGCCAGGCCCTGCACGTTGCGGTGCCCGTACGTGTAGATCTTGCGCGTCATCATGTCGGCGCTGTGCCGGAACGGGTTGCCCGCGAGGGTGCCACCCGTCGTGGCATCGACCCGCAGGACTTTGCCGCCGCCGGAGTAGAGGTTCTGGGGGTTGCGACCCGTCGCGGCGTCGCCGGTGCCGATGTAGAGCATGTTGCCCGAGCCCTTGACCAAGGCGCAGCCGCCGTGACGGCCGCTCGTCGAGGGCAGGCCGCGGACGAGCGTACGTTTGAGCGTCGCGGTCGAGAACGTGGCGTCGAGGTGCCACCGGACGACGCGGACGTCCTGCGTCGTGCCGGACTTGTAGCCGTGGCACGTGATGATGTCGTGCGTCGTGGCGAAGTCGGCCGCGACCTCGACCGACATCAGCCCGGTCTCTCCGGAGGCCCACATGCCCGGGGGCGAGCTGAGCAGGACGCGCTCGGATCCGTCGGGCTCACGCAGGGTCAGCCGCTTGAGGGAGCGTTCGGTGTAGAGCATCGACCCGTCCGGCAGGAACGCCAGGTCCCATGGGATGGAGAGTCCCGACCTCACCACGGTGACGTGGAGCGCCGGCCGGGGCGTGGCTGCGGAGGCAGACGTGAATGGGCCGGACAGCAGGGCGACGACGAGGGCCGCGAGACACCAGCGCTTCATCGCTCCAGTGTGTGCCCGGGAAGGGCCAGGCGCGACCGCTCAGTAGCCGCCGTTGGCCTTGAAGCGGTCGTAGCTCGCCTGGATCTCGGCCTCGGCCTCGACCCGGCCGGTCCACGTGGAGCCCTCGACCGACTTGCCCGGCTCGAGGTCCTTGTAGACCGTGAAGAAGTGCTCGATCTCGAGCCGGTCGAACTCGGGCACGTGGTGGATGTCGCGCAGGTGCTCCTGGCGCGGATCCTTGGCCGGCACGCACAGGACCTTGTCGTCACCGCCGGCCTCGTCGGTCATGCGGAACATGCCGATCGTGCGGCACGAGATGACGCAGCCGGGGAACGTCGGCTCCGACAGCAGCACGAGGGCGTCGAGCGGATCGCTGTCGAGGCCGAGCGTGTCGTCGATGAAGCCGTAGTCAGCCGGGTACTGCGTAGCGGTGAACAGCGTGCGGTCGAGGCGGATGCGATGCGTCGCGTGGTCGACCTCGTACTTGTTGCGGCTGCCCTTGGGGATCTCCACGGTGACGTCGAAAATCACTGGTGCCTCCGGCTGTTGAATGTGGGGGGCGCGGGCCGTGAATGCCGCGCAACGGGTTTCTATAGTCTGGCGCATGTGCCGTCTCACGGGGAAACCAGGGTCTCGAAGCCTCGCGGTGCGATCGTCATCCCAGCGCTGGTCCTCGCGATCGTCGTCGCCCTCGGCATCGCGCTGTGGTCCCGCGGCGACCTCAACGGCCTGATCTGTGACGGCGACTGCGGGCCGGCCAACGTCATCCCGCCCCGCTCGCTGACGTCCGACACGCAGCCCGCCGAGCGCGCGCCGCGGCTGCCGAAGCCCGGTGACGTCGATCCGGCCAAGCTCAAGGCCGCGGTCCGTCCCGCTCTCGACGCAACGGTCCTGGGACCCCGGGTCGGCTTCTCGGCGGTCGCCCCGGCCAACGGCACCGAGCTGGTGTCGTCGGGCGCCGGGGCGTACGTGCCGGCGTCGACGACCAAGGTGCTGACGAGCTTCGCCGCCTTGTCGCTGATCGACTCGCAGCACCGGTTCACGACGCGCGTCGTCGGCTCGGGCGACCGGATCGTGCTCGTCGGAGGCGGCGACCCCTACCTCGCGGTCAAGCGCTCGAAGTCCGGTGACCCGGTGATCCGCGCCGACCTGACGACCCTTGCCGCCCGCACGGCTGCCGCGCTCGACAAGACCGGGACGACCAGTGTCCGGGTCGGCTTCGACGCATCGCTGTTCAGCGGCCCGGACGCCAGCCCTGCGTGGGAGTCCACGTACGTCAGCCAGAACATCGTCACGCCGGTCAGCGCATTGTGGGCCGACCAGGGCGAGCGCAACGGCGTACGCGCGAAGGACCCCGCCGCGGATGCCGCGCGTACGTTCGTGGGTCTCCTCGAGGCGCGCGGGATCACGGTCAGCGGAGAGCCCGAGCCGACCAAGGCCGCAACCGGCGCCACGACCCTGGCCGCCGTCCAGAGCGCCACGGTCGCCCGCATCGTCGCCACGCTGATCCGGGTCAGCGACAACCAGGCGGCCGAGGTCATGCTCCGGCAGCTGGCGATCGCCGCTGACAAGCCGGCGTCGTTCGAGGGTGGCACGGAGGCGGTGGCCGACGTCCTCGCCAAGGCCGACATCGACACGCAAGGGCTCGTCCTCACCGATGGCAGCGGGCTCTCTCGCCGCAACCGGATCGCGCCGCTGACCCTGGCGCAGACCGTCAACGTCGCGGCCTCGACGCCTCGTACGGCCCAGCTCGTCGCGGACCTCCCGATCAGTGGGTTCACCGGCACCCTGGTCGACCGCTTCGCCAAGCTGACGTCGTCGCTCGGGACGGTGCGTGCCAAGACCGGGACGCTCACGGGGGTGCACTCGCTCGCGGGGTACGCCCTGGACGCCGACGGCCGACCGGTCGTGTTCGCCGTCATGGCCGATCGCACGAGCAAGGTCGCGCCGGCCGAGGCGCAGGCCGCCCTCGACAAGGTCGCTGCCGCGATCGCCGCCTGTCGGTGTGGTTCGTGAGGATCGGTCGTTGAGCCCGTCGAAACGACGTCCAGCTGAAGCAAGTCCTTTCGACAGGCTCAACGACCGGGACCCTCCGCGTAACGTAGCCACATGATCGATTGGAAGCTCGCGCTCTCGACGGCGACGAAGCTGTCGAAGCCCGGCCCCGACCTCTCGGCCGCCGAGGTGGCCGAGGCCGTGGCGGAGCTGCGCGAGGGCGCGGCTCGCTCCGAGGGCCCGGTCCGCGAGTTCAGCGACCTGCACGCCCGGTCGGCCACCGCGCCGGTGCTCGTGGTCGACCGGCCCCGCTGGATCGAGGCCAACCTCGACACGTTCAAGGTCATGATGGATCCCGTCATGGCCAAGCTCGCGGCCTCCAACAAGATGCCGTCGGGTGTCGGCCGCGTCGTGGGCGAGAAGATCAGCGGCGCCGAGCTCGGCGCCCTCATGTCGTTCATGTCGACCAAGGTGCTGGGCCAGTTCGACCCCTTCTGGGACGGGCCCAACGGCGAGGGCGGTCGGCTCCTGCTGGTCGCGCCCAACATCGTCCAGGCCGAGCGCCAGCTCGACGTCGACCCGCACGACTTCCGCCTGTGGGTGTGCCTGCACGAGGAGACGCACCGCGTGCAGTTCACCGCGGTCGACTGGATGCGCGCCCACATGCGCTCGCTGCTCGACGAGTTCGTCGACGCGACGGACCTCGACTCGTCAGCGCTCTCCTCCCTCGTGACCGACGGGCTCGGCGAGGCGATCCGCATCGCGCGCGGTGACTCCGAGGCGTCGCTCGCCGACCTGTTCCAGAACGAGCGGCAGCGGGAGATCGTCGACCGGCTCACCGGCATCATGTCGCTGCTCGAAGGTCACGCCGACGTCGTGATGGACGGTGTGGGTCCGGAGGTCATCCCGACCGTCGCCGAGATCCGCCGCAAGTTCACCCAGCGGCGCAAGGGCGCGGGTACGTTCGACCGGTTGCTGCGACGGTTGCTCGGCCTCGACGCCAAGATGCGCCAGTACCGCGACGGTGCCGAGTTCGTCCGCGAGGTCAACGCCAAGGTCGGGCTCTCCGGCTTCAACGCGGTGTGGGCGGAGCCGGCCAACCTGCCCACCAAGTCCGAGATCCTCGACCCGGCGTCGTGGGTCACCCGCGTGCACGGCTGAGCGCAGCGACATGGGCGGCGCACTCGACCCGGCGGTCGCGACGGGTCGCAACCTCGTCCGCGCCGCGCTGTCCGACCTCGGTCCCGGCAGCCGGGTCGTCGTCGGCGTCTCCGGCGGAGCCGACTCGCTGGCCCTCGCGGCGGTGACGGCATTCGTGGCCGACCGTGCGACGTACGAGCTGTCCGCCCTGGTCGTCGACCACCAGCTGCAGGACGACTCCGCGAAGGTCGCCGCACGAGCCGCCGTGCAGCTCGACGGCCTCGGGATCACCGCCGAGGTCGTCGCGGTCGACGTCGGGACGGCGGGCGGCCCGGAGGCGGCGGCGAGACGGGCCCGCTACGAGGCCCTTGGTCGCACCGGCGCCGACGCGATCCTGCTCGCCCACACGCTCGACGACCAGGCCGAGACGGTCCTGCTGGGGCTCGGCCGGGGATCCGGTCCCCGCTCGATCGCCGGCATGTCATTGGTGGACGGTGTGCTCCGCCGGCCGTTCCTCGCGCTCCGCCGGGCCGACACCGAACGGATCTGCCGGGCGTACGGGCTGGAGTGGTGGACCGACCCGCACAACAGCGACTCGGCCTATCGCCGCTCGCGGCTGCGTGCCGACGTGATGCCGTTGCTGGAGGACGTGCTCGGTGGGGGGGTCGCCGAGGCCCTCGCTCGTACGGCCGACCAGGTGCGAAGCGACTCCGCCTACCTCGACGATGTCGCAGCCACAGTCGAGTACCCACTCAGTGTCGACACCTTGCGTGGTCTCGCGCCGGCGGTGCGCTCGCGCGTGCTGCGTCGCGGGGCCCTCGACGCCGGCGCCGACGGGTCGGCGTTGACGGCCGCGCACCTCCTCGAGCTCGACCGCCTCGTCACCGACTGGCACGGCCAGGTGCGGATCGAGCTCCCGGGAGGGATCGCGTGCGTACGGGAGGGGGATTCCCTGTCGTACGTCAGGACGCCTGTGGGAGGCTGATCCCGTGGACCTGACGCATGTCGAAGACGACCTCGAGCTCGACCAGACCCTGTTCACCGAAGAGCAGATCGTGACCCGGCTCAAGGAGATGGCCGCGGACATCGAGCGCGACTACGAGGGCAAGGACATCCTGCTCGTCGGCGTGCTCAAGGGCGCGGTCATGGTCATGGCCGACCTGGCGCGCAGCCTCGACCGGCACGTCGAGATGGACTGGATGGCGGTGTCGTCCTACGGCTCGGGCACCAAGTCGTCCGGCGTCGTCCGGATCCTCAAGGACCTCGACACCGACCTGCAGGGCCGGCACGTGCTGATCGTCGAGGACATCATCGACACGGGCCTGACGCTGTCGTGGCTCATCACCAACCTCCGCTCACGCGGACCGGAGTCGGTCGAGATCGCGACGCTCCTGCGCAAGCCCGAGGCCCAGCAGATGGACGTCGAGGTCAAGTACGTCGGCTTCGACATCCCCAACGCCTTCGTGGTCGGCTACGGGCTCGACTACAACGAGAAGTACCGCAACCTGCGGTGCATCGGCACGCTGTCGCCGCACGTCTACTCGTAGCGCGGCAGGCTCTCGGGTCGAGCCGGCAGCACGGCGTCGGGAGCAGCGGCCATGAAGTCGCGCCACACCCGCACCTCGGCCTGCTCCCAGGCCTCGCCGAGCATCAGGTCGACCTCCTCGCCGAACCACTGACCACCGCCCGGTGACGGCGACACCTCGCCGACCACGACGCGATCGCCCGACATGTAGATGTCGGAGCGCATGAACGCGGTGCGGGCGATGCGCGAGACCAGGGCGCCGATCTCGACGGCCTCCTGCAGCCGCTCCGGGGGCTCGAGCGTGGGGTCGATCGTCTTCTTGCTGTACGTCTGGGAGAGGTCGCGGCCCGACACAGGGTCGATGACGCGGAACGCCATGCCCGTCGCCGACCAGTGCCGGTCGACGCGGCGCAGCAGCACCAGCGGCACCTCGCCGTAGAACGCGTAGATCTTGACCTCGACCGGCAGCAGGTCGCCGTCAGAGCCGTCGGGACCGATGAACTCCTCGGCGAAGTACGGCGGCGCCGTGACGCCGCGCTCCGCGGGCGTCCGCATGCGTTCCATGAGCTGGTCGACGGACTCGACGTCGGGTCGGGTCACCAGGCGCCAGCCGTCTGGGTCCCGCCGGAGCGGGAGGACACCGTTGCTGTTGTGGCCGTGCGCCGACTTCAGGACGACCCGGTCCGGCAGGTCATCCCAGGGGATCTCCTCGATCGTGTCCCAGACGCCGAGGACCTCCGGCACGTCGATGCCGTGGGACTGCAGCAGGCGGCCGACCTCCAGCTTGCCCATCGAGTTGAGCGAGGCGGGGACGCCCTTGTCGTGCGCGATCGTGTAGAAGCGCCGACGGGCGTACGAATGTGCCCGGAACGACGGGCGGACGAGCAGATCGTCAGGTGGCAGCTCGGGCTTGCCGACGAGTGGCACGACCGGCGCGGGGCTCGGCGGTGGTGGTGCGGACCGGCGGTCGCGGCGGAACAACCGCGCTACCGGTAGAATTTTCACGGCCCAACCGTAGCGGCATCGCAGGGTGCTGGGGCCTGATTGGGAACCTTCGCCGGGAGCGAACGCGTTCCAATGATGGATGGTGCTGCGTGTACCGTCTCATTACCGACCAGCACACCAGGAGGAGTGGACCCGCTCCACGCCGTACATGAATTTCAAACGCCTCTTCAAGGGCCCTTGGCTCTGGATCATCCTGATCACGATCGCTGTCATCGCGATCATCAGCCTGTCCTCCAACGCTGACGGCTACAAGTCCGTCAAGACCGCCACGATGGTCAGCTATCTCGACGACGGCAAGGTCAAGGACGTCACGTTCGTCGACGGCGACCAGGAGATCCAGGCGACCCTCGACGACGGCAAGAAGGTCAAGGCCAAGTACCTCGGCGACCAGGGCGTACGCCTCGTGGAGCAGGCCGAGAAGGCCCACGCCGACAAGAAGCTCAAGACGTTCGACGTCAAGGTGCCCAAGTCCAACCCCGTGCTGTCGGTGCTGTTCAGCCTCCTGCCGATCATCCTGATCTTCCTGCTGATCATCTACATGATGAACAACGCCGCCGGCGGTGGCGGCCGGGTCATGCAGTTCGCCAAGTCCAAGGCCAAGCTCATGACCAAGGACACCCCCAAGACCACGTTCGCCGACGTCGCGGGTGTCACCGAGGCGATCGAGGAGCTCGGCGAGATCAAGGAGTTCCTCCAGGAGCCGGCCAAGTTCCAGGCGGTCGGCGCCAAGATCCCCAAGGGTGTGCTGCTCTACGGCCCGCCCGGCACCGGCAAGACGCTGCTCGCCCGCGCGGTCGCGGGTGAGGCGGGCGTCCCGTTCTACTCGATCTCCGGCTCCGACTTCGTCGAGATGTTCGTGGGTGTCGGCGCCAGCCGCGTCCGCGACCTGTTCGAGCAGGCCAAGGAGAACGCCCCGGCGATCGTCTTCATCGACGAGATCGACGCGGTCGGACGCCACCGCGGCACCGGCATGGGCGGCGGCCACGACGAGCGCGAGCAGACCCTCAACCAGCTGCTGGTCGAGATGGACGGCTTCGACGTACGCGGCGGCGTCATCCTGATCGCCGCGACCAACCGGCCCGACGTGCTCGACCCGGCGCTGCTGCGCCCGGGCCGCTTCGACCGGCAGATCGGCGTCGAGGCGCCCGACCTCGCCGGGCGTACGCAGATCCTCAAGGTGCACTCGCGTGGCAAGCCCATCGCGCCCGGCGTCGACCTCGAGGCGATCGGCCGACGCACCCCCGGCTTCAGCGGTGCCGACCTGGCCAACGTGCTCAACGAGGCCGCGCTGCTCACCGCCCGCAACAACGAGAAGACGATCACCAACACGTCCCTCGACGAGGCGATCGACCGCGTCATCTCCGGCCCGCAGAAGCGCAGCCGCCTGATGAACGAGGACGAGCGGCGCATCACGGCCTACCACGAGGGCGGCCACGCGCTCGTCGCCGCGGCCCTGCCGCAGAGCGACCCCGTCCACAAGATCACGATCCTGCCGCGCGGCCGGGCGCTGGGCTACACGATGGTGCTGCCCGACGAGGACAAGTACTCGCAGACGCGTGCCGAGCTGCTCGACAAGCTCGCCTACATGATGGGCGGCCGGGCGGCCGAGGAGCTCGTGTTCCACGACCCGACCACCGGTGCCGGCAACGACATCGAGAAGGCCACGGGCCTGGCTCGCGCCATGGTCACCCAGTACGGCATGACCGAGCGCCTCGGCGCCGTACGCCTCGGCGAGAACGAGTCGCAGCCGTTCCTGGGCCGCGACATCGGCCACGCGCGCAACTACTCCGAGGCCGTCGCCGCGGTCGTGGACGAGGAGATCAACAAGCTGATCTCCTACGCCCACCAGGAGGCGTTCGACATCCTCAACGAGAACCGCGACGTCCTCGACGCGCTGGTCACCGAGCTGCTCGAGAAGGAGACGCTCGACAAGTCGCAGGTCGCCGAGATCTTCAAGCCGCTCCGCCGGCGCGAGGTGCGCCCGGCCTGGACCGGTTCCGAGACCCGCGTGCCCTCGACGCGTCCGCCGGTCGCCACGATCCCGGGCAAGTCCTACAGCGGCACCAACGGCACCAACGGGACCCCGGTCGTGATCGGACCCGACAGCGGCACCGACGCCCCGACCCCCGCCGCCGGCGACGTGCACGGCGACACCGAGCTGCCATGACGGTTGACCGTCCGCGCGCCGAGGCGGCCATTCGCGAGCTGTTGATCGCGGTCGGCGAGGACCCGGACCGCGACGGTCTGCGGGACACGCCGGCGCGGGTCGCCAAGTCGTACGAGGAGCTGCTGGCCGGGCTCGACCAGGACCCCGAAGAGGTCCTGACGGCGGTCTTCGACGTCGGCCACGACGAGCTGGTCCTGGTCAAGGACATCGAGATGTGGTCGATGTGCGAGCACCACCTGGTGCCGTTCTTCGGCGTCGCCCACGTCGGCTACATCCCGACCGACGGCGGCCGGGTCACCGGGTTGTCCAAGCTCGCCCGCGTCGTCGACGTGTTCGCCCGCCGCCCGCAGGTGCAGGAGCGGCTCACGACCCAGATCGCCGACGCGCTCATCGAGCACCTCAACCCTCGCGGCGTCATCGTCGTGATCGAGGCCGAGCACCTGTGCATGACGATGCGCGGCGTCCGCAAGGGCGGGGCCAAGACGATCACGAGCGCCGTACGCGGCCAGCTGCGCGACCCGGCGACCAGGGCCGAGGCCATGGGCCTCATCACGGCGCGCTAGCCCCGTCATGCTGCCCGGACTCCCCGAGGACCGCTGCCTCGTGATGGGCGTCATCAACGTCACGCCCGACTCGTTCTCCGACGGTGGCAAGTGGCTCGACGCGCCGACCGCGGTCCAGCACGGCATCGACCTCGTACGCGGTGGCGCGGACCTGGTCGACGTCGGCGGCGAGTCCACCCGGCCCGGTGCCAACCGCATCGACGGTGACGAGGAGCTCCGTCGGGTCATCCCCGTCATCGAGGGGCTCGTCGCCGAGGGCATCACGGTCTCGGTCGACACGATGCGGGCCTCGACGGCCGAGCAGGCGCTCGACGCCGGCGCGGTGCTGATCAACGACGTCTCGGGCGGCCGAGCCGATCCCGAGATGATGCGCCTCGCGGCGCGGGCACACGCGCCGATCGTCCTGATGCACTGGCGCGCGCACTCGGCGCTCATGCAGCACCACACGCACTACGACGACCTCGTCGACGACATCGTCCGTGAGCTGATGGTGCAGCTCAACGCCGCCGTGCACGCCGGGGTCGATCCGGAGCGGATCGTCCTCGACCCAGGCTTGGGCTTCTCCAAGACGGGCGAGCAGAACTGGACCGTGCTGGCGCACCTCGACGCGTTCGTGGAGCTGCGCCACCCCGTGCTGGTCGCCGCGTCGCGCAAGCGGTTCCTCGGTGAGCTGCTGGCCACCGATGCGGACCTGCGCCCGACCGACGGCCGCGACGACGCGACGGCGGCGATCACCACGATCGCCGCGCAGGCCGGCGCCTGGTGCGTACGCGTGCACGAGCCGGCGGCCTCCGCCGATGCCGTACGCGTGGTGGCCCGGCTGCAACGAGAGCTGTCTCCGCAGGTCTCGGAGGAAGCTCGATGACGGACTACCTGGGAGCTCACCGGCTGTTCTACGACGCGGTCGAGACCGGCGACGTCGACCTCATGGCCTCGCTGTGGGTCGACGATGCGGACACCTCGTGCGTGCACCCGGGCGCCCTCCCGCTCCGGGGCACCGCCCAGGTGCTGAGGTCTTGGACCGTGCTGATGGCCAACGTCGGCTACATCCAGTTCTTCCTCACCGACGTCGAGGTGACGACGTTCCCGCGCGGCGACGCCGAGCCGACCACGGCCGTGATCACGTGCACCGAGAACATCCTGTCGGGCGAGGGGCTGTCGTCGGCCGAGGCCTTCGCCGGGGGCAAGGCGGTGTGCACCAGTATCTTGGTCAAGGAACCGGGGGGCTGGAAGTTCTGGTCGCGCCACGCCTCCCCGATCGCCGAGCTGCACATCGATGACGAGGACTCCTGATGATCCCCAACGGCCTTGACCGCATCGACCTGCGCGGCATCGCGGCACACGGCCACCACGGTGTCTTCGCCGAGGAGCGCCAGAACGGCCAGACCTTCATCGCCGACGTCAGCCTCGGTCTCGACCTCGGCCCGGCGGCTCGCGAGGGCGACCTGACCAAGACGGTCCACTACGGCATCCTCGCCCAACAGATACACGATGCCATCGTGGGGGAGCCGGTCGACCTGATTGAGACGCTCGCGCTCCGTATGGTGGACTTGTGCCTGGCCGAAGAGTCGGTCCAATGGGTTAGCGTGACGGTGCACAAGCCGGAAGCGCCCATCGAGGTGACGTTCGAAGATGTCGCCGTCACGATAGAGCGGAGCAAACTGTGACCGAAGCGCCCACCCCGTACGTCCTGGACGCCGACACGATGACCGGCGGGATGCGTCCCATCCGCCAGGCCGTCCTGTCCCTCGGCTCCAACCTGGGCGATCGGCACGGCAAGCTTCAGGGCGCCGTCTCGGCTCTCGAGGACACCCCTGAGGTCACGGTCGTCGCGATCTCATCGGTCTACGAGACCGATCCGGTCGACGCTCCCGAGGAGTCCGGCAAGTTCCTCAACGCCGTGGTGCTGATCGACACGACGCTGACCGTCCACACGCTGCTCGACCGGGCCCTGGCGATCGAGGATGCCTTCGGCCGCGAGCGCTCGGAGCCCGGCGCGCCCCGCACGCTCGACGTCGACCTGATCGTCGTCGGCCCGCGCGTCGCCGACGACGAGTCCCTCAAGCTGCCGCACCCGCGGGCCCATGAACGCGGCTTCGTGCTCGTGCCGTGGCTTGAGATCGACCCCGAGGGCGAGATCCCCGGCCGCGGCTTCGTCGCCGACCTGCTCGAGGGTGTCGACACCAGCGGCGTCCACAAGCGCGAGGACCTCGAGATCATCCTGTGATCTCGGCTCACGCATGAACCGGGTCCGGCTCACCTCGGCGCTTCTGGTCGTCGCGTTGGTCGGCTCCGGCCTGGTCGTCGGTCGGCTCATCCCGCCGCTGATCACCCGGCTCGACGGCAGCGTGCCGCGGCTCGGCTGGGCGGCGCCGGTGACGCTGGTGCTTGCGGCGATCCTCGTCGGCACGTTCGCGTGGAACACCTGGCAGTCGCTGCACAAGAAGCACGAGCGCATGACCGCCGACTACGGCATCAGGATGCTCGCGATCGCCAAGTCGTGCATCGTCGTCGGTGCCCTGGTCGCCGGCCTCTACGGCGGCTTCGCACTGGCCTACATCGACGCGACGGACTCGCCGCTCGGCAAGGAGCGTTTCGTCCGCGGTGGCGCCGCGGCGATCGCGAGCCTGCTGCTGCTGACCGCGGCACTCCTGCTGGAGCGCGCCTGCCGCCTGCCGGGCGACGACGACGAGGGCGAGAGCGGCGGCAAGGCCAAGAACGGCCGCCCCGACCCCACCCCCGCCTGACTCAGCTCAGCAGGGTGTCGCGGAGCGTGCCGAGCCCGACGCTGCCGACGGCCAGTGCCTGGCGGTGGAACTCCTTGAGGTCGGTGCCGTTGGCGGCGACCCACTCGTCGCGGAGCTGCTCCCACTTGCGCTGGCCCACCTTGTAGGACGGTGCCTGCCCGGGCCAGCCGAGGTAGCGGTTGGACTCGAAGCGGATGAACGGCTCATTCATGTTGACGTGCTGGGACAGGAACGGGAACGCGTCGTCGCCGGTCCACGTGCCGCTGCCGTCGGGCTTGGGCTTGCCGAGGTGCACGCCGAGGTCGATGACGACGCGGGCGGCACGCATGCGCTGGCCGTCGAGCATGCCGAGCCGGTCGGCCGGGTCGTCGAGGTAGCCGAGGTCCGACATGAGCCGCTCGGCGTAGAGCGCCCAGCCCTCGCCGTGCCCGGAGTTCCAGTTGAAGCGCCGCCAGCCGTTGAGCTCGGCGCTGTTGTGGACCGCGAGGCCGCACTGGAGGTGATGGCCCGGCACACCCTCGTGATAGACCGTCGTCAGCTCGCGCCACGTGTCGAACTCGGTGATGCCCTCGGGCACGCTCCACCACATCCGGCCCGCGCGCTCGAAGTCCTCGCTCGGCGGCGTGTAGTAGATGCCGCCTTCCTGGGTCGGCGCGATCATGCACTCGAGGCGGCGCATCGGCTCGGGGATGTCGAAGTGCGTACGCCCGAGGTCGGCGACGGCCCGGTCGCTGGTCTCCTGCATCCACGCCTGCAGCGCGTCGGTGCCGTGCAGCTTGCGCGCCGGGTCGGCGTCGAGGTGCTGGATCGCCTCGGCGACCGTGGCCCCGGGCAGGATCTGGTCGGCGATGCGCTCCTGCTCCTCGACCATGCGGGCGAGCTCCTCGATGCCCCACTCGTAGGTCTCGTCGAGGTCGATCTCGACGCCGACGAAGTAGCGCGACGCGAGGGCGTAGTGCTCGCGGCCGACACCGTCCGCCTCGGGCGCGTGCGGCGCGAGCTCGCGGTCGAGGAACTCCGCCATGCCGGCGTACGCCTCGGTCGCTGCCCGGGCTCCGGCCTCGAGCTCGCCCTTGAGCGAGGCGGGCACGTCGGCGCGGGCGGCCAGCGAGAGGAAGAAGCTGTCGGCGCCGGCCTGCTTGCGGGCCTGGTCGGCGACCTCGCGCACCTGGCGGATCGCCGGGACGTTGCCGGCTGCGATGCCGGCCCGCAGCGAGTCGAGGTAGCCGGCCATGGCGCCGGGGACGTTGTGCATGCGGCGGGCCACGTGCGCCCAGCCGTCGTCGGTGTCGGTGCTCATGAGGTCGAAGATGTCGCGGAGGTCCTGGCCCGGCGAGGCGATGACGTTGAGGTCGCGCTGCCAGAACCCGGCGTCGTGCTTCTCGACATCGAGGCTCAAGGTGCGGATGAGCTCGGCCTGGGTGACGCGGTCGACCTGGTCCACGGGGGTTGCCGAGCGTACGCGCGCCAGCATCGCCTTGGCCGCCTCGGCGGCCGCCGCCGCGCCGTCGGGCGACCGGTCGGCGTAGTCGGCCTCGCGGCCCGGGCGGCCGAGGTGGATGTGGAGCTCGGGCTCGAGGTCGAGCATGGTGTCGAGCCATTCCTCGGCGAGGGTGTCGATCAGGGTCGGGGTGCGGGGCGTGGAGTCGGGCATGATCCGACCCTACGATGACCCCATGTCACTCACGCTCTGTGTGCAGCTCTGGGCGGTGCCGGGCAACGAAGGACTCCTGGCGACGTACGAGGACGATGTCCTGAGCCTGCTCGGCGATCACGGTGCGCGCCTGCTCCAACGCGTACGCAGCGTCGAGCGCGGCGACGGCCCCTACGAGGTGCAGATCATCGAGCTGCCCGACGACGCGGCCCTCGAGGCGTACATGGCCGACCCCCGCCGGCTGGCCGCCGCCCCGCTCCGCGACCGCTCCGTGGCCCGCACCGAGATCACGAGGGTGACGCAGGTCTGACGTCAGGTGGTTGACGCAGGAGGCTTGGGCGGTCCCGCAACGAGCCCAGCGCAACGTCCCGTGTGCGAGAGCCTGAGCACTCGATATCGAAGCGACCTCAGGGCGCCAGCACGATCGCTTACTTGTCGACGTCGCCGACCACGAAGAACGTCGAGCCGAGGATCGCGACGAGGTCGGCCACGACGGCGCCACCCACGATCTCGGGCAGCACCGCGACGTTGTTGAACGACGCCGTGCGCAGCTTGAGCCGCCACGGGGTCTTCTCGCCGCGCGACACGAGGTAGTAGCCGTTGAGCCCCAACGGGTTCTCGGTCCACACGTACGTCGAGCCCTCGGGGGCCTTGAGGATCTTGGGCAGCCGCACGTTGACCGGTCCGGGTGCGATGTCGGCGAGCCGGGCCAGACAGGCGTCGGCGAGGTCGAGCGACACCTTGGTCTGCTCCAGCAGCACGGCGAACCGGGCGTAGCAGTCACCGTCGGTGCGCACCGGCACGCGCAGCACGTCCTGCAGCTCGCCGTACGCGAGGTAGGGCTCGTCGCGCCGCAGGTCCATGTCGAGTCCTGACGCACGGGCGATCGGACCGGACACCCCGTACGCCTCGACGAGCTCGGTCGAGAGCACGCCGACCCCACGGGTGCGGGCCCGGAAGATCTCATTGCCGAAGATCAGGTCCTCGAGCTCCTGCAGCCTGGTGCGCACGGTCGCGATCGCCGCCGACGCCCGCCCGGTCCAGCCGGCCGGGATGTCCTCCTTGAGGCCGCCGACGCGGTTGAACATGTAGTGCATCCGCCCGCCGGAGACCTCCTCCATGACCTCCTGGATCGTCTCGCGCTCGCGGAACGCGTAGAAGATCGGCGTGATGGCGCCGAGCTCGAGCGGGTAGGAGCCGAGGAACATCAGGTGGTTGAGCACCCGGTTGAGCTCGGCGAGCAGCGTACGGATCCAGGTCGCTCGCTCGGGCACCTCCATGCCCAGCATGTCCTCGACCGCGAGCACGACGCCCAGCTCGTTGGAGAACGCGCTGAGCCAGTCGTGCCGGTTGGCCAGCATGATGATCTGCCGGTAGTCGCGCACCTCGAACAGCTTCTCGGCGCCGCGGTGCATGTAGCCGATGATCGGCTCGCACGCCACGACGCGCTCGCCGTCGAGTGTCAGGCGCAGGCGCAGGACGCCATGGGTCGCCGGGTGCTGCGGGCCGATGTTGAGCACCATGTCGGTCGTGGCGAAGCCCGTGCCGACGCTCGCGGTGACCTCGGTCATGGGTGCCGCCCGAAGAGCCTCTGCACCCATCGGATGAATCGCTTGGTGAGGCCACGCGGCGAGTTGCGCTCGACCCGTTCGAGCCGGGCGTACAGCTCGTCGATCTGCCGCTTCTGCGTCGCGAGCTTCTCGGCCGTCGTCGCCTGGATGCGGGCGTGCCGGCTGCCCGCGCCGCTCCACGGCGGGTGCGGGAACGGGTGCTCGTACGCCTGGGGGTGGCGCGTGATGTCGAGGACCATGCCGTCGCGCAGCCACTTGAGCCGCGAGGCGACCTCGTGACCGTCGGAGGCGATCAAGGGGTGCACGGGCGGCGGGAACTTCGCGGCGGCGAGGCGCTCGTCGAAGTCGCCCGTGCCGTTGCCCTCGGTCCAGATGTGCTCGAGTCCGTTGCGCTCGAGGAACGCGGTGTAGCGGTCGAACCCCTCCGGGAGGGCGGCGTTGAACTCGGCCATGTCGGTCGACTCGTAGAGGTCCTCGGCCTTGAGCTCGGCGGTGAACTCCGGCATGAGCGTGTAGGGCATGCGGTGGTACTCGGCGAGCTCCAGCGTGCGCGAGTCGTGGGCCAGCAGCAGCGCCGGCGTACGCCCCAGGAGCGCCGCGACGTTGCCGTGGAACCGGGTGCCGTACGCGAAGTCCTGCGTCGCCAGGAAGTCGTACCAGGTCCAGGTGTCGAGGAAGAGCCTGATGCGGTCGGACTGGTAGAGCGGGTGGTCGAGGTGGACCGGCACGAGCGGGTCGTGGACGTGCGGGAACGGCGTGCCCCACAGCAGCATGCGCAGGTCGTGCGCGTCCTGGCCGATGTAGGTGAGGTTGGGGTGCCGTGCGGCCTGCGCCGTGGCGAACGCCCCGATGCCGGCGACCTCGGGAGTCAGGTTGAGCGCGAGCGGGCTGTCGACCGAGATCGAGTCGACCTTCTTGTCGACCCGGAAGTCGCGGCCATGGAGGAACAGTGACGGGCAGCCGATGACCTCGACGGATGCCTCGGGGAAGCCGAGCCCGAGCAGGTACGACTTGGTGAACTCGCCGCGTACGCCGATCGAGGCCGACCGGTCCAGGACGAGGCCGACGAACTTCTTGACCGTCCTGGCGACGGGCTCGAGCGACTCGACCCCTTGGCCGTGAGCGGCCTGCGCTCCGATGCCGACGACCGTGACCGGGATCGTGAGGTCTTCCAGCAGCTCGCTGAGCCGGTCGAGGCGCGGTGCGAACTCGGGGCGGAACGCGTTGGCCATCGGGATGACGAAGTGGTCGAACTCGTCGTTGATGCGCCGGGCGTCACCGTGAGCCGGAGGCACGCGCTCCGACAGCGTGCTGTTGGAGACGAGCTCGGCCGCGTCGGTCGCGAGCGCCTTCCAGACCGAGTGCTGGAACAGGTAGTTGCCGCTGTTGCTGTTGAACACGTCCTGCGTCAACGTCGACTCGGCGACCACGGGGGTGAACGGGTCCTTGCCGGATCGGATCAGCAGCCGCCGTGTCATGGGTTCAGTCTTCCATGGCCGAGGGTGTCCGTGACGAGCCACCAGAAGTCACCGAGCCCGCCAACGGCCGTGAGCTCGCCGGTCTCGCCCGCCGCGGACAACGCCCGGACGTACGCACCCGGATCGGCGTGCGCGAGGTCGAGCGGAGGGCGCGACGCGTCGAGGCCGAGGTGAGCGAGTGCGTCGCGCTGCCTGAACAGGGTCGCTCCCGCGGTCGAGGCGGCCGAGTCGACGGCGACGTGGGCGGTGACGTCGCGGCTGCCGTCCGGCACGACGTCGACCTCACGCCCGTCGGCGTACGACCGCAGGCTGCCGAACGGCGGCCGGTCGTCGCGGGTGTGGCCGTAGTCGATCGCGATGGCCATGCCGCTGACCCGTGAGACGGCGTCGGCCCAGGCAGCGTCGCGGGTCTCGCCCACCTCGGCCCGGTCGCCGGGCTCCGCCAGCGGCCACCACTCGCGCAGCCACGCCGAGTCGTACGCATCGCCGAGCGTCTCCTCGCCGGTCGCCGTGTCGACGAGCACCTCACGTACGACGCCGTCGTCGCCGAGCTCCACGACGTCGCACGGGACGTTGTCGAGCCACTCGTTCGCGATCAGCAGGCCGTCGACCTCGTCCGGCAACACGGGCAGCCAGTCGATCGACGCGTGCAGGTCATCAGGCCTGGTGGCCAGCTCGACGCCGACCAGCTCGACGTCGTCGACCAGCGGGCGGAGTGCGGTCAGCAGCTCACCGCTTCCGGCGGCGAGGTCGACGACCGTTCGCGCCCCTGTCCGCCGGACGAGCTCGGCGATCGCGCCGGCGAACGCGGGGACGTGCACGTTGGTGCGGAAGTGCTCGGCGGGCTTCGAGGTCCGGAAGAACCCGCCCTCGGCGTACAGCGCCCGCTCCCACGCCTCACGCCACGGGAGCGGCCCTCTCGTCATGCGATCACGGTACGCACTCGTCGCTATGCTCGGCGCGTGGCTCGACTTCGGAGGCGTCTGCGGCGAGCCGTGACGATGCCGCTGGACCGGTGGCGCGAGCGCTCGCGCCCGCTGCTGAGCGTCGTCGTGCCGGTCTTCAACGGCGAGGCCTTCCTCGACGAGTGCCTGGCCTCCGCGCGCAAGCAGGACTACCGGCGCGTCGAGATCGTCGTGATCGACGACGGCTCGACCGACGGCAGCCTCGCGATCGCCCAGCGGCACGCCAAGGCAGACGCCCGCGTGACGGTGCTGAGCCAGGCCAACGCCGGTGTCGGCGAGGCCCGGCGGGCGGCCGTCGCGGTGGCGACGGGGGAGTTCCTGACGTTCCTCGACGCCGACGACTGGCTGACCCGCGGTGGCCTGCGGGCGGCGATGGACGCGCTCGAGGAGACCGGTTCGGACGTCGCCGTGATGCCCTATCAGCGCCAAGAGGGCACGGCGATCCGTCCGCCGGCGGCCTGGATCCGCAGCCTCCACGCCCGGCCCGCCCGGCACACGACTCTCGCCGAGCGTCCCGACGTCCTCGTCAACGCCGTCGCGTGCGCCAAGATCTTCCGCCGTACGTTCTGGGACGCGACGCAGCTGTCGTTTCCCACGGTGCTGCTCGCCGGCGACCAGATCGTCACGGCGACCGCGTACCGCGACGCCGACGGCATCGACATCTCCGGGGTCATGGGCTACACGTGGCGTCGCCAGGAGTCGTCGATCTCGCAGGGTCAGGTGACCGCCGAGGCCGTGCACGCCCGGCAGGACGCGATCGACGCCGTGCTCGACGTGCTCGCGCCGCTGCCGGACGTACGAGCCGAGCGGGCCCTGCAGTACCTCCGCTACAACATCCCCAACTCGGTGCTCAAGCTCGAACGGGCCGACGATGCGTACCTCGATGCCCTCGTCGACCGGGTGCCTCGCATCGTGGAGGCCGCACCGGCCGATCGGTACGCGCGTGAGGTGCCGGCGCAGTACCGCGTGCTCTACGCGCTGTTCGCCAACGGTGACCGCGAGGCGATCTGGCGCTACGTACGCGCTGAGGGCATGCAGTCCGAGATGCATCCCTCGGGCGTCGAGCCGGCTGGCCTCACGTCGTACCTGCCGGGCTGGCAGAGCGACCCGGTGCCGCCCGAGGCGTACGTGCTGACGGCGGAGCAGACCGCGGCGAAGGTCCAGGTCCGCGGCTCGCACGCCGACGGGGCGGACCTGGTGCTCGACGTGGCTGCGTGGTTCCCGAACGTCGATCCGGTCGATCCGGTGATCGAGGTCAAGACCGACGGCGACGTCGCCGACGTGGAGCATGCGGGGGAGCCGGCGGTGTTCCGGTCCCGCATGGGCAGCGAACGGGTCTACCCGGGGTCCGGCTGGGCCGTCACGCTGCGCGGCGCCGCTCGACGGGCGCCCCGGACCATCACGGTGACGCTGCAGGACGGCCCTCTCGAAGGCACCGCCACCGCCAAGGTGCCCGGGTAGCTCCTTGAGCCTGTCGAAAGGACCTCCGACAAGCGCTCCCCGTGTGACTCATGGCATAGGTCGTAGCCCTGTCGCCACGGCGCCCCGAAGGTAGACTGAGGTCGTCAGTTTGTCTGGTACCCGCTCGCGGGACTGGAACGAAAGGCACCACGCATGCAGCGTCTCTCCATGGGCGTCATCGGAGCCGGCAGGGTCGGCGCCGTTCTCGCTTCACGATTCCGTTCCGCCGGCTACCCCCTCGTGGGCGTGTCCGGCCGGTCCGAGGCTTCGCAGCTCCGCATCACGACGCTGCTGCCCGGCGTCGCCGTGCGCACGCCCGCCGAGCTCGCCGCAGCCAGCGACATCCTCGTGCTCGCCGTCCCTGACGACGACCTCATCGCCATCGCCGAGGAGCTTGCCTCCTCAGGCGCCGTCCGCCCCGGCCAGTACGTCCTGCACACGAGCGGCCGCCACGGGCTCGACGCGCTCGCCTCGTTGACCCGCCTGGGCGCACGCCCGATCGCGTTCCACCCAGCCATGACGTTCACCGGCACACCGGTCGACCTCGACCGCGCGCCGGTCTTCGGCCTGACCGCGGCAGCTGCCGAGCGCCCGCTCGCCGAGGAGCTCGTCGCCGCGCTCGGCGGCACCCCGATGTGGGTCGACGAGGCCGACCGCGTGCTCTATCACGCAGCCCTCGCGCACGGCGCCAACCACCTCGTGACCCTCGTCGCCCAGTCGATGGACCTGCTCCGCACGGCCGGCGCCGCCGACCCGGCCGCGGTGCTCCGCCCCCTGCTGACCGCCGCCCTCGACAACGCCCTCGCCTACGGCGACGCAGCCCTCACGGGTCCGGTCGTACGCGGCGACGTCACGACGATCCGGGCCCACGTGGACGCGCTCGCCGCGGCCGACGTCGACGACGCGACGGTCGACGCCTACCTCGAGATGGCTCGCGCGACCGCCGGTCGCGCGGAGGCCGACGGTCGCCTCGCTCCGGTCCAGGCCAGCACGATCCGCCAGGTGCTCGACGAGGCCGACTGGGACACGCTCGCCGAGATCGCCGCCGGGATCTGACTCGTGGCAACGCCGACCGTCGCGCGTACGCGTGCGGAGCTCGACGCCGGGCGGGGTGACTCGACCGTCTCGTTCGTGCCCACCATGGGCGCGCTGCACGACGGTCACCTCCAGCTGCTCAAGCACGCCCGGCCGCTCGGCGACGCGCTCGTCGCGTCGATCTTCGTCAACCCGACCCAGTTCGCGCCCGGCGAGGACTTCGACGCCTATCCCCGTACGTTCGACGACGACCTCGAGCGCTGCGCCGAGGCCGGCGTCGACGTCGTGTTCGCGCCGACCGTCGAGACGATGTACCCGACCGGTCTGGTCGACACGGTCACCGTCGACCCCGGCCCGCTCGGCACGGTTCTCGAGGGTGCTGTCCGACCGACGCACTTCCGCGGGGTGCTGACCGTCGTGGCCAAGCTGTTCGGGCTCGTACGTCCCGACGTCGCGGTGTTCGGCGAGAAGGACTACCAGCAGCTCACGCTCATCCGGCACATGGCGCGCGAGCTCGCGCTCGGCGTCGAGATCGTCGGCTGCCCGACCGTACGCGAGCACGACGGCCTCGCGATGAGCTCGCGCAACCGCTACCTCTCGGCCGACGAGCGCCAGCAGGCTGCCTCCATCTCCGCCGCCCTGCGGGCCGGCGTGGCCGCGGGTCCGGACGGGGCGGACGCCGTGCTCGCCGGAGCCCACGCGGTGCTCGAGTCCGCCGGCATCACGCCCGACTACCTCGTGCTGACCGATCCCGACATGGGCGAGCCGCGGCCCGGCGCAGACGCCCGCCTGCTCGTGGCCGCCAAGGTCGGCACGCCACGACTCCTCGACAACACCGCCCTCACGCTAGGAGCCTGACGTTGATCCGCACCATGATGAAGTCCAAGATCCACCGCGCGACCGTGACGCAGGCCGACCTGCACTACGTCGGCTCGGTGACGGTCGACCAGGACCTGCTCGACGCCGCCGACCTGCTGCCCGGTGAGCTGGTGCACATCGTCGACATCGACAACGGTGCCCGCCTCGAGACCTACACGATCGCCGGCGAGCGCGGCAGCGGTGTCATCGGCATCAACGGCGCCGCAGCCCACCTCGTCCACCCCGGCGACCTCGTCATCCTCATCGCGTACGCGCAGATGGACGACGCCGAGGCGCGTACGTTCGAGCCGAGCGTCGTGTTCGTCGACGCCGACAACCGGGTCGTCGGCACGGGCAGCGACCCGGCCGAGGTGCTGGCCGGCTCGGGCCTCGTACGCGGAGACGTGATCGACAACCCGCTCGTGGCCTCCAGGTGACGACATGACCCTGCTGTGTCTTGACGTCAGCAACAGCCACACGACGATCGGCGCGTTCGATACTGACGAGCTGATCGCCCACTGGCAGGTGTCGTCGGACGAGCGGCGTACGTCCGACGAGTGGTACATGCTGCTGATGAACCTGGTCGAGCAGGAGGGCATCTCGCACATCAGCGCCGTGGCGCTGTGCTGCACCGTACCGGCGATCCTCGTCGAGCTGCGATCGATGCAGGACCGCTACTGGACCGACCTCCCCGTCGCGATCGTCGGGCCCGGCGTCAAGACCGGCGTGCCGATCCACACCGACAACCCACGCGAGGTCGGCGCCGACCGCATCGTCAACGCCCTCGCAGCTGCGGAGCTCTACGGCGGACCCGCGATCGTCGTCGACCTCAACGGCACCGCCACCATCTTCGACGTCGTCGACGACGCCAACCGCTACATCGGTGGCGCCATCGCCCCCGGCGTCGAGCTGTCCCTCGACGCCCTGGCCCGCCGCGGCGCCCAGCTGCGCAGCGTCGAGCTCGCCCTCCCGCGCGACGTCATCGGCAAGAACACCGTCGAGGCCCTGCAGTCGGGCCTCGTCTACGGCTTCGCCGGCCTCGTCGACGGTTTGGTCACCCGCATCATCGAGTCCCTCGACGCCGATCCCGACCACGTCACGGTCATCGCCACCGGGTCGTACCCCGAGGCCGTCGTCGACCACTGCGCCACCATCACGACCCGCGACCCCTGGCTGACCCTCACGGGCCTGCGCCTCATCCACGAGAAGAACCACGACTGAGGCTCCGATCCGGTGAACTGGCATCGCGGACCAGTCGGCTCACCTAGGCTGCCGCTGTGATCTCACGGCGAGCGACTGTTGTGGTGCTCTCATGTCTCCTCCCTCTCACTGCATGTGCGACCGGTTCGAGCAACGACGCCGACGGTCAGGCGACGACAAGGAGCAACCTCGGATACGACCCCACCACGAAGTCGAAGGCAGCGTTGATGCTCGACAAGGCGGCCGAGAGCTTGTCGCTCAAGTCGCTCACGTACAGGTCGGTGGCGAAGCTCGGGGGTAGCAGGATCGCGGTCAGCGGCGGCGTCGATCCGGTGCGGGAGGTCGCAACATACGTGACGAAGCTCGATGGGCCCGCCGCCACGACGATGGCGGGCGACGAGCCCCTGGAGGAGCGCATTCGCGGTCGACGGCTGTACGCGAGCCCGGTGTCTGGACAACTCGATCCGTGCTGGGTGGACTACGGCCCGAACAGCGCTCCGTCGGGCGACAGCGGTCTTCCATGGATGCCACCGGCTCTCGCCGCGGTCCTTGATCCGGTTCCGCTGGGCATCTCCAACGACGAGCCCAGCACCATCGTTGTCGAGATTTCCGCCCGCAAGCTCCTCGGCATCGCGATGTGGCGGTTCATGGACGACATGTCCGATCAACTGACGGATCACGCCGTGCCTGTCACAGCGTGGATCGCGCTGGATGGCGGGCGCATCGCCTCCATGCGATTCCGGGTGCAGGATGCCGTGCACGCTCTCGAGAAGGACGGCGTGGATGTCCTCGCCACGGTGAGGGCCACGGCCGACTACGTGGGCGCATCGGATGCGCGGATCTGGAAGTCGTTCAAGAAGTACATCACCGGGGACCAGATCACGACATACGCGTACGGCGAGGTCAAGGTCCCGCGGCCGCGCTCAGACCAGCTGATGAGCGCCCCTCGATCGTCGGACAGCGACCCCAAGTTCTGCGCCGCCGCCCGTCTCTGACAGAGACTGGCACAGCCGGCCACCGGCGGACCCCACCCCAAGGCCCCAAGTGATGTGGCGGCGCGTCAACGCATCTGGGCTGGACGCGCCCTCAAAACGGTTGATCTGACGCGAGATCGTGGGGCGGGACGTGGTGCCGACCGGCGGCGAAGCCGACGAGCCCTGACCGATAGGATCGACCCTCGTGAGCGACGCGACCAGCACCCCTGCCCCCGAGGACGATCTCCCCGAGCAGATGCGCGTGCGCCTCGACAAGCGCCAGCAGCTCATCGACCGCGGCGTGGAGCCCTATCCCGTCGTCGTCGGCCGCACCCACACGCTCAAGCAGATCGTCGACACGTACGACGCCGAGGCGCTCGGTGCGGGCGCGCAGACCGGCGACATCGTCACGGTCGCCGGCCGGGTCATCTTCGTGCGCGGCACCGGCAAGCTCGTGTTCGCCGCGCTCCGCGAGGGCGACGGCACCCCGCTGCAGGCCATGATCTCCCTCGACGGTGTCGGCGAGGACCAGCTCGCGGCGTTCAAGTCGACGATCGACATCGGCGACCACCTCGCGGTCACCGGCGAGGTCATCACGAGCAAGCGCGGTGAGCTCTCCGTCATGGCGAGCTCGTGGCAGATCGCCGCCAAGACCGTCCGCCCGCTGCCCAACGAGCACAACCCGCTGTCCGACGAGGCTCGCAGCCGGATGCGCTACGTCGACCTGATCGTGCGGCCCGAGGCTCGCGACAACGTACGGGTGAAGGCCAAGGTCCTGCAGTCGCTGCGCGCGACGCTCGACGGCAAGGAGTTCGTCGAGGTCGACACCCCGGTGCTGCAGCACACCAACGGTGGCGCGGCGGCCCGCCCGTTCACGACGCACACCAACGCGTTCGACGAGGACATGTACCTGCGCATCGCGATCGAGCTCGACCTCAAGCGTGCGCTGGTCGGCGGCGTCGACCGGGTCTACGAGATCGGCAAGACGTTCCGCAACGAGGGCGTCGACAACACGCACAACCCCGAGTTCATGATGCTCGAGGCGTACGAGGCCTATGGCTCGTACGACACGATGGCCGACACGATGCGCGACCTCGTGGTCAACGCCGCGCGCGCCGTCGGCAGGACCGTCGTCACCGCACGCGACGGCAGCGAGATCGACCTCGAGAAGCCGTGGCGCAGTGCGTCGATCCACGAGCTCGTCGCCGAGGCCACCGGCACCGACGTCGACGACGCGACGACCGTGGAGACGTTGGTCGCGCTGGCCGCCAAGCACGAGGTTGCGCTCCAGCCGCACTGGGATGCCGGCGAGATCGTCCTCGAGCTGTTCGAGAAGCTCGTCGAGCACACCCTGATCCAGCCGACGTTCGTGCGCGACTATCCCGAGTCCGTACGTCCGCTGGCCAAGCGGCACCGGACCAAGCCCGGGCTCGTCGAGGCCTGGGACATCGTGATCAACGGTGTCGAGCTCGGCGTCGCCTACTCCGAGCTCAACGACCCCGTCATCCAGCGTGAGCGGCTCGAGGAGCAGTCGCGGCTCGCCGCAGCCGGTGACCCGGAAGCCATGGACGTCGACGAGGACTTCCTGCGCGCGCTCGAGTTCGGCATGCCGCCGGCCGGTGGCATGGGTCTCGGCGTCGACCGGCTCGTCATGCTGCTGCAGGGCATCGGCATCCGCGAGGCCATCCTGTTCCCGCTGTCGCGCGCCGAGTAGCCGCGGTTTACCAAGAGGTCAGGGCAAGGTGCCACTCCACAAGGTGCGCGCGCCCTGAGGAGTGGCTGTTCACCATGACCTCTTGGTAAACCGTCACCGGAGCCGGTTCTGCCGACAGCGAACTCCGGAACACCGGGTCGCCGGTGAAGGTTGGGTTACACATATGGACATCACTGCGTGCGGATTTCCATACCCGACTAAACTGAACTGATAGTCCAGCAGAGGGGGACGCCATGTTCGAAAGATTCACCGACCGTGCTCGTCGCGTGGTCGTGCTTGCCCAAGAAGAGGCACGCATGCTCAGCCACAACTACATCGGCACGGAGCACATCCTCCTCGGCCTCATCCACGAAGGTGAGGGCGTTGCGGCCAAGGCTCTCGAGAGCCTCGACATCTCACTTGAAGCCGTACGCGGCCAGGTCGAGGACATCATCGGCCAGGGCCAGCAGGCTCCGAGCGGGCACATCCCGTTCACGCCCCGCGCCAAGAAGGTCCTCGAGCTCAGCCTCCGCGAGGCGCTGCAGCTCGGCCACAACTACATCGGCACCGAGCACATCCTGCTCGGCCTGATCCGCGAGGGCGAGGGCGTCGCCGCCCAGGTCCTCGTCAAGCTGGGCGCCGACCTCAACCGCGTACGCCAGCAGGTCATCACGCTCGTCAGCGGCTTCCAGGGCAAGGAGGCCGAGCAGGCCGGCGCGCCCAGCGAGTCCGCCCCGAGCACGTCCGCCGTGCTGGACCAGTTCGGCCGCAACCTGACGCAGGCCGCCCGCGAGGGCAAGCTCGACCCGGTCATCGGCCGGGACGACGAGGCCGAGCGCGTCATGCAGACGCTGTCGCGACGCACCAAGAACAACCCGGTGCTCGTCGGCGAGCCCGGCGTCGGCAAGACCGCCGTCGTCGAGAGCCTCGCCCAGGACATCGTCCGCGGTGACGTGCCCGAGACGCTCAAGGACAAGCAGATCTACACGCTCGACCTCGGCGCTCTCGTCGCCGGGTCGCGCTACCGCGGTGACTTCGAGGAACGCCTCAAGAAGGTCCTCAAGGAGATCCGCACCCGCGGCGACATCATCTTGTTCATCGACGAGATCCACACCCTCGTGGGTGCGGGTGCCGCCGAGGGCGCGATCGACGCTGCCAGCATCCTCAAGCCGATGCTGGCCCGTGGTGAGCTGCAGACCATCGGCGCGACGACGCTCGACGAGTACCGCAAGCACTTCGAGAAGGACGCGGCGCTCAACCGCCGCTTCCAGCCGATCCTCGTCGACGAGCCGTCCGTGCTCGACACCGTCGAGATCCTCAAGGGTCTGCGGGACCGCTACGAGGCGCACCACCGCGTCTCCATCACCGACGACGCCCTCGTGGCGGCGGCGACGATGGGTGACCGCTACGTCTCCGACCGGTTCCTGCCCGACAAGGCGATCGACCTGATCGACGAGGCCGGCGCCCGTCTTCGCATCCGCCGCATGGCGACCCCGCCGGAGCTCAAGGAGTTCGACGACAAGATCGTCGACGTCCGCCGCCGCAAGGAAGGCGCCATCGACGCACAGGACTTTGAGGCGGCCGCCTCCCTGCGCGACGAGGAGAAGAAGCTCATCAACGCCAAGGGCGAGCGCGAGAAGGCCTGGAAGTCCGGCGACCTCGACACCGTCGCGGTCGTCGACGAGAACCTCATCGCCGAGGTCCTCGCCAAGGCCACCGGCATCCCCGTCGGCCAGCTCAGCGAGGCCGAGTCCAGCCGCCTGCTCAACATGGAGGAAGAGCTCCACAAGCGGGTCATCGGTCAGGACGAGGCCATCAAGGCGCTGTCGCGGGCCATCCGTCGTACGCGTGCGGGCCTCAAGGACCCCAAGCGTCCCGGTGGATCGTTCATCTTCGCCGGGCCCTCGGGCGTCGGCAAGACGTGGCTGTCCAAGGCGCTGGCCAACTTCCTGTTCGGCGACGAGGACTCCCTCATCCAGCTCGACATGTCGGAGTACAGCGAGAAGCACACGGTCTCGCGACTGTTCGGCTCGCCTCCCGGCTACGTCGGCTACGAAGAGGGTGGCCAGCTCACCGAGAAGGTGCGCCGCAAGCCGTTCTCCGTCGTGCTGTTCGACGAGATCGAGAAGGCCCACCCGGACATCTTCAACTCGCTGTTGCAGATCCTCGAGGAGGGACACCTCACCGACGGTCAGGGACGCGTCGTCAACTTCAAGAACGCCGTCGTCATCATGACCACCAACCTCGGTGCGCGTGAGATCTCCAAGGGCGTCAACCTGGGCTTCAGCCAGGCCGGCGACACCGCGGGGTCCTACAACAAGATGAAGGAGCGCGTGTCGATCGAGCTCAAGCAGCACTTCCGGCCCGAGTTCCTCAACCGTGTCGACGAGATCATCGTCTTCCCGCCGCTGACCCAGGACGAGATCCTGCAGATGGTGGACATGATGATCGACTCGCTCGAGAAGCGTCTCGCCGAGAAGGACATGAACATCGAGCTGACGATGGAGGCCAAGGACCTGCTGTCCAAGCGTGGCTTCGATCCGGTGCTCGGTGCTCGTCCGCTGCGTCGCACGGTGCAGCGCGAGATCGAGGACGTCATGGCCGAGAAGCTGCTCTACGGCGAGCTCCGCCCCGGTCAGCTCGTGCTGGTCGGTGTCGAGGGTGAAGGTGCGGAAGCGGTCTTCACGTTCGAGGGCCGCAACAAGGCCGACCTGGCGCTCGAGATGCCGGCCGACGTGCCGCCGGCCGTCGAGGCGTCAGCCGAGTAGCAGCGCATACGTACGAAGCCCCCGCAGCCTGGCTGCGGGGGCTTCGTCGTGTCTCAGGCGAAGCGCCTCACGAAGCGCCGCTGCCACGGCGTCTCGACCGCCTTGGGGTCGTAGTGCTCGCGCACGTACGCCACGGCGTCTCCGGCAGGTACGCCGTCGAGCACGGCCAGGCAGGCGAGTGCCGTGCCGGTACGCCCTCGGCCGCCCGCGCACGCGATCTCGACCCGTTCCTCCGCGGCGCGTTCCCGGACGTCGAGGAGTGCCCGACGCAACGCCTCCGGTTCACTCGGCAGCCGGAAGTCCGGCCAGCGCACCCAGTGCGACTCCCAGTCGACCGAGGGCGGATCGCCACCGAGGAGGTAGACCCCGAGCTCGGGCTCCGGTCCCGGCGGCAACCCGTGGCGCAGACCACGGCCTCGTACGCCCAGCCCTGACGGCAGCCTCATCACCCCGGTCGCGGACGCGTCCCAGCTGCTCATGCCAGAAGGCTAGGGGTTTCGAGGCTCCCTCGCAGAGCTCGTTCGCACCTCAACCAGCTCGACCGGTCGCGCGCGGAGCGCGCTCGGGCCCCGCTCAGTGTGAGGTCTGGGTGTTGAGCAGGACGACCCCGGCGATGATCAGCGCGATCGCAGTGACCTTGGCGAGGCTGACCGGCTCGTCGAGGAACACGACGCCGACGACCGCGATCGCGGCGGTGCCGAGTCCGGCCCAGATCGCGTACGTGACCGACACCGGGATCTCCTTGACCACGACGGTCAGCAGCCAGATCGACAGGGCGTAGCCGGCGACGACGATCGCGGCCCAGCCGGGGTTGGTGAATCCCTGCGCGCGGGGGAGCGCGGCGGTGGCGAACACCTCGGTCGCGATCGCGACCATCAGCAGGGCGGCTGCGACGAACATGGGTCTTCCTGGCTTCCTGTAGCACTTGCTACATTGCCGACTGTAGCAGATGCTACGTTTGGCGTCGATGAACAAGCGCGACGACCTCACCGAGGCAGCCACCGACTACGCCCTGGCCCATGGGCTGATCGGGCTCAGCCTGCGTCCGCTCGCCGCGGAGCTGGGCACGAGCGACCGCATGCTGATCTATCACTTCGGCTCCAAGGACGAGCTGGTCGCCGCGGTGCTCGAGGCGTCCAACACCCGCTCGATGGCCCACATCGACGCCATGGCGCCCGCCGGGTCGCTGCGCGAGGCGGTGCTCGCCCTCTGGACGACGTACACCGAGGACGAGCAGGTGCAGCGCTGCCAGCGCATGTACGTCGAGGCGGCGGCACTCGGTCTGCTCGGCCGTGAACCGTACGCCTCGTCGATCAAGGCCTCCAACGCGTTGTGGATCCGGGCAGTCGCCGCGTACCTCCAACGCTCCGGGGTCACCGCCAAGCGGGCGCCGGGCATGGCCAACCTGATCGATGCGACGTTCAACGGGGTGTTCCTCGACCGGCCGCTCGACGACGAGGCCGAGTCGCGGCAGATCATCGAGGACCTGGCGCAGGCCCTCGACTGAGCCCTCAGCTCGGCAGGGCGTAGGTGCCGTCCGGCAGGGGCTCGACCAGGCCGTCGGCGACCAGGCCGTCGAGGGCTCGCTCGCGCTGCAGGGCGTCGGGCCACACGATGTCGAGCGCGGGCTTCGGCACCGGTCCGACCGCCTCGCGGAGCACCGCCATGAGTCGCCCGCGGCACTGCCGGTCCGTGCCGTGCCACGCCTGGCCGCGGCGGACCGGGCCGTCGTACGCCGGATAGCCCGCCGCCCGCCAGCGACACAGGTCGGCGACCGGGCACTCGTGGCAGCGGGGTGACCGCGCGGTGCAGACCAGGGCGCCGAGCTCCATCGTGGCGGCCGCCCAACGGTGCGCATCGCGTACGGGCAGCAGGGCCGTGGCCAGGTCGCGCTCGGCGGCCGTGACCGCGGCTGGCGGGAACTGCTCACCGCCGACGACACGGGCGAACACGCGCCGGACGTTGGTGTCGAGGACCGCCTCGCGGCCGGCGAACGCGAACGACGAGACCGCAGCCGCGGTGTAGGCGCCGACGCCGGGCAGCGCCAACAGGTCGTCGAGCGACGACGGCACCTCCCCGTCGTGCCGCTCGACGATCGCCGTGGCGGCGGCGTGCAGGCGAAGGGCGCGGCGGGGATAGCCGAGGCGGCCCCACGCGCGCACCGCCTCGCCCGGTGACTCCGCGGCCAGTGCCGCCGGTGTGGGCCACCGCTGGACCCACGCTTCGTACACCGGGAGCACGCGGGAGACCGGTGTCTGCTGCAGCATGAACTCCGAGACCATGACGGCCCACGGTGATGCGTCGCGGCGCCACGGCAGGTCGCGGGCCGTGCGGGCGAACCAGTCGAGGAGCTCGTCGTGCAACCGTGCCAGGTCGGCGACAGGCAGCGGGGCGGATCGGGTCGTCATGACGCGTCGATCCTCGCACGCAGCCCACACGAGGGCGCGTCGGGACGCCTCAGCGGGTGGCGCGCGGATAGCGTGGGTTCGTGAGCCAGCGACGGTTGCCTGCGGAGGTCTACTGGCGTCGTCGGCTGCTCGCCCTCGCAGCCGTGATCGCGCTGGTCTGGCTGGCACTCAGGTTCGTCGGCGGCGACGACAAGCCCGACGGCAAGCCGGCAGCCAAGACCCCGGCCGTGACGGCCACGACCACGGCTCCGACGGTGGCCGCTCCGGTCAACGGCGTCGTCGACGTGACGCTGGTGAGTGCGAGCCGCGCGTGCGACCCCGAGAAGGTGCGCATCACTCCGACGGTCGAGGCGGGGCAGTTCACCAAGGGCCCGGTCAAGATCGGCCTCGTCGTCAGCTCGACGGAGCAGACGGCCTGCACGCTGACGCCCTCCGACGCCGAGATGGTGGCCGTCATCAGCGCCAACAAGACGGCGATCTGGGACTCCACGGTCTGCAAGACCTCGCTCCTCGACGACCCGGTCGCGATCTCGCCGCAGTGGGCCTCGCTCGTGACCGCCACCTGGTCGGGCCGCGGCTCGGGCGCCAAGTGCTCGGCCAAGGAGGGCTTCGCGACGCCTGGCACCTATGCGGTGCAGGTCGGCACGCTCGGCGGCGAACCGGGCAAGGCGACGTTCACCCTCGAGCGCAGGCCCGTGCCCAAGACCACGCCGACCACGAAGCCGACGCCGACGAAGCCGACGCCGTCGGCCAAGAACACGACGAAGCCCGCCGACGACTGAATCACAGACTGGAGAGCGAGCCTCAGGTCGCCTGATGTCGGCGGCTAACGCCGTTGGCGCGTGAGTGACGGATGGCCCACCTCGCGACGCGAGCCTTGCTAGTCCGATGGTCCGGGCCGGCGCGGCTAGTTCGATGGTCCGGCTAGACGTAGCGCTCGAGGATGCTGGACTCGGCGAGCCGGGAGAGGCCCTCGCGCACGCCACGGGCCCGCAGGTCGCCGACGCCCTCGACGGTCTGGAGGTCCTCGATGCTCGCGGCGAGCAGCTTCTGGAGCGAGCCGAAGTGCTCGATGAGACGCTCGACCACCGTGATGGGCAGCCGGGGGATGCGCGCCAGCAGTCGGTAGCCACGGGGCGCCAACGGGCTGTCGAGCGTCTCCTCGGTGCCGATGCGCAAGGCGCGGGCGACCGAGCCCAGGTCGACGAGATCGGTCGACTCGATCGCGGCGAGCTCGGCGAGCACGGCCTCGGGCGTACGGCCACGGCGACCGCTCGGCATGTAGTCGCGGATGATCAGCTCGCGCTCGGCGTCGACGCCGCTGATGAGCTCCTCGAGCTGCAGGGCGAGCAGGCGGCCGTCGGTGCCGAGCTCGAGGACGTAGGTGTCGATCTCGCCGGCGATGCGGCTGACCATCTCGAGCCGCTGGGCCACGGCTGACACGTCGCGGACCGTGACGAGGTCCTCGATCTCGAGGGCCGACAGCGCGTCGGAGACCTCGTCGAGGCGGTTGCGGTAGCGCTCGAGGGTCTGGAGCGCCTGGTTGGCGCGGCCCAGCACGGCGCCGGTCTCCTCGAGCACGTGACGCAGGTCCTCGAGGTAGAGCGCGATGATGTGCATCGACGCCGAGACCGAGATGACGGGGACGCCGGTCTGGCGGGCGACGCGGTCGGCGGTGCGGTGACGCGTGCCGGTCTCCTGCGTGACGATCGACGGATCTGGCATCAGGTGGACGCCGGCCATCAGGATGCGCGTCGCGTCACGGTCGAGGATGATCGCGCCGTCCATTTTGGCGAGCTCGCGCAGGCCCGTGGCCGTGAACGGCACGTCGAGGGCGAAGCCGCCGGTCGAGATTGCCTCGATCTGGCGGTCGTGGCCGACGACGACCAACGCGCCGGTGCGGCCCCTCAGGATGCGCTCGAGGCCCTCACGCAGCGATGTGCCGGGCGCGACGGTGGCCAAGGTTGCGCGCAGGCGCGCGGAAGCCTCTGCTGCCGCCGCGGCACGCTCTGCTGCTGACGCCATGGTCACTCACCTCACTCAGGTCGCACACAGTGTATGCGGCATCAATAGGGCGCTGTGACATCGAGACAGGCCATCGCGGCCTGGATGTTGCTGACCGCCGTGATCGTCATCGACGTGCGGAGGCCCTCGAGGCCCTCCGAGCCGGCAGGGACGACCGCCCGGCGGAAGCCGATCCGCTCCGCCTCGCGGAGCCGGGCGACCAGGTTGCTGACCTTGCGGACCTCGCCGGCGAGCCCGACCTCGCCGATCGCGACGAGGTTGGCCGGCACGGCGGACTCGCGCTGGGCCGAGACCGTGGCGATCGCGAGGGCGAGGTCGACCGACGGCTCGACGAGGCGCGCGCCGCCGACGGTCGCGGTGTAGACGTCGAGCTCGGAGAGGTTGACCTTGCAGTGCTTGGTGAGCACGGCGAGGATCATCGCCACCCGTGAGGAGTCGAGCCCGCTGGACGTACGCCTGGGGGACGGCGTCGACGACTTGACCGTCAGTGCCTGCACCTCGGCCAGCAGCGGCCGCCGGCCCTCCATCGTGACCGTGACGCACGTGCCCGGGACCGGTTGCTCGTGGCGGGACACGAACAGCCCGGTCGGGTCGGGGACCTCGACGATGCCGTCGTCGACGAGGTCGAAGCAGCCGATCTCGTCGACCGGGCCGAAGCGGTTCTTGACCGCGCGGAGCAGGCGCAGCCGCGAGCTGCGGTCGCCCTCGAACTGCAGGACGACGTCGACGAGGTGCTCGAGGACGCGCGGTCCGGCGACCGAGCCGTCCTTGGTGACGTGGCCGACGAGCAGGGTGGCGATGTTGTCGCGCTTGGCCCGCTGGATGACCGCCGACGCGACCTCGCGCACCTGGGTGACGCCACCCGGCACGCCGTCGACGTCGGCCGAGCCGATGGTCTGCACCGAGTCGACGATCAGCAGCCCGGGCTTGACCGTCTCGACGTGCGTCAGCACAGCGCCGAGGTCGGTCTCGGCCGCGAGGTAGAGGTTGTCGTCGACCGCGCCGGTGCGCTCGGCCCGTAGGCGTACCTGGGCGGCGGACTCCTCGCCGGAGACGTAGAGCGTGCGGCGGCCGGCTCGTGCCCACCGCGCGGCGACCTCGAGCAACAGCGTCGACTTGCCGACGCCGGGCTCGCCGGCGAGCAGCAGCACCGCGCCGGGGACGACGCCGCCGCCCAGCACCCGGTCGAGCTCGCCGATGCCGGACGTCGTCGACCGTGCCGACTCGATCGTGACCTGGCTGATTGGGACGGCAGGCGCGGCGACAGGGGCTGCCTGCGTGCGGCCGGTGCGGACGGGGGCGGCGACGTCGACCGTGCCCCAGGCCTGGCACTCGCCGCAGCGGCCGACCCACTTGCTGGTCGTCCAGCCGCAGTCCGCGCAGACGTATGCGGGCCGGGCGGTCTTGGTGGCTGCCATGGCCGTCAGCCTAGGCGCGCCGTGTGACAGTCGGGGGCGCCGCGCCCACAGGTCAGATCCGGACGACGCCGTCCGGGGTGCTGAACTCGGCGGCGAGGATGCCGGGGGTGCCGTGCGGTGCGACCCAACGGACCTCGATCTCCTCGAGCGCCTCGACCGCGGGCTCGCCGAGGTAGTCGGCCAGCCGCTTGGGGTCGCCGGCGATCTCGAGAGCGGTCAGCGCGATCTGGGAGTCGGCCATCTGCGACGGGTGCTGGGCCGGGTCCTTCTCCCACTTGATGACGAACGGCAGCTGCGGGTCGGCCTTCATGCCGCTCGTGCCGATCTGCTTCCACTCGAGGTTGTAGCCGTCGGGGCGGCGGCGGTTGCCGGGCACGGCGTGCCGACCCATGCGGTGCTCGACCTCGGTGATGTCGTCGACCGAGACGACCCAGCCGAGCCATCCTCCGCCGGCGTCGCGGCGGGCGCGGACGGCCTGCCCGAAGGCGGCCTTGTCGGCGGCCGGGTGGTCGAGGACTTCGACGACCTCGAGGTACTGGCGGTTCTTGAGAGGCAGGATCATGTTGCGGGTGCCGAACCGGGGGTGGGCACCGCCGTCGATGAACGTGGCATTCAGCAGCCGGCCGAGCTCTGCGGTCGTACCGGCGAGGCCGTCAGGGCCAACGGCGAACGAGACGTGGTCGAGGTGCATACGGCATTGTTGCCTGACCCCGGATCACGGTGGTGCAGGGGGTCAGCGGTGGGGGTCGGCCGGGTGTGGTGTATTGGTGCCTCCGGCCTCGTGCTCCCTGCAATAGCGGGCCAGCTCGGCATATCCGGCCTCACCCATCAGCTCGGTCAGCTCGTCCCGGTTGGTGACGTAGACCGGCTCCAGCCCGACATGGGCCTCGGTGTTGGAGGAGCAGTACCAGTCGAGGTCGGCACCGCCCGGTCCCCAGCCCGCGCGGGTGTACTCGCCGATCTGCGTCTCGGTGTACGTCGTGCCGTCGCCACGGTCGACGTCGCGGAACTGTCGCCGCAGCGGCAGCTGCCAGCACACGTCGGGCTTGGTCGTGTGCGGCTTGAGGTCGTTCTCCAGCGCGTAGCCGTGCAGGGCGCACCCGTAGCCGCCCTCGAAGCCGCGTGAGTTGTGGAAGACGCAGGCGCCCTCGAAGGCACGCGTCTTGAGCTCGCCCTCGTCGTCCTTCTCGGTCCAGCCGCCGCGACGGCCTTCGTCGTGCCGCTCCCAGTGGGCCGGGGTCAGCTGGTCGACGATCGCGCCGACCCGCTTCGCGTCGTCGTCATCGGCGAAGTGGGCGCCCAACGTGCAGCAGCCCGCCTCGGGGCTCGTCTCGTAGATCCCGGGGCAGCCGGCGCCGAAGATGCAGGTCCACCGCGACGTGAGCCACGTCAGGTCGCAGCGAAAGACCTCGGTCGGGTCCGCGGGATTGGCGAACTCCACAAACGTACGGGGGAATCCGAGCTCGACTTCTGGCATCCCCCTCATGCTAGGGCGTCGCCCCTGACGTGCCACCGCCAGTGAGAGGATGGACACATGCGCATGGGCGTCCTCGACATCGGGTCCAACACCGGCCACCTGCTCGTCGTCGACGCCTTCCGCGGCGGCCCGCCCGTCCCGGCCCACAGCTACAAGGAGCCGCTTCGGCTCGCCGAGCACCTCGACGCCGACAACGCCGTCACAGAGGAGGGCATCTCCCGGCTGACCAAGTACGTCGTCGACGCCCGCGCCGAGGCCGAGGACAAGGGCTGCACCACGATCCTGGCGTTCGCGACGTCCGCCGTACGTGACGCGGTCAACGCCGACGACGTCATCGCCCGGGTCAACGCCGCCAGCGGGCTCGACCTCCAGGTCCTGGGCGGTGAGGACGAGGCTCGTCTGACGTTCCTCGCCGTACGCCGTTGGTTCGGCTGGTCCGCCGGCCGCCTCGGCGTCTTCGACATCGGCGGCGGGTCGCTCGAGATCGCCGCCGGGTCCGACGAGACCCCCGACGTCGCCCAGTCGATGGCCCTCGGCGCCGGACGCCTGACGCGCGAGTGGCTCGATGCCGGTCGTACGCACTCCGAGCTGCGCCTGCACATCCGTTCGACGATCGCCGACGAGGCCGGGGCGATCCTGCGCGGTGGCTCGTTCGACCGGGCCGTCGCGACCAGCAAGACGTTCCGTTCACTGGCGCGCATCTGCGGCGCCGCGTCGTCGAGCGAGGGCCAGTACGTACGCCGGGTGCTCAGCAAGCCGGACCTGTCGCACCTCGTCGAGCAGCTGGCGACGAAGCCGACCGAGGACATCGCCGGCATGCCGGGGGTGTCGCCGGACCGCGCGCACCAGATGCGCGCGGGCGCACTCGTCGCCGAGGCCACGATGGATCTGTTCGACCTCACCCAGCTAGAGATCTGCCCGTGGGCCCTGCGCGAGGGCATCCTGCTGGAGCACCTCGACGGCCTCTAGGTCTCAGCCCGCTTCTGAGATTCCCGGCCATCCCCGTCCGATCGACTGGACCCCCGGTCTAGCCTTGAACTCGTGCCCGATCCCATCCGCGTCTCGTTGTCGACCTCCTCGGTCTACCCGGGGTCGACGGCCAGCGGGTTCGAGTCGGCCGCGCGGCTCGGCTACGACGGGGTCGAGGTCATGGTCGGCATCGACGACGTCAGCGCCGACATCACCGCGATCAAGGCGCTCAGCGCGTTCCACGAGATCCCCGTGGTCTCGATCCACGCGCCGTGCCTGCTCGTGACGCAGCGGGTGTGGGGCAACGACCCGTGGGGCAAGCTGCACCGCAGCGCCGAGATGGCACACGAGGTCGGTGCCTCGGTGATCGTCGTGCACCCGCCGTTCCGGTGGCAACGTGACTACGCCCGGGGCTTCGTCGAGGGCATCGCCGACCTCGAGGCCGAGCACGGCATCACGTACGCCGTCGAGAACATGTATCCGTGGCGCACCGGCAAACGGGAGTTCCAGGCGTACGCGCCGGGGTGGGACCCGCTGCAGCACGACTACGCCCACGTCACGGTCGACCTGTCCCACAGCTCGACCGCCGGCGAGGACCCCGTCGAGATGGCCAAGGCGCTCGGCAGCCGGCTCGCCCACGTGCACATCGCCGACGGTTCCGGCTCGGCCAAGGACGAGCACCTGATCCCCGGCCGCGGGACGCAGCCGTGCCAGGAGTTCCTCGAGCTCGTCGCGGCCTCGGGCTATGACGGCGAGGTCGTCGTGGAGATCAACACCCGCAAGGCCAAGGACCAGAGCGACCGCGAGGCCGATCTCCTCGAGGCACTGGCGTTCACCCGCCTCCACGCCACTGTCTGAGGACGCGCGATTCTGCGAGGATGGCAGCCATGATCACGGTCGACCAGTTCCTCGCCTTCGGGCTCGCGGCGTTCATCCTCATCGCGATCCCCGGCCCGAGCGTCGTGTTCGTCATCGGTCGCGCCCTGGCGTACGGGCGAGGGGTCGCGCTCGCGACGGTCCTGGGCAACACCCTCGGCCTGCTGACGATCGTGGTGCTCGTGGCGTTCGGGCTCGGTGTCATCGTCGAGGAGTCGATCGTCGTCTTCATGGTGCTCAAGTTCGCCGGCGCCGCCTATCTGGTGTGGCTCGGCGTCCAGGCCATCCGGCACCGCAAGGCGTTCAGCGTGAAGAATGCCGGCGCCGGCGGCCACCCGGTGCTCAGCTGGCCCAAGGTCATTCGTCAGGGCTACATCGTCGGCGTCTCCAACCCCAAGGCGTTCATGATCGTCGGCGCCGTGCTGCCGCAGTTCATCGACCGCGGCAACGGCCATGTGCAGGCGCAGATGCTGCTGCTGGGTCTCATCGCCGTCGTGATCGGCCTGCTCTCCGACAGTCTGTGGGCCGTCATCGCCAGCCAGCTCCGCACGTGGTTCAACGCGTCACCCCGGCGTGGTGAGGCGATGGGCGCCGTCGGCGGCACCTCGATGATCGGCCTCGGCGTCGGCCTGGCCGTCTCCGGCAACCACCACTAGGGCGTACGCGCCAGCCGTCCGGCGACGACGGCGCCTGTGATGATCTGCAGCTGGTGGTAGAACATCAGCGGCAGCACGATCAGTGCGACGTCCGGGCCGGCGAACAGGACCGACGCGATCGGCAGGCCGCTGGCCAGGCTCTTGTTGCAGCCGCAGAACAGCAACGGGATCCGATCGGCGCGCGCGAAGCCGAGGAGGCGTCCCAGCAGCACGGTCCAGACCATCGCGATCGCTAGCAGGACGGCGCACACGCCCACGACGGCGATGACGTCCCAGACCTCCAGGGTCGACCAGATGTGGGCCTCGGCGCCCTCGCTGAACGCGACGAAGACCACGAGCAGGATGCTGCTGCGGTCGTAGAGGGTGAGCCGGGAGTCGTAGCGGGCGATGAACCCGCCGATCACTGGTCGCAGCAGCTGACCGAGCACGAACGGGACGAACAGCTGGAGGACGATCCTGACGACGGCACCGGCGTCGACGTGCGCATCCGACGTCATCAGGAGCGCGACGAGTGCGGGCGTGAGGAAGACGCCGATGAGGTTGGACAGCGAGGCGCTGACGACCGCGCCGGCCACGTTGCCCCGCGCGATGCGGGTGTAGACGACGCACGACTGCACGGTCGACGGCACGAGGCACAGCAGCAGCACCCCGTTCGCGAGGGTCGGCGTCAGCAGGCCGGGCTCGAGGAGGTGCGCGCTCAGCCCCACCAGCGGGAAAGCGACGAACGTCGTCGAGAGGATCGCGGCGTGCAGCCGCCAGTGCTTGAGCCCGGCGACCGTCTCAGCGGTCGAGAGCCGGGCGCCGTACAGGAAGAACAGCAGGCCGATCGCCACCAGCGAGACGTTCTTGAGCACCTCGAGGCTCGAACCCGTCGCGGGCACGAACGACGCCACGATCGCCGAGAGCAGCAGGGCGACGATGAACGGGTCGGGGCGGAGGCGCACCCAGCGACAGTAGCCTTGGCCGTATGACTCAACGGATCGCGATCCTCGGTGCCGGCGTGATGGGCGAGACGTTGCTCTCGGCGATCCTGCGAGCCGGCCACGCCGCCACCGACGTGGTGATCTCGGAGAAGCGTGAGGAACGGGCCACCGAGCTCCGCGAGGCGTACGGCGTGACGGTGACCGGCAACGCCGAGGCCGTCGCGGACGCCGACGTGGTCCTGGTCGTGGTCAAGCCGCAGGACGTGACGGCGCTGCTCGACGAGATCGCCGGGTCCGTACGCCCCCAGGCCACGATCGTCTCCCTCGCCGCGGGCATCACGATCGGCACGATCGAGTCCGCGCTCCCCAGCGGTGTCGCGGTGGTCCGTGCCATGCCCAACACGCCCGCGCTCGTCGGCGAAGGCATGTTCGGCATCTCGCCCGGCGCCTCGTGCTCCGACGACCAGCTCGGCGTCGTGGTGAGCCTGCTCGAGTCCGGCGGCAAGGTCGTCGTGGTCGACGAGGCGCAGCAGGATGCGGTGACCGCGGTCTCCGGCTCGGGCCCGGCGTACGTCTTTTACCTCGCCGAGGCGATGATCGCCGGCGGCATCGACGCCGGACTCGACGAGGACACCGCCCGCACCCTCACCGCCCAGACGCTGGTGGGAGCCGCCAAGCTGCTCGCCGAGTCCGACGCGACCGCTGACGAGCTCAGGCGCCGGGTCACGTCGCCCAACGGCACGACCCATGCGGCGATCACGACGTTCGACGAGCACGGCGTCAAGGACGCGCTGATCGCCGGTGTCGCCGCCGCTGGTGCCAGGTCTGCGGAGCTCTCGGGCCCGTCCTAGGCGCCGGACGGTGGGATGTTCTGGTTGAGCCGGAAGACGTTGTCGGGGTCGTACGTGTCCTTGAGCGCGATCAACCGGGCCAGCTTCTCCGCGGGGTAGGCCCGTCGTACGCCGACGAGGCCCTCGTCGTTGAGTGCGTTGACGTACGCCCCGCTCGCATACGCGTCGAGCGTGCCCGCGAAGGCGCGAGCGGCGGCGATCCGCTCGACGTCCTCCGCCGGATCGGTCCATCGGGCCGCCGTCACGAACTCGAACGCGGTGCCGCGCTGGCTGAAGGCGGTCGCGTCGTCGGGCACGTCGGCGATCGCGCCGCCGTACGCCTGCAGGCTCGCAGCCGGCACGAGGCCAGGTCCCCTCGAGCCCTCCAGCATGACGTCGATCAGCTCGTCCGAGAGCTCGGTGAAGTAGTGCCCCTTCCAGTAGCGCCGGAACTCGTGGCCGTCGACGGTGTCGTCCCGCTGCTGCAGCTCGACGTACGACATGTCGAGGACCCGCGTCTCGGTGGGCGTGCCGATCGAGTCGAAGGAGGAGAGGAGTGCGCGGCCCTCCGCCGGATCGCCGACCCACACATAGCCGAGGGTGACGAGGCCGTTGAGCACGAAGGCGGTGAACGTCGCAGGCCTGGGTGCGGTCGCGCTCAGGTCGCGCCAGGCCCGCAGGGCCGATCCGCTCTCGTCGGCAGGGAAGTCGTGCTCGACGACCAGCGCCTGCGTGCCGACCGGATGCAGCCTGAACTCGAACTCCGTGACGATCCCGAAGTTGCCGCCGCCGCCGCGAAGACCCCAGAACAGCTCAGGGTTCTCGGTCTCGCTCGCGCGCAGCACCTCGCCGGCGGCCGTCACGAGCTCGAACGAGACGACGTTGTCGCAGCTCAGGCCGTGCTGGCGGGCCAGCCAGCCCATGCCACCGCCGAGGGTGAGCCCGCCGACCCCGGTGTGCGAGACGTTGCCGGCCGTCGTGGCGAGGCCGTGCTGCTGCGCCGCGATGTCGAGTGCGCCGAGGAGCGCACCACCCTGCACGCGGGCCCGCCGCCGCTCCGCGTCGACGACGACCTCGCCCATCGGAGTCAGGTCGATCATCATGCCGTCGTCCGGCACGGCATGACCGACGACGCTGTGGCCGCCGCACCGCACGCCGATCTCGAGGCCGTCGGCCCGCGCGGCGGCGATCGCCGCGACGACGTCGCTGACGCTGCGGCAGCGGACGATCATCCTGGGACGCCGGTCGACCATCGCGTTCCAGACCGTCCGGGCCTCGTCGTAGCCCGGGTCGCCGCTGGTCAGGACCTCGCCGTCGAGGGCCGCACTCAGCTCGGTCATCGCCACGTTCCCCGTCCCGGAGCGCATTCCAAATCTTGGGGTGACTCCAACAATTCGTCGACCCTACCCAATGGCACGGCGCTTGGGAAGGACAACGCGGGACTCATGTCCGTACGTTGGGGGAGACGTCCGGCAGGCAGGTGCCGCCGCCGTTGCGGGCGCCCGGCCTAAGGTGAAGGCATGACCGAGCGCGCGTGCGTCGTCTTCGACCAGCACCTGACCGAGTACAACTTCGGTCTGTCGCACCCCATGGCGCCGGTCCGGATCGACCTCACGATGGCGCTCGCCCGCGAGATCGGCATCGTCGACGAGCTCGACGTCGTCGGCGCCGTCCCGGCGACGGACGACGAGCTCAGCCTCGTCCACTCCGCGACCTACATCGAGAAGGTCCACAAGCTCAGTGACCATCCGACGTACACCGACCCCAGCATCGGGCTCGGCACTGAGGACAACCCGGTGTTCGCCCACATGCACGAAGCCAGCGCCCTGATCGCCGGCGCCAGCGTCGAGGCGGCCCGCCGGGTGTGGACCGGTGCCGCCCCGCGCGCGGTCAACGTCAGCGGTGGCCTGCACCACGCGATGCCCGGCACGGCGAGTGGCTTCTGCATCTACAACGACGTCGCCCTCGCGATCCGTTGGCTGCTCGACAACGGTGCGCAGCGCGTGGCGTACGTCGACGTCGACGCCCACCACGGCGACGGCGTGCAGCAGATGTTCTGGAACGACCCGCGTGTCCTGACGATCTCGATCCACGAGGGCCCGCAGACGCTGTTCCCCGGCACCGGCTTCTCCACGGAGACCGGTGGTGAGGGGGCCGAAGGGTCCGCCGTCAACATGCCGCTGCCACCCGGTACGTCCGACGCCGGCTGGCTCCGGGCGTTCCATGCCGTCGTGCCCGCGCTGGTTCGCGAGTTCAAGCCCGACATCCTGGTGACTCAGCACGGCTGCGACTCGCACATGGACGACCCGCTGACCAACCTGATGCTCAGCGTCGACGGTCAGCGCGCTTCGTATCTCGCCCTCCGCGACCTCGCCGAGGAGGTGTGCGGCGGCAAGTGGGTCGCGACGGGCGGCGGCGGCTACGCCGTCATGGACGTCGTGCCGCGGGCCTGGGCGCACCTGCTGGCGATCGTCGCCGGATCGCCCCTGGACCCCTCGACGCTGACTCCCGACCGCTGGCGCGCGCGCATCGAGGAGATGCGCGGCTCGCCCGCGGCGCTCCGCATGACCGACGGCCGGGCCGTCGGCTATCGCGCCTGGGAGCAGGGCTACGACCCCGCGAGCTGGCTCGATCGCTCCATCCAGGCCACGCGCACGGCGGCGTTCCCGTTGAACGGCCTCGATCCACAGCCCTGACGCCCGGATTCGCGGCCATCGCACTCCACACAGGAGTTTTCGGCAACTACTGTCCCGGAGGCCTCACGAGGCACTAGTCTCAACCAAGGCACGCGCGCTGTTTCTCCGGTGGGGAAGCCGGAGAGCGCGCGTGCCCCTCAGGAAGCAGGTGGTGACATGGCATCCGGACCGACGTTCTTGACCGTCGCGGAAGTGGCGGCGCAGATGCGCGTCTCCAAGATGACGGTCTACCGTCTCGTGCACTCCGGTGAGCTCGAAGCCGTACGGGTGGGGCGCTCCTTCCGGGTGCCTGAGCACGCCGTCGAGGAGTTCCTCGGCAAGTCCTACTTCCAGGCCGGCTGACCCGGCGCGAGACCGTACGTTCGCGGTTCCCATCGCAGGCATGGTCGGGGAAATTCCCGGCCGATGCTGACGTGTAGGCTGTTCGCAGCCAGTACGGGCGACCGCAGCCGCGCCACGCGAGGGTCTGCGATCACCGCAATGGCCACCAATCTCAGGCACCAGCCACACTTCGTGGCCAACAAGAATTGAGTCGTGACCCGTGGGTTCAGTCATCAAGAAGCGTCGCAAGCGGATGTCGAAGAAGAAGCACCGCAAGATGCTCAAGCGCACCCGAGTACAGCGTCGTCGTCTGGGCAAGTAGTCCTCCATGGCCCGGTCTGTCCTCGTCACCGGTGTTGCGGGTTCGTTTGCGTCGCTGTTCGCGCGCCGACTCGCAGACCTTGGCGAGGACGCGGGCATCGGCAAGGTCGTCGGCATCGACACGATGCTGCCGCCAGGTGACCTCGGTGGCGTGAAGTTCGTCCGCGCCGACATCCGCACCCCTGTGGTCGGCAAGGTCATCGCCGTCGAGGACGTCGACACGGTCGTCCACCTCGACGTCAACCCGCCCAAGCGGGGACGCTCCGGCGGCGCCAAGGAGCTCAACGTCATCGGCACGATGCAGCTCCTGGCGGCCTGCCAGCGATCGGCGACCGTCAGCAAGTTCATCCTCGGCTCGTCGACCGCGGTCTACGGCTCGTCCCCGCGCGACCCGGCGATGTTCACCGAGTCGCTGCTGGCCCGTGACGGCGTACGCAGCGGGTTCCCCAAGGACATCGTCGAGGTCGAGTCGTACGTCCGAGGGTTCGCGCGGCGCCGGCCCGAGGTGCTCATCACGACGTTGCGTGCGGCTCAGATCCTGCACCCGTCGATCGAGACTCCTCTGGCGACCTACTTCTCCAGCCCCGTCCTGCCGGCCGTGATGGGCTTCGACCCTCGGCTGCAGTTCACGGACCTCCAGGACGCGGTCGCCGTCCTCGAGCAGGCAATCCTCAAGGACCGGCCGGGCACGTTCAACGTCGCCGGTGACGGCGTGGTGCTGCTGAGCCAGGCTGCTCGCCGGGTCGGCCGGCCGATCATCCCGCTGCCGCCGGTCGGCTTCGCCACCGCCGCCCGGCGTGTCCTGCGAGCCGCCGGGTCCGACATCCCGCCCGACCTGCACCGGCTGCTGACCTATGGCCGGGTCGTCGACACCTCGGCGCTGCGGGACATCTTCGGCTACGAGCTGACCCGCACCTCGATGGACACGTTCGACGAGTTCCGCACATCACTGAGGCCCGGCATCATGTCGGCCGTGGGGGGACGAGCATGACCGACGAGCGCAAGACGATCGGGTCGGCCGGCAAGGCCGGCCGCGGCAACCGGCAGACCTCGCCCTCGGCTGCGGCCCGGGCACTGGCCGGCGCGCCGGCGGCCAAGAAGCCGGTCGCCAAGAAGTCCATTGCCACAGCGAAGCCGCCGGCAGGTCCTCCCGCTGCTGCCAAGAGCAAGCAGCCGGTCGGCGAGCCCGCGGCCAAGAAGACGGCCAAGCCTGCTGCCAAGAAGAGCACGGCCAAGAAGGCGACGCCCCCGCCGTCCCAGCCGAAGCCTCGCCTTCGCGCGGTCACCGACGAGGACGCAGCTGCTGCCGCGGCCGCGGCCGCGGAGGAAGCCGCGAAGCGTACGCGCACGGCCGGCGCCGCCCCGTTGTCCGCCGGCATCCCGCTGGACGAGATCGTCGTCGCACTGATCCAGGCCGCGCAGCGGGTCCTCGGCACCGACTGGGAGGCCCGCGTCGCGACGTTGCTCGCGACGATCCGCAAGCGCATGAGCGGCGACTACGAGGTCGACGAGTTCGGCTTCGACCCGCAGATCACCGAGGTCCTGACCGCGGCGATCGAGCCGCTCGCCGAGAAGTGGTTCCGCCTCGAGGTCCGAGGGGTCGAGAACATCCCCGCCGAGGGTGGCGCCCTGCTGGTCGCCAACCACTCGGGCACCGTCCCGATCGACGGCCTCATCACGGGCTACGCCGTCAAGAAGTACTCCGGCCGCAACCTGAGACCGCTCGGTGCCGACCTGGTGTTCTCGCTGCCGTTCGTGGGCCAGATCGCCCGCAAGGTCGGCGCGACCCTCGCCTGCACCGAGGACGCCGAGCGGCTGCTCACGACCGGCGAGCTCGCCGGCGTGTGGCCCGAGGGGTTCAAGGGGATCGGCAAGCCGTTCGCCGAGCGCTACAAGCTCCAGCGGTTCGGTCGCGGTGGCTTCGTGTCGTCGGCGATGCGGGCCCAGGTGCCGATCGTGCCGGTCTCGATCGTGGGCGCCGAGGAGATCTATCCGCTCGTCGGCAACGTCCCGTCACTGGCGCGCCTGCTCGGCCTGCCCTACCTGCCGATCACGCCGTTCTTCCCGCTGCTCGGCCCGCTGGGCATGATCCCGCTGCCGAGCAAGTGGATCATCGAGTTCGGCGAGCCGATTCGCACCGATGCGTACGACCCGGAGTCCGCAGACGACCCGATGCTGCTGTTCAACGTCACGGACCAGGTCCGCGAGACGATCCAGCAGACCCTCTACGGCCTGCTGGTGGACCGAGGCAACGCGTTCTTCTGAGGTCTCGAGTCGATGCGAGCTCTGCGAGCGAGCGCTCGAGGCAGGTTGAGCGCGCCATGCCGAAGGCATCAGATGACGAAACGCGGTGAGGCGACTCCGCAGGTCTGGGAGTCACGTCCCGACTGAGCCGTGCGCCCTACTTCTTGCCCAGCAACCCGTTCAGCAGGCTGGGGATCAGGCCCTCTTGGTTCTCGTCACCGAGGACGGCGCCGAGGACCGGGTCGGTGATGTCGCTCAGGCTCGGGGCCTTGGTGGTGGGCGAGCTGGTCGGCAGCGGCAGCGTCACGAGCGGCTTGTCACTCGGTGCGGGGCTGTCCGGCGTGGCCGGGGCCTTCGAGTCGCTCTTGTCGGTCGCGTGCTTGCTCGGCTTGTCGTCCGACGTGCTGTCGGTCGAGCTGCTGGGCGTCACCGACAGGTCCTTGACCGACGAGACGAGCTGCTGGAGGTCACCGGTCGTGCAGGAGACGCACAGCGACGAGGCCTGGGTGGCCAGGTCGGTGATCGTCGCGGTCGCGGCCTCGAACGAGTCGTCTGCGCCCGGCGGCAGCTGCGACGACAGCGCGGACAGGTCGGCGGTCGCCTCGACCGCGAAGTCGTTGACCGTGCGGATCGACTTCTTCTCGCCGTTGCCGGTGAAGTCGCTGAACAGGGCGGCGGAGCCGGACTCGGCCTGGGAGGAGAAGTCCTCGAGCGTCTGGGCGATGAGGTCCTCCGAGCCGCCCTTGTCGCTCAGCTCACGCGCCTCGGCCAGTCGCTCCGCGGCCTGGCGCAGCTGGAACGAGCCGCGCGACGCGTCGTCGCGGTGCAGGGCGAGCTCAACCGACTCGACGCTGCGCTTGACCGGGTAGAGCATCTCGCCGGGCACGGCCGACGCGCTCGACGCGACCAGGCCGACGACACCGGCTGACGCGACCATCGCGGCGGTGAGACCTGCGACGCGACGGCGTACGGGACGGCTCGTGCGAACGGGGGGCGTGGGCGCCGTGGCCGGCAGCGGGACGAGGACCGTCTCGGCCTCGGTCATGAGCTGGGTGCGCAGCGACTCACGGAACATCGGCGAGGGCTCGGCGACAGCGGCTTCGCACAGGTGCTCGGCGAAGCGCACGAGCTCGGCGATGTGTTCGTCGCCGGGTGCGCGGCCGCTCCAGGCCTCCTCGAAGGACTGGGCGTCGTCGTGGAAGCGACGGCCGATCATGATGCGTTCCTCACTGCTGTGGATGTTCCAGCAAGCACAACGACTTCGTGGCCCCTGAAGTTACGGGGAAATGACAGGACAAACGTCCCACTTTTGCCGATCATCGCGCGTCCTCCGGCATCGTCTTGGCGAGGCTTCGGACGGCGCGCAGCTGGAGCTGCTTGATCGCGCCTTCGCTCCGGCCGAGGGCGGCGGCGGTCTGGGCGATCGACAGGCCCTGGATGAATCGCATGAGGATGCAGTCGCGCTGCTCGTTGGGCAACGAGTTGACCGCCTCGAACAGCATCTCGTTGGAGATGAGCGCGAGGACCTCCTGCTCGGGACTGGCGACCGTGACCTTGCCCTCGGGGATCGTCTCGGCGACGATCTCGAGCCGGGCCCGGCTGGACTTGAAGTGGTCGGCCACGAGGTTGCGGGCGATCGTGGTCAGCCAGGCGCCGAAGTCCTTGCCCTGCCAGTTGAAGCGCTGGATGGCGCGCAGTCCGCGCACGAACGTCTCGCTCGTGAGGTCCTCGGCGAGCTGCTGGGAGCCGACGCGGTAGTAGACGAAGCGGAAGACTCCGGACACGTAGTGGTCGTAGAGCTGGCCGAACGCCTCGGCGTCGCCTTCCTTGGCGAGGTCGACGAGGGCGCGCAGTCGGGTGGCCTCGGGATCGTGGTCGTCCTGCGGGCTGGACGAGCCGTTCGACGGCGCGTACGCGGGCGAATCGGCCACGGCGAGCGCCACGAGGAGGGATCTGTCATCCGGGGTCGCAAGGGCGAGTGACAGCGCGACGCGCAATCTACTCGTGGTGTTCCTCACAGGCCCTCCCTGATCCCCGAAATACTAACCCGGGCGGGAGACGCTGTCAGTTTGTTCGACTTTTTCTATGACGAAGCACACGCCACGCTCCGCCGGCTGCAATGGCGGCCATGACGCCCTTGCCACCGACCAGCGCGACCTTGCGTCCCGTGCGGTAGTCGCGGATGCGCCAGCCGTTGGCCCGGGCGTGCGCTCGCAGCGTCGAGTCGGGGTTGACCGCGCACGGGTGCCCGACCAGCGACAGCATCGGCAGGTCGTTGCTGGAGTCGGAGTACGCGTAGCAGTCGTCCAGCACGAGCCCCTCGCGCTCGGCGAGGTCGCGGATCGCGGTGGCCTTGCCCTCGCCGTGCAGCATCTCGCCGACGAGCTCGCCGGTGTAGACGCCGTCGACGTGGGCCGGCACCGTGCCCAGCGCCCCGGTCAGGCCGAGGCGCCGCGCGATGACGTTGGCGATCTCGATCGGTGCCGCGGTCACGAGCCAGACGCGCTGACCGCGGTCGAGGTGCCACTGGGCGATGGCGCGGGTGCCGGGCCAGATCTTGTGCGCCATGTGCTCGTCGAAGATCTCCTCGCCGATCTCCTCCAGCTCCGAGACCTTGTGGCCGGCGATGAACGCGAGGGCCGACGAGCGGGCCTTGGCGATGTGCTCAGGATCCTCGACGCCGGCGACGCGGAAGTAGAGCTGTTGCCAGGTCGCCTTGGCGATGTCCTTGGTCGTGAAGAACTTGCGCCGGTGGAGGCCGCGGGCGAGGTGGAAGATCGACGCGCCCTGCATGATCGTGTTGTCGACGTCGAAGAACGCCGCCGCCGTCGTGTCGGGCTCGGTCGACAGCGCGCTCTCGATCTCGGCGGCCGAGGCCGCGGCCTGGCCGGACAGCACGGATCTCGCCCGCAGATTGCGGGGCTGATCGGGTCGTGCGTCCCGTGACATGTAACCGAGACTAACGTCCTCCGGCTCGTGCCACGTGTGGTTGACTCGGAGGCGTGACAGTCAATGTCAGCGACTACCTCCGCGACGCTGCGTCCACCGATCCAGATGGCGTTGCGTTGGTCGAGCATCGCGCCGAACGGCGCGAGGTCACCTGGCGTCAGCTCGACGACGCGGCCGACGCCGTGGCTCGGGGCCTGTCCGCGCGCGGACTGGTGGCCGGCCATCGCGTCGCAGTCGTCATGGCCAACCGCATCGACCTGCCGATCGCCTACTTCGGCATCCTGCGCGGCGGCATGGTCGCGGTGCCGATCAACCCGCGATCGACCACCCGTGAGATCGGGCGCATGCTCGCCGACTCGATGGCCCGGGTCGTGCTGTGCGACGAGGCCGGCGTGACCCAGGTCCGGGAGGCCGTGACCGAGGACCACCAGATCAGTGTGATCGTCGACGGTGCCAAGCCCGAGAAGGGCGAGACGGCGTTCGAGGCGTTCCTCGCCGGCGCCGCCGGCACGGATCCGGCAGCCCCGGCCGACGCCGAGGCGCTCGCCGTCGTCCTCTACACCTCGGGCACCAGCGGCAAGCCGCGCGGAGCGATGCTCACCCACCGCGCGCTGATCGCCAACATCGAGCAGATCGCCCGGCTCGACCCCCCGGCGATGACCTCCGATGACGTGTGTCTCGGCCTGCTGCCGATGTTCCACATCTACGGCCTCAACTGCGTCCTGGGCCAGGCGGTACGCCAAGGTGCCCGGGTGCTCCTGGTCGACGGCTTCGACCCCGACGGGCTGCTCGACCGGATCGTCGAGGAGCGCGTCACCAACATCCCGCTGGCGCCGCCCGTCGTGGCGGCCTGGGCCGGCCGGGACGACCTGCGCGACAAGCTCGCCCGCGTCACCACGATCCTGTCGGGGGCATCAGCCCTCGACCCCGAGCTCGCCGAGACGTTCTTCGCGTCCTCGGGCAAGCACATCGAGCAGGGCTACGGCCTCACGGAGACCGCGCCGGTCATCGCGACGACGTTCGGCTCGACCCGCGAGCCGGACACGGCGCCCAAGGCGGGCTCGGTCGGCCGGCCGCTGCCCGGAATCGACGTCCGCATCGTCGAGGCCAACGGTGCCGACGCGCATGCCGGTGACCCCGCCGAGATCTGGGTCAAGGGCGACAACCTCTTCTCCGGCTACTGGCCGGACGGCGTCGACGGGCCGCGCGACGACGGCTGGTACCCCACCGGTGACATCGGCTTCCTCGACGAGGACGGCGACCTGACACTCGTCGACCGGCTCCGCGAGCTCGTGATCGTCTCCGGCTTCAACGTCTACCCGTTCGAGGTCGAGGACGTCATCGCTGAGGTGCCCGGCGTCGTGCAGGTCGCCGTGGTCGGCCTGCCTGATGAGGAGACGGGCGAGGCCGTGGTCGCGTTCGTCGTGCCGGAGAGCCCGGAGACGCCCGAGGCGACGATCATCGAGTCGGTCGAGGCGCACTGCCGTACGCGCCTCGCCAGGTTCAAGCAGCCCAAGCGCGTCGTCGTGGTCCAGGGACTGCCGCACTCGGCGACGGGTAAGGTCGCCAAGGGCCGGCTGCGCGCCCTGGCCCGCAGCGAGACGCTCGGCCTCGACGCGTCGTGACGGTCGCGCACGCCGACGCCGCGCGCGTGGTCGTCTACTCCCGTCCGGGATGTCACCTGTGCGAGGTGGCCGAAGCGCTGGTCGCCGAGATCTGCGCCGACACGGGTGACACGTGGGCGCGGGTCGACATCACCGGCGACGCCGACCTGACGTCGCGGTTCACCGAGCAGGTGCCGGTGACGTTCGTCGACGGGGCTCAGCACGACTTCTGGCGGGTCGACGCCGGACGGCTGCGGGCGGCCCTCGAACGTACGTCCTGAAGCGCAAGCGCATGTGAGATATGCCATCGGTTTGTGGTGACGTGGGTCACACGCCTCGCGTGGTTTCGACAGACTGGCGCCTGCGGCGCGGATCGCTCAACCTCCTCGGACGTTCGCTCGCAGGGCTCGCTCAGTCCTCGGATTTTGTTAACGCGTTCACAAACTCTTAAACTGGGGGCGCACCGCACGCCAGTCCCGACAGGGATAATCCCCGGCCGTGCAGTGCAGGAGCACCGTGACCATACTTCGCACGCCCCTCGCGGACGGCAGCGCTCGTGGCATCCCTGATGCCACCGTCGCACGTCTGCCGGTCTACCTGCGCGCGCTCAACGCGCTGACCGAGCAGGGCGTCTCGACGTGCTCGTCCAACGACCTCGCCGAGAATGCCGGAGTCAACCCGGCCAAGCTCCGCAAGGACCTGTCCTACCTCGGCTCCTACGGCACCCGCGGTGTCGGCTACGACGTCGAGTACCTCCGCTACCAGATCGCCCGCGAGATCGGCCAGACCCAGGACTGGGACGTTGTCATCGTCGGCGTCGGCAACCTCGGGTCCGCGCTGTCGGCCTACCAGGGCTTCAGCACCCGTGGCATCCGCGTGGCGGCCCTGGTCGACGCCGACCCCAAGCGTGTCGGCACCACGATCTCGGGCATCACGGTCTCCTCGCTCGACGACCTGCCGGCGATCGTCGAGGAGCGCGCGATCTCCATCGGCATCATCGCCACGCCCGGCACGGCGGCCCAGGAGGTCGCCGACCGCCTCGTCGCGGCCGGTGTCACGAGCATCCTCAACTTCGCACCGGCTCTCGTGCAGGTGCCCGACGGCGTCGACGTACGCAAGGTCGACCTGTCGATCGAGCTGCAGATCCTCGCCTATCACGAGCAGCGCAAGGCCGGGAACGACAAGGTGGTGGGCGCATGAGCGTTCTGGTGGTTGGCATGTCGCACAAGTCGGCGCCGATCGACGTGCTCGAGCGCGCGTCGCTCGACACCGATGCCGCGGTCAAGCTCTCGCACCTCGTCCTCGAGGCCCCGTTCGTCTCCGAGTCGGTCGTCATCTCGACCTGCAACCGGGTCGAGATCTACGTCGAGGCCGAGCGGTTCCACGGTGCGGTCGAAGAGGTGTCGCGCCTCCTCGCCGAGCACTCGGGCCTCGACCGCGACGACTTCGTCCGCCACGTCTACGTCCACTTCGACGAGGCCGCGGTCGCGCACCTGTTCGGCGTCGCCGCCGGCATGGACTCGATGATCCTCGGTGAGAGCCAGATTCTCGGTCAGGTCCGCGACGCGCTGCACAGCGCCCAGGCCGAGCAGACCGTCGGCTCGGCGCTCAACGCGCTGTTCCAGCAGGCGCTGCGCATCGGCAAGCGCGGTCACGCCGAGACCGGCATCGACCGGCTCGCCCCGTCGATCGTCACGGCCGGCCTCGACGCCGCCGGTGAGGTCGTCGACGCCGAGGACACCCGCTTCCTGGTCGCCGGCGCCGGCACGATGGCAAGTCTGGCCGTCCGCACGCTGATCAATCGCGGCGTCGCGCCGAGCCACATCATGGTTGCCAACCGGACGTTCCAGCGTGCGTACGCCCTGGTCGCCACGTTCGGCGTCAGCGCCGTCCGCTGGGAGGCCATGGACGTCGAGCTCGCCGCCACCGACGTGCTGATCAGCTGCACCGGCGCGACCGGCGTCGTGTTCGACCGTGAGCGCATCGCCCGCGCGAGTGCCGGCCGTTCGATGGCGCTGATCGACCTGGCGCTGCCGCGCGACATCGATCCCGGCGTCCGCGACGTCGACGGGATCGACCTGATCGACCTCGTCGTGCTCGCGCGACTCGGTGAGAACACCGAGCTCGCCGGCGACGTGGAGCAGGTGCGCGCGATCGTCGAGGACGAGGTCCGTACGTTCCTCGCCGCCAAGGCCGCATCGCACATCACGCCGACCGTCGTCGCGCTGCGCACGATGGCGACCGACGTCGTCGCCGCCGAGCTCGCACGCATCGAGACGCGGCTCCCCGACCTGACCGCCGACGAGCTCGCCGCGGTCCGCAAGGCCCTGCACCGGGTCGCCGAGAAGCTCATCCACGCCCCGACCGTCCGGGTCCAGCAGCTCATCGACGGCCGCGCCGACCTCACGTACGCCGAGGCGCTCGCCGACCTGTTCGCGCTCGACCAGTCCACGGTCGACGCCGTGACGCAGGTCAAGGGGGAGTCCGCATGACCGCCCTCCGCCTCGGCACCCGCGCGTCGGCGCTCGCCGTGACCCAGTCCGGCCTGATCGCCGACCGCCTCCGCGCGTCCGGCGTCGAGGTCGAGCTCGTCACGATCTCCACCGAGGGCGACCGCAGCACGCAGCGCGTCTCCGAGTTCGGTGGTCAGGGCGTGTTCGTCGCGGCGCTGCGCGAGGCGCTCGTACGCGGCGACGTCGACTTCGCCGTCCACTCGCTCAAGGACCTGCCGACGGCGCCTGACCCGCGCCTCGTCCTCGCCGCGATCCCGCTGCGTGAGGACCCGCGCGACGTGCTGGTGGCCCGCGACAACCTCACCCTCGGCGAGCTGCCGCAGGGTGCTCGCGTCGGCACCGGGTCGCTTCGCCGCGAGGCGCAGCTCAACGCACTGGGCCTCGGCGTCGAGGTCGTGCCGATCCGCGGCAACGTCGACACCCGGCTCGGCAAGGTCGCCTCGGGCGAGTGCGACGCGGTCGTCGTCGCCCGTGCCGGCCTGCTCCGCCTCGGTCGAGCCGACGAGGCCACCGAGGTCATTGATCCACTGCAGATGCTTCCCGCCCCCGGGCAGGGAGCACTTGCCTGCGAGTGTCGCGCCGATGATGACGCGACGATCCACCTGCTCAGCGGGCTCGACGACAGCGACACACGTGCTGCCGTCACCGCCGAGCGCAGCCTCCTCGCCACCCTCGAGGCAGGTTGCAGTGCACCCGTGGGAGCGCTGGCCGAGATCGCCCAAGGCGACGACGGCGATGAGCTCTGGCTCCGTGCCATGGTCGGAAGCATTTCCGGCTCGCCCACCATCCGACTGTCCGCGACCGGCTTGCCATCCGAAGCCGCCGCGGTCGGGGAGCGTCTCGCTGCCGAGATGCTCGCCGAAGGCGCAGACACCCTTGTGGCTGTCGCCTCATAACCCCCAGGCAGATCGAGAAAAGGACCACCGTGACCATCACCACTGCGATGCGAGAAGCACCGTCCACGGCTCGACCGAACGCACACAAGGCCGTCCGCGGCCACGTGAGCTTCGTCGGCGCCGGACCGGGCGATGCCAGCCTGCTGACGGTTCGAGCGGCTGAGCTGCTCGCCCAGGCGGACATCGTCATCACGGAGCTGCCCGAGCAGGAGGCTCTCGTCACCAACGGTGCCGAGATCATCGACGGCGGAGTCGGCGAGGACGGCGAGACCCTGACCCACGCCGCCCGCGCCCGGCTCGTCGTCAAGTACGCCAAGACCGGCTCCCACGTCGTACGCCTGATCGCGGGTGACCCGTTCACCTACGCGACGGCGCCCGAGGAGGCCGCGGCCTGCAGCAAGGCCGGCATCGGCTTCGAGATCGTGCCCGGCATCTCGTCGGTCTCGGCCGTGCCCGCGTACGCCGGTGTGCCGCTGACCAACCGCACGCACCGCGAGTACTCGGTCGTCAGCGTCGGCGACGCGTCGATCAACTGGTCCGAGCACGCCGGCCAGGACACCTTGGTCCTGCTGTCGGCGGTCGCCCGCATCGGCGAGGTCGCTGCCGGCCTGGTCGCTGCCGGTCGCTCCGCCGAGACGCCGGTCGCCATGACCCGGGTCGGCACGACGACCGAGCAGACCACGGTCGTCTCGACACTCGCCGACATCGCCGCTGACGCCAAGGCGGCCGGCATGACCGCGCCGGCCATCACGGTCGTCGGCCAGGTCGTCACGATGCGTGAGGCGCTCTCGTGGTTCGAGACCAAGCCGCTCTACGGCTGGCGCGTCCTGGTGCCCCGCACCAAGGAGCAGTCCGCCAGCCTGGCCGCTCGCCTGCGTGGCTTCGGTGCGCTGTCCGAGGAGGTCCCGACGATCTCGGTCGAGCCGCCGCGCAACCCGCAGCAGATGGACAAGGCCGTACGCGGTCTGGTCGAGGGTCGCTACGAGTGGATTGCGTTCACCAGCGTCAACGCCGTCAAGGCCGTGCGCGAGAAGTTCGAGGAGTACGGCCTCGACGCCCGCGCGTTCTCGGGCCTCAAGATCGCCGCCGTCGGTGACAAGACCGCCGAGGCCATCGCGACCTGGGGCATCCGCGCCGACCTCGTCCCCAGCGGCGAGCAGTCGGCTCGTGGGCTGCTCGACGACTGGCCGCCGTACGACGACCTGCTCGACCCGATCAACCGGGTCTTCCTGCCGCGCGCCGACATCGCGACCGAGACCCTCGTGGCCGGCCTCGTCGATCTCGGCTGGGAGGTCGACGACGTCACGGCCTACCGCACCGTCCGGGCCGCCCCGCCGCCAGCGCCGACGCGCGAGGCGATCAAGACCGGCAAGTTCGACGCGGTCATGTTCACCTCGTCGTCCACGGTGCGCAACCTCGTGGGCATCGCCGGCAAGCCGCACACGTCGACGATCATCGCGTGCATCGGCCCGGCGACCGCCAAGACCGCCGAGGAGCACGGCCTGCGGGTCGACGTCCTCGCCGAGTCACCGTCGGTCGAGGTGCTGGCCGACGCGCTCGCGGAGTTCGGTGCGGCTCGCCGCCTCGCGTTCCTCGATGCGGGCGAGCCGGTGACCAAGCCCTCGCAGAAGCGTCCCTCGACGCGTCGCAAGGCCTGACATGCCCTTCCCCTCTGACCGTCCTCGTCGCCTGCGCCAGTCGCCGGCGATGAGGCGGTTGGTGGCGGAGACGCACGTCCAGCCGTCGCAGCTGATCCTGCCGATGTTCATCGCGGAGGGGATCACCGAGCAGCGACCGATCGCGAGCATGCCCGGCGTCGTGCAGCACACCCGCGACACGGCCCGCAAGGCGTACGCCGAGGCGGCCGCGCTCGGGCTCGGCGGCGTCATGCTGTTCGGCGTGCCCGAGCACAAGGACGCCGTGGGCTCCGGCGCCCTCGATCCTGACGGCATCCTCAACGTCGCCCTGGCCGACGCCCGCGCCGAGGTCGGTGACGACCTGCTCGTGATGTCGGACCTGTGCCTCGACGAGTTCACCGACCACGGCCACTGCGGCGTGCTCGACGCGCAGGGCCGGGTCGACAACGACGCGACGCTCGAGATCTACGCCCGGATGGGTGTCGTGCAGGCCGAGTCCGGCGCCCACGTGGTCGGCCCGAGCGGGATGATGGACGGCCAGGTCGGCGTCATTCGTTCCGCCCTCGACGCCGCGGGCCACGACGACACGGTGATCCTCGCGTACGCCGTGAAGTACTCCTCGGCGTTCTACGGCCCGTTCCGCGAGGCCGTCGGCTCGTCGCTGCAGGGCGACCGCAAGACCTACCAACAGGATCCGGCCAACAGCCGCGAGGCGATCCGCGAGGTGCTGCTCGACATCGATGAGGGTGCCGACATCGTCATGGTCAAGCCGGCGCTGTCCTACCTCGACGTGATCGCCGACGTGCGCGCCGCGGTCGACGTGCCGGTCGCGGCCTACAACATCTCCGGCGAGATGGCGATGGTCGAGGCCGCCGCGGCCAACGGCTGGATCGATCGCGAGCGCACGATCGACGAGATCATCTTGTCGATCCGCCGCGCAGGCGCGGAGATCGTGCTGACCTACTGGGCTGCCGAGCTCGCCACCCGACTCTCCCGCTGACCTGTTTGCCATCCGTGCATACCCGGTATACCGTCATGTCCAGCACATGCATACCGAGTATAGGGATGGCCGATGACGATCAGGAACAGCTTGATGGCCCTGCTGACCGAGGGCCCACGCCACGGCTACCAGCTGCGGGCGGAGTTCGAGGCCCGGACCGGCGGGACGTGGCCGCTCAACGTCGGACAGGTCTACACGACGTTGCAACGGCTCGAGCGCGACGGACTCGTCGAGGGTGCCGGAGAGTCTGACGGCGAGGGCCGCATCGCGTACGTGCTCACGGACGCCGGGCGTGCGGAGGCCGCGCAGTGGTTCGCGACTCCCGTCGACAAGACCTCCGACCCGCGCGACGAGCTGTCGATCAAGCTCGCCCTCGGTGTCGGCATGGAGGGCGTCGACATCGCGGCGATCGTGCAGGCGCAGCGGTCTGCGACGCTGCGCCAGCTGCAGGACTACACCAGGCTCAAGCGTCAGGCCGACGAAGCCGATGACCTGGCGTGGGAGCTCGTGCTCGAGCGGTTGATCTTCTCGGCGGAGTCTCAGGTGCGCTGGCTGGACCACGTCGAGTCACGGGTACGCCGGGCCCGGCGTGCGGAGTCGGCATCGGCGGCCGCGGACGACAGCGACCGGGTGCGCTCGTGAACACGGCCGAGCGCGCCGTCGTGCTGGAGCTGCGAGGTGTCAGCCGGGTGCACGGCGAAGGAGCGGCCGAGGTGCACGCCCTTCGCGAGATCGACCTGACCCTCGTCGAGGGTGAGCTCGTAGCCGTGATGGGCCCGTCCGGCTCCGGCAAGTCCACGCTCCTGACGCTGCTTGGCGGACTGGACCGGCCGACCAGCGGCGAGGTGCTCATCGAGGGACAGAGCCTCGCCGACCTCTCCACCAAGCAGCTCGCCGCGATGCGCCGGCGGAGCGTCGGCTACGTGTTCCAGGACCTCAACCTGATCCCGACGCTGACCGCGGTCGAGAACGTCGGCCTGCCGCTCGAGCTCGACGGCGCCTCACGGCGCACGGCCAGGCGTACCGCGCTCAAGTCGCTGGAGGACGTCGAGCTGGCGGAGCTCGCCGACCGGTTCCCCGACGAGATGTCCGGCGGACAGCAGCAGCGGGTGGCGATCGCGCGAGCGCTCGTCGGACCGCGCCGCGTGCTGCTCGCCGACGAGCCCACCGGGGCGCTGGACTCCCAGACCGGTGAGGCGGTGCTGCGCGTGCTCCGCAAGCGCATCGACCGCGGGGGAGCGGGGCTGCTCGTGACTCACGACGCCCGGCACGCCGCGTGGGCCGACCGCATCGTGTTCCTGCGCGACGGGCAGATCACCGACACCACGGCATCCGAGCTCTCGGCCGAGGCGCTGCTGGCCGCCGGGCGGCACGTGTGAGCCAGTTCTCCGCGTCGTGGCGCGTGGCGCTGCGGGCCGGTCGGCGCGATGCCCTCCGCTCCAAGGGGCGCAGCCTGCTGATCGCCGTGATGGTCGGCACTCCGGTGCTGCTCACCGTCATGCTGACGACCCTCGTCGCGACCAACGACGTGGACCAGCGAGAAGGGCTCGCGGACGCCATGGGCACGGCGCAGGCCTCCGCGACCTTCCTGGGGGCGAAAGGGGTGAGCCAGTCGGCCGACGGCGGGGAGTTCGGCACGTTCGGCAAGCCGCGCGAGTTCACACAGGCCGCCCAGGCCGCCGCCCTCGAACGAGCGACACACGCCAGGATCGTCGCTGTCGATCGTGCGACGGGCACCTCGATCGTGATCGGTGCTCGTGGCTACCGAGCCAACCTCACAGCGCTGGACCCCGGCGCACCCGTCACGCACGGCATGTACTCCATCCAGCACGGCCGCGTGCCGCGCGCCATCGGCGAGGTCATGGTGACCAAAGCCCTGGCCGATCATGGCGCGACGATCGGCACGACCGTGGACATCGGCGACGGCAAGGCTTCGCGGGTCGTCGGTATCGGCCGCCTGAGCACGGTGATCCGAGGCGGCAACTCTGCGGGAGCCCTCGTCATGCCTGGCTCGGTTCCGGGCGACGGCGAGAGGTCGTACCTCATCGATCGTCGAGCACCGGTCACGTGGCACGACGTCCGGACGCTCAACGCCGCCGGATTCCTGGTCGTGTCGCGGCACGTCCTCGACCACCCTCCGCCTGCCTCCGAGCTGGGGCGCGCGAATCAGTTCGGTGACGGTGCCGATGACGGCACCCGTGGCGTCATGGCGGTGATCGTGACGGCGATCGTGCTCGAGGTCATCCTGCTCGCCGGTCCGGCCTTCGCCGTGGGCGTACGCCGGCAGCGCAGGGACCTCGCACTCCTCGCCGCGACCGGCGCATCTCCCGAGCAGGTCCGCCGGGTCGTGCTGGGCCAGGCCCTCGTGCTCGGCTTCCTCTCGTGCGTCGCCGGCGCGGTCATCGGCCTCGCCCTGTCGGTCATGGCCGTCTGGCTCCTGCCGTCGGTGATCCCGAGCGTCGCGTTCGGCCCGTTCGAGGTGCAGTGGCTGTACGTCGCTGCGGCCGTGGTGCTGGGTTCGATCGCGGCCCTCGCCGCGGCCTTCGTCCCGGCTCACCAAGCGGCCAGGCAGCAGGTCGCCGCCGTCCTGGCTGGCCGCCGGGGGACCGTCAGGTCAAGCCGAGGATGGCCGCTGTTCGGCCTGCTCCTGATCGCCGGGGGTCTCGCCGCGTGCTTCACGCTCGGGATCAAGCCGGGAGGCGAGACGGCGGTGGCCGGGTCCATCATCGCGATCGTCCTGGGCACCGTCCTGCTGACCCCGCTCTTGATCGGCGCGGTGGCCCGCATCGGCACCGTTCTTCCGCTGCCACTTCGTCTCGCCATCCGCGACACCGCACGGCAGCGCGCACGAAGCGCTCCGGCGATCGCCGCGATCATGGCTTCCGTCGCCGGCATCACGACGATCGCGATCGGGTCGGCCAGCGACTTCGAGCAGAGCCGGCAGCAGTACGTCTATGCGGCCGAGCCCGGCCGGATGGTCGTGAACGTCGACGCCGCGAGGGCCGACCAGATGCTCGACGTCGCCTCGCGCGCGAGCGGAGGATTGCGGTTCACCACGATCGGTGCGGCCGGCATCCAGGCCATGGACGACAGCGGTGTGAGTGTCACGGTGCGTACGCCCAACGGGTACTCCGGATCCAGCGAGCTGATGGTCGCCGACGCGCCGACCTTGCGCGAGTGGGGAGTCACCCTGGACGAGCAGGCGATCAAGGCGCTCGAGAGCGGTCAGATGCTCGCGGGGGATCGTCGCGTCGTCAAGGCCGGCATGGTGACGATCGAGGCGTTCGAAAAAGAGAAGGAGCGACGGGTTCCGGTCAAGGCTGTCGTCGCCGATCTCGGCACCGGCAGGGTACCCCGGGGCCCCGAGCCGACGATCGGCCTCGCGGTGATCTCACCGGCGGCGATGCGGGCACATCACTTGCCGTGGCAAGCGGTGCGCGCCATCTCGGCGAAGGGCGAGCCGGTCCCGACCAAGGCAGTGGAGGACAAGGTCAGTGCCGCGCTCTCGGGTCTCTCGCCCGACTACGGAAGCGCGCAGGTCGAGCGCGGGTTCCAGGAGAAGTACACGCTCCCGTTCCTCGCCCTCCTCGGCTTCGGCGCCCTGGCTGTCCTGATCGGCACGATGACGGCTACAGGCCTGGCCTTGAGTGATGCGCGGCCGGACTTCTCGACACTGGCCGCCGTGGGTGCCGCACCTCGTACGCGTCGTCTCGTCGCGGGTGCCCAGGCCGTCATCCTGGCGAGCCTCGGCACGGTGCTGGGCATCGCCGTCGGCTTCGCGCCGGGCATCGCCGTCACGTGGCCGTTGACCTCACAGTCCTACGTGCTCGGAGTGGAGTCGGTCGGCAGCCCCATCATCCGGGTGCCGTGGCTCCTGCTCGGCGCCATGATCGTGGTGGTCCCGCTCCTGGCCGCTCTCGCAGCGATGCTGTTCACGCGAAGCCGGCTGCCGATCGTCAGGCGGCTGGCTCAGTGACGGGTGTCGTGAGGTCCGCGGCCCGCCGCCGGCGGCTGCTGGCGAGGCGCCGGTTGGCGGTGCTCATCGCGATGCGGAGGGCCGACGAATCGATGCGGGTCCAGCGCCGCGGCTGAGCCAGTGAATCCGAGGTAGTCGCTCCGAGTAGACACTCTGTGTATAGTCCTCGGCATGTCCGTATCGAAGACTCTTTTGGGGCTGCTCGCCAACGAGCCCGCCCACGGCTACACGTTGAAGCAGCGCTATGACCAGCGCTTCAGCCCGGTCAAGCCTCTGGCTGCCGGGCAGGTCTATGCGTCATTGGCACGCTTCGAGCGCGACGGACTCGCCACTGTCACGGGCACCGAGGATGGCGGCGGCCCGTCGCGCATCCTGTACGCCATCACGCCGGATGGAGTCACTGCATGGGAGACCTGGATGTACACACCGGAACCGCCGTCGGCCTACGCCTCGAACACGCTGCTGACCAAGGTCACACTCGCGCTGATGTCCGGCCGTGACGCGGACTCGGTGCTCGACGCGCAACGTGCCGTGCACCTCGCCCGCATGCGAGAGCTCACGGCCGCCAAGGGCACCGCAGCCGCTCCGGACCTGCTCTCCCTCACGTATGAGCTCGCACATCTCGACGCTGACCTGCGATGGATCGAGGAAGCGGGTGGCCGGCTCGACGGGTTGCGCGACCAGCTGCGGGCGGAGCCGGTATGACTGTCGACACCGCTCTGAGCCAGGCACTTGCGGCCGTCGACCTCAGACTCACGTTCGGGCAGACGCCGGCCCTTCGCGGCGCGAGCCTCGAGCTCGGCCGCGGTGAGGTGCTCGCGCTGATGGGCCCGTCGGGCTCTGGCAAGTCGACCTTGCTGCACTGCCTCGCCGGGATCCTCAGGCCCGACTCGGGATCGGTCCGCGTGCTCGGCGATCCCATCGAGGCACTGACCGAGAGCCGCAGGTCCGAACTTCGGCTGTCGCGCATGGGATTCATCCTGCAGAACGGCGACCTGATCCCCGAGCTGACTCTGGCGGAGAACGTCGCCCTTCCGCTGCAGCTGTTGGGCACGGCTCATCGCGAGGCGTTCGCGAGGGCCGAGGAGATGCTCGCGTCCGTCGGGCTGGGTCATGCCGGCAACCGGCGTACGGGAGAGGTCTCCGGCGGCGAGGCCCAACGCGCTGCGGTCGCCCGCGCTCTGGTGCATGCGCCCTCGATCGTGTTCGCCGACGAGCCGACCGGCGCACTCGACACCCTCGCGGGGGAGCAGGTCCTCGAGCTCTTGTTGAGCGCGTCGCGGCAACACGGGGCGAGTGTCCTGCTGGTGACCCATGACCACCGGATCGCAGCCCACGCCGACAGGGTCGTCGTGCTGCGTGACGGTGCCCTCGAGAGCACTTCGTGATCGCCGACATCCGGCTCGGCCTGCGGCTCGCCCGCGGTGGCGGTGCAGGCGGTCGCGTGCGGGGCGCGGCCAACGTCATGGCCCAGCTCATCGGGTCCTGGGTCGTGTTGACCATGCTCGCGATCATCCGGGCCGAGCTCGAGAACCTCAGCTATCGAGACGCCGACAGCGAACGTCTGATCCTCGCCGTCGTGGCGACAGTCGGTGTGCCAGTCGTCGTCCTGGTCGCCACGGCCGGCCGGCTCTCGGCCGTGCTGCGCGATCGCCGACTGGCCGGACTGCGGACGCTCGGACTCTCGCGGTCACGCACCCGACTGGTCGCGGCGGTCGAGGCGGGTGCCGGTGGGTTCGTCGGGTGCCTGCTCGGGTTGGTGGCGTTCTGGATCACCCGCCCGGCCATCCACGGCCTGCGAGTCGGCGGGCGGGACTGGTCGTCGTCCGCGTTCGCGCCATGGCCCCTCGCCGCGGCGCTCGTGATGATCGGACTTCCCTTGGTCGCCGTGGTCGTCGCTCTGATACCCGGCGCGCATGCGACCGCGCATCCTGGGAGCAGGGCCATCGCCCTCTCGGCCGCGAAGAAGCCGAGTCCCTGGCGGGCCGCCCTCCTCGTGGCCGGTTTCCTCGCGGTCGTCGTGAGCACCGTCCATGGTTCGGGCTCGGGTGGTGAGGTCGCCCGTCGGTGGACCGACCTGTTCATTGCCGGCGGTGTCCTCTGCGCGCTTGGCTTGGTGCTCGTGGTGCCGGTCTTCACCCGGCTCATCGCGGACATCCTGGTCCGGGTCCAGGGTCGGCCGTCCTTGCGGATCGCCGGACGCCGGCTCCAGACCCAGCCGGCCGGAGTCTCCCGCATCGTGGCCGGCCTGCTGATCGGCCTGTTCGTCGTCGCCGGCGGTCGCATGATCGTCGGGTCGTGGGAGGACACCACGCAATACCGTGACGCCGATCGGGCGATCCATCAAGGCCCGCTCCGCTATGACGTGGAGGCCTACGGTGCGACGCGCGACGATCTCGCCGTCGCCTTCTCCTCGCTCGATGGCGTGGTCGGTGCGTACGTCGACAGAGGAGTGCACACCAAATGCACCGGCGACGGGGGCAGTCCCTGTCTCGAGGGCTTCGTCGGCACCTGCCGTGACCTCAAGGCCGCGATCCCGGACGCGACCGGGTGCCGAGACGACCGCGTCGCCTGGCTCGCCGCCGCCAATGCTGACAACACGCTGGGTCGATCCATCCAGTGGTACGGGCCCGGACCCGAGGACCAGGCGGGGCCGACCGAACGTACGCCGGTGCCCTCCTCCGACGCGATCATCACCTCGAAGGCGTCGCCCTATTCCGTCGTCAGCGCCATGAACGCCGAGGTGTTCATCCCGATCGGCACGCCGGGCATGAAGGCGCTTGCGGACGCCGAGCGGGAGAACACGCAGTTCGGCACGGTGGTCCAGGTCGATCCGAACAAGCTGAGCGCGTCGCAGGTCCGCGCCGCCCTGCACGTCATCGACCCCCGAGCAGAGTCCTACGCGGATCAGAGCTCCGAGTTCTACGCGACACTCAACTTCGTCGCCGGTCTTCGCGCACTCGTGTGGGGCGTGGCTGCCGTGGTCCTGGCGATCGGGCTGCTGGGCTTCGCCATCGCCACGGTCGACCGGTCGGTCGCTCGTCGCGCAGAGATGGTCAGCCTCCAGCTGGCCGGTACGCCCCGTCGGGTGATCCGGGCCGCGCAGTGGTGGGAGGCCGGGCTGCCGCTCCTTGTCGGCGTCGCGCTGGCCGTCGGAGCAGGCACCGCGGTAGGTGCGGCGCTCCTGGTGCTCGGCGATTCCTACGACGCGGCTCCTTGGGGCTCGGTCCTGTGGCTCGGCGCCGTGAGCTTCGTGGCCGCGATCGGCATCGCGGGCGTCACCGTCGCCGCCTGCGCTCCGCGGATCAGGGCCGAGCTGATCCGCCGTGCGTAGTGAAGGTACGACTGGCCTGAGGTCCGCGGCCCGCCGCCGGCGGCTGCTGGCGAGGCGCCGGTTGGCGGTGCTCATCGCGATGCGGAGGGCCGAGCGGTCCATGACCGTCCGCGACTGACCACCTGAGCATGCAGAAGGGGCCCTCCGATGGAGGGCCCCTTCTGTGTTGGTCTTGATCAGCTGAGCAGCGAGGTGATGCAGCTGAGCAGCTTGTCGACCTGGAGCAGCGTGATGCCGTCGGCGAGGCACTTGACCTTGGCCTCGGCCCACGTCAGCGTGGCCGATCCACTGTCGGTGCTGCCACCGGTGCTGCCCGAGCCGCCGCCGGTGAGGTCGGTGACGAGGCCGTCGACCAGGCCGGTGACGCCGCCGGACGTAGTGCCACCGCCGCCCGTGCCGCCGCCAGGAGTGCCACCGGGGTTGCCGGTGCCGCCACCAGGAGTGCCGGTGCCGCCGCCCGTGGAGCCGCCGTTGCTGCCGGAACCGGGCTTGGGCCGGTTGGCCTTGGCCTCGGCGGCGCGCGCCTTCTTGCGATCCTCGGAGCTGAGCGTCTGGTCGTTGGCCGCGGAGGTCAGGACCGGTGCCGTGGTGTAGCCGTCGGGCGACTGCGTGAAGTCACCCTGGGCGTAGCGAGCGGAGATGGCCAGGACCAGGTCGACGTAGGAGTCGGAGTGGTTGTAGCGCCTGACCGCCGCAGCAGCGCCCGAAGGCGTCGCGAGGTCGTCGGAACCGGCGCACAGGTAGATGCCGGCCGAGGTGGCTGCATCATCGATGTCCTGCGGGTTCTTCTTGCCGTCGTTGTCGGAGTCGACAGCGACGGACTTCCAGGTGCCGGGGATGAACTGCATCGGCCCGACCGCGCGGTCGTAGACCGGGTCGTTGTCGAGCGCACCGCTGTCGGTGTCGGAGATCTTGGCGCGTCCGTCGCGGCCATCGAGGGCGACGCCGTAGATGCCGGGTGTCGCGACGCCGTCGGCGTTGAGGGCGTTGCCGCCGGTGCGGCCGTGGTTGGACTCGACGCGGCCGATGGCGGCGACGAGGTTCCACGGCAGCTTGCAGGACTTGTCGGCCTGGGCCAGCAGGGTCTCGGCACGGTGGTAGGCGTAGAGCGCGGAGGACGGGATGCCGTTGGTCGAGAGCGTCGACACGGTGCCGGCGAGGCCGGCCTTCTGGTCGATGCCGGCGGGCGTCGGCTGGACGCTGGCCGGATCCTCGAAGGCGGTCGCGGGCACGGCCGGGATGTCGGATGCGGTGCTGTCACCCGAGGCGGTCGCGAGGTCCGCGTTGGACAGCACGGCGCCATAGGCTCCGACCAGAACAGTCATCGGAACCAGGACGCTGGCCTTCTGCCAACGCGTGAGCTTGCGAGCTCCCATAAGTACGTGCCCTCCATGCTGTCGCGACAGGTGCGACATAGCGTAAACCGATGTTACTGCCACGCAGGACGCGCCGCAAAGCAGTTACCACGATCACAACGACTCCGACGGCCTCTTGGTTACGGTCAGGCGACTCCGCCGACCGGCCGGAAATCCCATTGAGGACAATGGAAGGCGTGACGTCAAACCCCGCTTCGCAAGGCCTGTTCGACCGCGCCCGGCAGGTGTCGCCCGGTGGCGTCAACTCACCGGTGCGTGCGTTCCGGGCTGTCGGCGGCACACCGATCTTCATGCGATCCGGATCCGGCGCCTGGCTGACCGACGTCGACGGCAACCGCTACGTCGACCTGGTCGGCTCGTGGGGACCCATGCTGCTGGGCCACGCCCACCCCGAGGTGCTGGCCGCCGTCGCCGACGCGGTGGGTCGCGGCACGTCGTTCGGCACGCCGAGCGAGCCCGAGGTGCTGCTGGCCGAAGAGATCGTCGGGCGTACGCCGGTCGACTCGGTGCGGCTCGTGTCGTCGGGCACCGAGGCGACGATGTCGGCGATCCGCCTCGCGAGGGGATTCACCGGCCGCGACAAGATCGTGAAGTTCGCCGGTTGCTACCACGGTCACGTCGACGCCCTGCTCGCCGAGGCCGGCTCCGGCGTCGTCACGCTCGGCCTGCCCGAGACCCCTGGCGTGCCGGCGCACGTCACGGCCGACACGATCGTGCTGCCCTACAACGACCGGGCCGCCGTCGAGGCCGCGTTCGCGGAGTACGGCGACCAGATCGCGTGCCTGATCACCGAGGCCGCCGCCGGCAACATGGGCGTCGTGCCGCCGGAGCCGGGCTTCAACGGCTTCCTGGCCGAGACCTGTGCGCAGAACGGTGCCCTGTTCATCAGCGACGAGGTCATGACCGGATTCCGGGTCACCCGGTCCGGCCACTGGGGACTCGACGGCGAGCCCGAAGGCTGGCGACCCGACCTGCTGACGTTCGGCAAGGTCATGGGTGGCGGCTTCCCGGCAGCGGCGTTCGGTGGTCGTCGCGACGTCATGGAGCAGCTCGCACCGGTCGGCCCCGTCTACCAGGCCGGCACGCTGTCGGGCAATCCCATCGCCACGACCGCGGGCCTCACCACGCTGCGGCTCGCGGACGCCGAGGCGTACGCCCGGCTCGACGACGCGTCGGCACAGCTGCAGGGGCTTGTCGCCGAGGCGCTCGACGCCGCCGGCGTGACGTACGCCCTGCAGAGCGCCGGCAACATGTTCAGCGTCTTCTGGGGCGCCGACAAGCCGGTCACCGACTTCGCCGGCGCGCAGGCCCAGGAGGCGTGGCGCTACCGCCCGTTCTTCCACGCCATGCTCGACGCCGGCGTCTACCTCCCACCGAGCGCCTACGAGTGCTGGTTCGTCTCGGCGGCCCACGACTCGGAGGCACTCTCTAGAATTGCCGAGGCACTTCCCGCCGCCGCTCGTGCTGCTGCGCAGGCCACCCCCGAGAGCTGAGGAAACCTGATGTCCGAACGTACGATCGTGCACCTGATGCGGCACGGAGAGGTCGAGAACCCCAACGGCGTGCTCTACGGCCGGCTGCCGGAGTACTACCTGTCGGAGCTGGGCCACAAGATGGCCGAGAGGGTCGCCGACCACCTGTCGAAGAACGAGATCGTGCACATGGTGGCCTCGCCGCTCGAACGCGCGCAGCAGACCGCCGAGCCGCTCTCGAAGCTCCTCGAGGTGCCGATCCACACGGACGACCGGGTCATCGAGGCGGCCAACCTGTTCGAGGGCAAGACGTTCGGTGTGGGCGACGGCGCCCTCAAGCGGCCGCAGAACTGGTGGATGCTGCGCAACCCGTTCCGCCCCTCGTGGGGTGAGCCCTACAAGGAGATCGCGGCGCGGATGAAGCTCGCGGTCGCCGACGCGCGCGAAGCAGCCCGCGGCCACGAGGCGGTCATCGTCTCGCACCAGCTGCCGGTGTGGATCGCACGCCGGGCGTACGAGCAGAAGAGCTTCATCCACGACCCCCGCAAGCGCCAGTGCTCGCTCGCCAGCTTGACGAGCCTCACGTTCGATGGTGACGACTTCGTGGGGTTCACCTATAGCGAGCCCGCGGGCGACCTCATCCCCGAGGCGTTGCGCAACAAGTTCGCCGGCGGCGCCTAACGTGCACCTCACCAAGCGCACGCTTCGCGTCATGGTGGCGGTCGGGGCCCTGGTCCTGCTCGCCGCCTGCACCGGTGGGGGCCGGGACCGCAACACCGACGGATACGTCGGCGCCAACGGCAAGTTCGTCACGATCGTCCCGGTCAAGGACCGCAAGCCGGCGCCGAAGCTCGAGGGCGACGGCCTCGACGGCAAGCCGCTGTCGACCGCCGACTTCGCGGGCAAGACCCTCGTGGTCAACCTCTGGGGTCCCTGGTGCGCGCCGTGCCGGGCCGAGGCGCCGGCGCTCAAGGAGGTCTCGGAGCAGTACGCCGACAAGGACGTGCAGTTCATCGGCATGCTCACCCGTACGCCCGACACGTCCTCGGCGATCGCGTTCAACCGCAAGAAGGGCATCACCTACCCGAGCTTCGCCGACGAGGGCGGCAGCCTCGAGCTCGAGTTCGTCAAGACCCTGCCGACCCAGGCGATCCCGACGACGTGGGTCATCGACTCCAAGGGCCGCGTCGCGGCGCGGATCATGGACGACAAGCTGAGCGCCTCGACCCTGGCCGGAGTCATCGACGACGTCCAGAAGAGCACGTCGTGACGGACTGGTTCCGCGACACGGCACTCTCGGGCAACCTCCTCCTCGCCGCACCGGTCGCCATGCTCGCCGGCCTGGTGTCGTTCTTCTCCCCGTGCGTGCTGCCGCTGCTGCCGGGCTACCTCTCGTACGTCTCGGGCGTCGCGGCGCAGGATCTCGAGACCGCGCGGCGCGGCCGGCTGCTGGCCGGGGCGCTGCTGTTCGTGCTCGGCTTCAGCGCCGTGTTCGTGCTCGGCGGTGCCCTGTTCGGCAACGTCGGCCTGCGGCTCCAGGAGCACCAGCACACCCTGTCGATCGTCACCGGGATCCTGGTCATCGTCATGGGGCTCGCCTTCATCGGCCTCGTCCCGTTCATGCAGCGCGAGGCCCGCGTGCACGCCGTGCCGACCGTCGGTCTCGCGATCGCGCCGCTGCTCGGGGTGTTCTTCGGCCTCGGCTGGACGCCGTGCATCGGCCCGACCCTGACGGCGGTGCTGAGCCTGTCGTTCGCGGACGATGACGCGTCTGCGGCTCGTGGTGCGTTCCTCGCCCTCGTCTACTGCCTCGGCCTCGGCATCCCGTTCGTGCTCGCGGCGCTCGGCTTCGGCAAGTTCATGCGTACGGTCTCGTGGTTCAAGCGGCACCAGCGCGCTGTCTCGATCGCCGGCGGCGCGCTGCTCATCGCGGTGGGGCTCATGCTCGTGACCGGTCGCTGGGACGACCTGGTCGGCGAGATGCAGACCTGGATCACCGGATTCGAGGCGCCGGTATGAGCGAGCGCCAGCGAGTGAATCATGTGGCAGCACTCATGCCGCGGCCTCCGTATCGTGGGCTCTTCTTGGAGGGCGCGGTATGAGCAGCAACGCGGTACCCGCCCTCGGCCGCCGGGAGCTCACCCGGTGGTTCTGGCGCCAGCTGACGTCGATGCGTACGGCGCTGTTCCTCCTGCTCCTGCTGGCGATCGCCGCCGTGCCGGGCTCGCTCGTGCCGCAGCGCGGGGTCGATGCGCGGGCTGTCGAGGCGTACTTCCTCGAGCACCCCAAGAGTGCGCCGACGCTCGACAAGCTGGGATTCTTCAACGTCTACACGTCGCCGTGGTTCAGTGCGGTCTACCTGCTCCTGATGGTGTCGCTGATCGGCTGCATCGTCCCGAGGTCGTTCGTCTACTTCCGTGCCCTGCGGGCGCGGCCGCCCAAGGCGCCGCGGAACTTCTCGCGGTTGCCGGCCTCGGCGTCGTTCGAGACGTCGGCGCCGGTCGACGAGGTGCTCATCGGCGGTCGCCGCGCGCTCGGCCGGGCGCGGGTCGACGTCGTCGACGGCGAGCTCAGCGCGGAGCGTGGCTTCCTGCGCGAGGCCGGCAACCTGGTGTTCCACATCAGCGTCGTCGTGGTCCTGGTCGGCGTCGCCGTGGGCACGCTGTTCGGCTACCGCGGCTCGGCGATCGTCACCGAGGGCCAAGGCTTCGCCAACTCCCTGACGCAGTACGACGAGTTCGGCTCCGGGTCGCTGTTCAAGGCCGACCAGCTGCCGCCGTTCTCGCTCAAGCTCGACAACTTCACCGCCAAGTTCCAGCCGCTGGGCAGCCAGCAGGCCGGCGCCCCCCGGCTGTTCCGCGCGCAGGGCACCTACACGTCGAAGCCCGGAGCTGCCCAACGTACGTTCGACATCACCGTCAACCACCCGCTGGAGATCGGCAGCACCTCGGTGTTCCTGGTGGGTCAGGGCTACGCGCCGGTCATCAAGATCACCGACGCCAACGGCGACGTCGTCTTCAACGAGGCCGTGCCGTTCCTGCCCAACGACCCGTCCTACACGTCGACCGGTGTCGTCAAGGTGCCCGATGCCGAGCCCGAGCAGCTCGGCTTCCAGGGCTTCTTCCTGCCGACCGCCGCCACCGGTGCCAACGGCGCGTCGATCTCGGTCTATCCGGCCGCGGCCAACCCGTTGCTCGGCCTGTTCGTCTGGCACGGCGACCTCGGCCTCGACAAGGGGACGCCGCAGTCCGTCTACATCCTCGACAAGTCGAAGATGAAGCAGTACATGAACGGCGACAAGGGCTTCCGCGTCAGCCTCCAGGAGGGCCAGTCGCAGAAGCTGCCCAACGGCGGGACCATCGAGTTCGTCGACCTCAGGCAGTTCGCCCGGTTCCAGATCAGCTCGTCGCCGGGCGTGCAGGTGCCGTTGATCGGCATCGTCGCCGGGCTCCTGGGACTCGTCACGTCCCTGACGATCAAGCCGCGCAGGACCTGGATCAGGGCGCGCCGCGACGGTTCACGTACCGTGGTGGATGTCGCCGTGCTGGACCGCGTCCCCCGTGACGACCTGCCGGCCGACCTGGACGCCTTCCTCGAGCGGTTCCGCGAACTGCTTGGAGAGACAGAGGAGAAGACATGACCGCTGCGCAGTACGAGCAGTTCTCCAACTACGCCGTCGCGTCGGCCACCGGCATCCTCGCCCTCGCCTTCGTCGCGTACGTCGCCCAGTGGGGCTTCGCCCGGCGCATCGCCCCCGACCGCGCGCTGGTGACCGCCGGCGCCGCCGAGGGTGCGCCGCCATCGGCCGAGGACACCGCCTCCGAGCGCAGCGACGTTGCCGGCGGCATCGGCTTCTCCCTCACGGGCCTGGCCTGGCTGGTCCTGCTGGCCGGCGTCATCGCCCGCGGGCTCTCGGCCCAGCGCGTGCCGTGGGGCAACATGTACGAGTTCGGCTGCGCCGCGACCCTGATGGCCCTCACGGCGTACATCGTGCTGGTCCGCATGTGGGCGATCGACTGGGTCGGCCCGATCATCACGGGCTTCGGCACCGTCGTGCTCGGCCTGTCGGCGCTCGTGTTCGTGCCGCCCGGACCGCTCGTGCCGGCGCTGCACTCCTACTGGCTCGTGATCCACGTCCTCGGCGCCATGATCTCCGGCTCGGCGTTCCTCGTCGGTGCCGCCGCGTCGGTGCTCTACCTCGTCAAGGCGCGCGCCGAGCGTACGACCCCCGAGGAGGAGCGCGTCGGCTTCCTGTGGCGCATCCCGCCGTCGGCCAAGATCGACCAGGTCGCCTACCGCGTGCACGCGTTCGCGTTCCCGATCTGGACGTTCGCCGCGCTGATCGCCGGGCCGATCTGGGCGCAGTACGCGTGGGGCCGCTACTGGGGCTGGGACCCCAAGGAGGTCTGGGCGTTCATCACCTGGGTCGTCTACGCCGGCTACCTCCACGCGCGGGCGACCGCCGGGTGGAAGGGCAAGGCCGCAGCGATCATCGCGCTCATCGGCTTCGCGACATTCGTGTTCAACTTCGTCGGCATCAACCTGTTCGTCTCCGGGATGCACTCGTACGCCAAATAGGGCGCGCGGCTCGTTCCTCGCCGCTTCCGCGGTTCGTACCTCACCGGGGCTGCGCTTCGCGCAGGCGCCTGCCTTCGCTCGCTGCGCTCGCTCGGCCCATGGCCCAGTAAGGTCTTTGGCCATGGGCGCGGAGATCACGGCCGAGGGCCTCGTCATGACGTACGGCGACGTGCGGGCGGTCGACGGTGTCAGCTTCACGGTGGCGTCGGGGGAGTTCTTCGGGCTGCTCGGACCCAACGGTGCCGGCAAGACCACGACGCTCGAGATGGTCGAGGGGCTGCGCAAGCCGCAGTCCGGCACGGTCCGCATCGACGACCACGTCCCCTCGAGGCGCGAGCCCGAGCTGCAACGCCGCATGGGCGTGCAGCTCCAGGCGTCGTCGTTCTTCGAACGGCTCACGGCCCGCGAGCAGCTCGACACGTTCGGTGCGCTCTACGGCGTCGCCGCCGGGCGTACCGACGAGATGCTCGAGCAGGTCGGCCTGGTCGACAAGGCCGACGACCGCACCGAGGACCTCTCCGGTGGGCAGAAGCAGAGGCTGTCGATCGCCTGCGCGCTGATCCACGACCCCGACGTCGTGTTCCTCGACGAGCCGACCGCGGCGCTCGACCCACAGGCCCGCCGCAACCTGTGGGACGTGCTGCGCAGCATCAACGACTCCGGCCGCACCGTGATCCTGACGACGCACTACATGGACGAGGCCGAGGCGTTGTGCGACCGCGTCGCGATCATGGACGCCGGCAAGATCCTCGAGCTCGACACTCCTGCCGCCCTGGTCCGCGGCCTCGACGCTCCCGTACGCATCAGTGTCGCGCCGGGCACGCTCGATGCCGACGCAGCACGGGCCATGGCCGGCTCCGACGACGTGGCCGACGAGGAGTCGGGACTGACGATCACGACCCGCGACCCCGCCCGGATCCTCACCGAGCTCGCGCACCGTGACGCGCTGGACGGGCTGAGCGTCAAGGGCGCCTCGCTCGAGGACGTGTTCCTCGACCTCACCGGCCGGGAGTACCGAGCATGACGTCACCCCGTACGACAGCGTTCAAGAGCCTCGCGGTCGCGATGCTCAAGGGGTTCTTCCGCGACAAGATGGCGGTCTTCTTCGCGGTGATCTTCCCGCTGATGTTCCTGGCGCTCTTCGGTGGCCTGCTCGGTGGCTCCGGCGGCTCGAAGATCGACGTCGAGCAGGTCGGCAAGGTCTCGGTGCTCGACGACGCGCCCAAGGAGGTCCGGGCCTACCTCAAGGAGAGCCTCGACATCCATCGCACGACCGACGAGAAGGCGGCGATCCACAAGGTCCGCAAGGGCGACGCCGACGCCATGATCACGCAGCGCGGCGACACCCTCGTCGTACGTTTCTCGCAGGCGGACCAGGTCAAGGCGGCGACGGTCCAGGGCACGTTCCAGGGCATCGTGCAGTCGGCCAACATCGCCGTCACCGGCCAGCAGCCGAAGTACGTGCTCAAGGGCGACCGGGTCGAGGACGACTCGCTGTCGACGATCCAGTTCTTCACGCCGGGGCTGATGGGCTGGGCGATCGCCTCCGGTGCGACGTTCGGTGCGGCCACCAACCTCGTCGTCTGGCGCAAGAACGGGCTGCTGCGGCGCCTGCGCCTCGCCCCCGTCCCCACCTGGGCCGTCGTCCTCGCCCGGATCGCCGTCAGCGTCGCGATCGCGGCCGTCCAGGCGGCGATCTTCATCGGTGTCGGCGTGGCGCTCTTCGGCCTGCAGCTGACCGGCTCGTGGCCCATGATCGTCCCGCTGCTCACGGCTGGCACGCTGTCGTTCATGGCGATCGGGCTGCTGGCCGGTGCGGTGGCCAAGAGCGAGGAGGCAGCGGTCGGCATCGCCAACTTCGTGGTGCTGCCGATGGCGTTCCTGTCGGGGTCGTTCTTCCCGCTCGACGGTGCACCGGGCTGGGTCACGGCTGTCAGCGAGGTGCTGCCGCTCAAGCACCTGAACGAGGGCATGCTCGACACGATGGTCCGCGGCGAGGGCCCGTCGTCGGCGGTGCTGCCGATCGTCATCCTCCTGGGCTTCGCCGTCGTCGTCTCCGCCGTGGCGAGCCGCGTCTTCCGCTGGGACGACTGACCGGCGGCCAACTTTTGAAGCGTTACGCAGGTTCCTGACGACGGGAAGGCGCGCAACGCTTCAAAAGTTGTCGTCGAGTCAGGCGAACCAGCGGTGCCACATGATGCTCATGCTCGGAGGGCGTCCCGTGTACCCCCGCGCCTTCAGCGCCCGGTGCACCCGCCACGCAATCTCCTGAGGACGCTTCAGGTCTGTCGACGTGATGACGATGACGACCCAACCCGCGGCCTCGATGCGTTCTCGCCGCCGGATATCCTGCTGCCGCTGTGCGGACGATCGTTCGTGGTGCCATCCGTCGTACTCGATGAGCACCTTCCACCGATCGAGGACCAGGTCTCCTCTCCCCAGGAAGCGTCCATCGTCGTCGAGGAGCACGACGTTGCACCTGGGCTCGGGCAGTCGGGCAAAGACGAGCAGCAGTCGGATGACGGTCTCCATCGGCGATTCGACGTTCTCCCGTACGTACGTGACCGCCCTGCGCGCTCGTCGCACACCGTGCAGGTGGCGATCGAGGGCGTATGCGGTGAGGGCGTCGAACGTCGTCCTCCCCGTGTGGATCAGCCAGTCGCCGAGCTGGACGAGCTCGACGAAGGTCAGCCGGCCCGCGCAGTCGACGAAAGTGCGCTCGGGGCCGGTCACGGGAAGCCCCTCCAGCTCAACAGTCGAGATCCGGCGTTGGCGGCGGTGCAGCACGATGCCCACATGGCGTGTCACCGTCGTGCGGGTCGTCGAGAACTCGAGGTGCGGGTGCCGGCCGGTGCGGGGTTCGAGGCCGTACAGCCGCATGGCGCTGGTGTGGCTCACGACGGCGTCGCGGGGCAGAGCCAGGCGGGCGGCATGGAGCAGGAGCCTGAAGGTCAGCTCGACGTCCGCCGAGACCCAGACACCCCGGAACAGCTGGCGACACCGTTTGCCGGCGAGCACCCGCGTCCGATGCCGCGCTTCCTGGCGGTGGCCGTGGTGAAGGGGACGTCCTGCAGGTCGGCCGGAAGGTCGCGGATGAGGGGCATCCTCAGACGATGCAGGGGGCGCCGAAAGGATCTTGACGACGAATCGGAACCTGTGTGCGCCGCCCGCACACCGGACTTCCTGTGGACGCGCCAACTTTTGAAGCGTTACGCAGCCAAATCGGCGTCGGAACCTGCGCAACGCTTCAAAAGTTGGCGGTCGGGCTAGAGGCCGCGGAGGTAGTCCGGGTCGTCGTCGGGACCGAGGGGGCCGGGGCTCGGCGGGTGCGGCGGACGCGTACGACCACCGCCCGGCAGCGCGCGCTCACGGCCGATCAGCAGCCACAGGAGCGGGCCGATGCCGACGACCAGCACGACGACGAACCACAACGGCTTGGGCAGGTAGCGGACGCGCTCACGCGGCGTCGCGACCAGGTCGAACAGGGCGTAGACGAACAGGGCCAGACCGATGACGATCAGCACGAACTTGCCCATGCCTCAACCGTACCGGGGACGGTGCAACCGCCTCCCGCCATGACTCCGGGAGCGATTAGGCTGCGGTCATGAAGGCTTTCTGGACCTACACGCTCGCCCGCCTCGCCGTGTTCGGGGCGACGTTCGGGGTGGTCTGGCTGATCGCGTCGATCTGGGTCGAGTGGGGCAACCTCACGTCGCTCCTGGTCCTGCTGATCTCGCTCGTGCTGTCCTCGGTGATCTCGATCTTCGTGCTCGCGGGGCTGCGCGACAAGCTCGCCCAGAACGTCCAGGAGCGAGCCGAGCGCATGACGCGCCGCATCGAGGAGTCGCGCCATGCCGAAGACGTCGACTGAGAGCCGCGCCTGGATCGCGGAGGCCATCCGCCGGGTCGACGCCGACGCCAATCGCAGCGCCGACACCCACCTGCACGTCCTGCCGATCCCGGTCCCGGGCATCGACCTCTACCTCAAGGACGAGTCGATCCACCCCACCGGCAGCCTCAAGCACCGGCTGGCCCGATCGCTGTTCCTGTACGCCCTGTGCAACGGCTGGCTCAAGCCGGACACGACCGTCATCGAGGCGTCGAGCGGGTCGACCGCGGTCAGCGAGGCCTACTTCGCGCGCCTGATCGGCCTGCCGTTCGTCGCGGTCATGCCGGCCACCACGAGTCCCGAGAAGATCGACCTCATCGAGTTCTACGGCGGACAGTGCCACCTCGTCGACGACCCGGGCACGATCTACGACGTCGCCCAGGAGCTGGCGAGCGGGTGCGGCGGGCACTTCATGGACCAGTTCACGTTCGCGGAGCGGGCGACGGACTGGCGAGGCAACAACAACATCGCCGAGTCGATCTTCGAGCAGCTGGCCGCGGAGCCGCACCCGTGCCCGAGTCTCATCGTCGTGGGTGCGGGCACCGGCGGCACGTCGGCCACGATCGGCCGGTTCGTCCGCTATCGCCGCCACGACACCCGTGTCGTCGTCGCCGACCCCGAGAACTCGGCGTTCTACGGCGGCTGGGAGGCCGACCGTTCCGACGTCACGACGGACCAGCCCTCGCGGATCGAGGGCATCGGCCGCATGCGGGTCGAGAAGTCGTTCGTCGGCGGTGTCATCGACGACATGGTCCACGTCCCGGATGCCGCATCGATAGCCGCGATGCGCTGGCTCTCCGGCATCCTGGGCCGACGCGTCGGCGGGTCGACCGGCACCAACATCTGGGCGACGCTGCAGCTCATCGGCGAGATGCGCGCCGCCGGCGAGACCGGCAGCGTCGTGACGTTGCTGTGTGACGGCGGTGAACGCTACGGCCACACCTACTACGACGACGGGTGGCTGGCCTCGCACGGACTCGACATCGTCCCGTACGCCGCGGCCCTCGCCGAGTTCGACAAGACGGGCATCCTGCCTACGGTGTGACCGTCCTTCGGTCGCTGCGCTCCCTCCCCCTGCTCGCAGAGCTCGCGGGGGGACCCCCACCGGTCGGCCGTGGACGGCCTCCCTAGGAACCGGTGTCAGAGCCTTCGGCGCTAGCTCAGTGGAATGATCTCGGCCGACACCAGCACGCCGGCGTCGACCACGAGCCGGCCCATCGTGCCTCGTGGCTGCCGGCGCTTGTCCGTCGGCGAGCCGGGGTTGAACAGCCGCTGACCGTCCTGCTCGGTGTCCCACGGGATGTGCGAGTGGCCGAACACGACGAGGTCCGCGTCGGGGAACCGGCCACGCATACGAGCGGCCCGCCCGACCTTGTCGCCGCTGATGTGGATCATGGCGACGTGGAGCCCGTCGAGGTCGAGCTCCAAGGTCTCCGGTGCGCCCCACGCGGCGACGTCGGGCCCGTCGTTGTTGCCGAGCACGACGTGCACCGGGGCGTACGCGCTGAGCTCGTCGAGCACGCTCGGCACGCAGACGTCGCCGGCGTGCAGGATGACGTCGACGTCGGTGAGCTGCTCGGCGACGGCCGGCGGCATCGACTTCCAGAAGCGCGGAGCGTGGGTGTCGGCGAGCACCGCGACGCGCAGCACGTCAGGCCCCGATGAACAGCCCGAGTGCGAGCCCGACGGCGTACACGAGCTCGGCGAGGCCGGTGTCGCGCAGCACGGGGATGAGGGCCATGCCCTTGGCGCCGGACGCGACGGTTTGGCGAGCGCGTACGGCCAGCGGCGTCATCGCGAGGCCGAGCAGCGCCCAGAGCGTGAACACCGACGCCCAGATGAGCGACGCCACCGCGACGAGCAGGAGGAACGAGTAGAACCGCCGGGTCCACGTGTCGCCCAGCACGACCGCCAGGGTCTTCTTGCCGGTGACCGAGTCGGTCGGGATGTCGCGCAGGTTGTTGGCCACGAGGATCGCGCAGGCGAGCGCTCCGACGCCGATCGAGCAGGCGACCGCGAGCCCGGTGATCTCCTCGGTCTGGACGTACGCCGTGCCGAGCACCGCGACGAGGCCGAAGAACACGAACACGCTGACCTCGCCGAGCGCGCGATAGCCGTACGGTGTGGGCCCTCCGGTGTAGGTCCAGGCCGCGCCGATCGCCGCGACGCCCACGAGCAGGAGCCACCAGCTCGAGGTCGCGGCCAGGGCGAAGCCGAACGCGGCGCCGAGCGCCAGGAACAGCAGGGCGGCGCGCTTGACCGACGCCGCCGGCACCAGGCCGGACCCGACGAGCCGCAGGGGACCCACGCGGTCGTTGTCGGTGCCCTTGATGCCGTCGGAGTAGTCGTTGGCGTAGTTGACGCCGATCTGCAGCGAGAGCGACACCCCGAGCGCGAGCAGCGCCTTCCACCAGACGAACGACTCGGCGAACGCGGCGGCGCCGGTGCCGGCCAGGACCGGCGCGATGGCGGCCGGCAGGGTGCGGGGCCTGGCGCCGGCGACCCAGAGCTGGGCGGGTGAGAGCGAAGGGGTGGTCACGATCGATCAGTCTGCCACCTGCCTCGCTGTCAACTTCGAGTTGACGCGCCTTGGGCGTCAAGCTAGCGTTGACAGCATGGCGATCAACGACGCGGACTTCTCGGACCTGATCGGTCGTGCCATCGCCCGGCTCGACCCGACGATCGAGCGTCGCCTCGAGAGCGAGCCGCAGGCGCACCTCGATCTTGTCGTGCTCACGCACCGTGCGCACGAGGAAGCCGGCCGCCTGCTGCGTTCGGCCGTGACGTCGGCGCGCGCCGCGGGCTGGAGCTGGGAGGCGATCGGCTCGGCGCTCGGGATGAGCCGCCAGGCCGCCCAGCAGCGTTTCGGCGGGCATCGACCGGAGCCCATTCCCGGCACGGCAGAGCAGCGGCAGCTCGTGGGCCTCACCGCGTTCAACGAGATCGACGTGCTCAACGCGTGGGGCCGGCACGGGTGGCACTCGACCGGTTACGGGCCGCTGTTCCACGACGTCGAGAAGTCGCCGGTGCAGTGGGAGCACAAGCGGGCCGTGATCGGCAGCCGCAAGGCCAAGGACCTCGAGGCCAAGGGCTGGGAGCGCATCGGTGCGCTGTGGTTCCCCTGGATGTACTTCAAGCGGCCGCTCGACGCGCCGGCCGAGCCGGGGGAGCCCGAGTGACCGGCTTGCGTCCCGTGGCCGGGACGCCGCGTGAGGTGTACGCACTGCTGAAGCAGTGGGTGAGCGAGGGTGGCGACCCGCTCGTCATCCGTACGTCCGGCAGCACCGGGGAGCCCAAGGACGTCGTGCTGTCCCACCGCGCCGTGCTGGCCTCGGCGCACGCGAGCCTCGACCGGCTCGGCGGACCCGGGGGCTGGCTGCAGGCGATGCCGGTGACCGGCGTCGGCGGCCTGCAGGTCCTCGTACGTTCGGCAGTCGCCGGCCTCGAGCCCGCGTACGCCGACGAGCACGCGTCGCTCGCCGAGGCGATCGCCGCGATCCCCGGTGACCGTCGCTACGCGTCGCTCGTGCCGACCCAGGCGCACCGGCTCGTCGAGTCCGGCGAGGTCGACGTGCTCACGAGTCTTGACGCGCTGCTGATCGGTGGTGCGGCCGTGCCGCCGGAGCTGCTCGAGGCGCTCCGCTCCGCAGGGGTCGAGGTCGTGCGCACGTACGGCATGACCGAGACCTGCGGTGGCTGCGTCTACGACGGGCTGCCGCTCGACGGCGTGCAGGTGCGGATCGACGACGCCGGGCAGGTGCAGCTCGCCGGTCCGGTGCTGTTCGACGGCTACGCCGATCCGGAGGCGACCGCCGAGGTGCTGCACGACGGCTGGTTCTCGACGGCCGACCTCGGGTCGATCGATGGCGACGGCCGGCTGCGCATCACCGGCCGGGTCGACGACGTCGTGATCAGCGGTGGGGTCAACATCCCGCTCCCAGCGGTGACGGCGGCCTTGCGGACGTACGAAGGGGTGCGCGATGCGGTGGCCCTCGGCGTGCCCGACGAGGAGTGGGGCTCGCGCGTCGTGGCCTTCCTCGTGCCCGACGACGCCGTGTGCCTCGACGGGCTGCGGCTCGACGAGCTGCGCGACCGCGTCGAAGAGGCGGGGCTGCCGCGTACGTGGGCGCCCCGCGAGGTCGTGCTGCTCGACGCCCTCCCCCTGCTGCCCGGTGGCAAGCTGGACCGTGAGGCCTTGAGGCGCGCCGCAGGGCGGTGAGCTGACCGCGCCGGGCGAGGGGTGGTGAGCCTGGTCGAACGCAGAGCCCGAAGGTTCGACCTAGGTCACCGCCGACGCAGGACGGTTCGACCTGGGTCACCGCCGACGCAGGACGGTTCGACCTGGGTCACCGCCGACGCAGGACGGTTCGACCTGGGTCATCGCCGAACGCAGCAAGCCCCTATGCCACCGCCCCGGCGATGGCGTCGTCGATCGGGTGCTCGCCGCTGACGAGCTCCCACTGGCGGTTGATCGTGGCCGGCTCGTCGAGCGCCGCGACGATCACGGCCGCGACGTCCGCACGGGGCACCTGCCCGCGCTCGACGGTCTCGGCGAGCTCGACGTGCCCCGTTGGCGCGTCGTCGGTCAGGCCGCCGGGCCGGATGATCGTCCAGTCCAGGTCACTGTCACGCAGCGCGACGTCGGCGTCCCGCTTGGCCTCGACGTACGCCGTCCAGACGTCGCCGGCGTCCGCGCCGACCGGCCGGTCGACGCCGATCGCCGAGACCTGGACGAACCGGCTGACACCGGCCGCGCGTGCTCCCTCGATCGACTTGAGCGAGCCCCCGAGGTCGACCGTCCGCTTGCGCTCGATGTTGCCGTCGGGACCGCCGCCGGCTGCGAACACGACGGCATCGGCGCCGGCGAACGCCTCCGCGAACGCGTCGGCGCCGTCCCGCTCGATGTCGAGGATGCCGACCTCGGCACCCAGGCCCTCGAGCTCGGCGGAGTAGTCGGGGTTGCGGACGAGCGCCACGGGCTGGTGGCCGGCGTCGACGAGCAACGGGATGAGGAGGCGGGCGATCTTGCCGTGGCCTCCGACGATGGCGATTCGGCTCATGCTTCGACAGTACGGCGGCGAGGCTAGGGTTCAACTCGTGCAGTTCCGTACGTACGCCATCGAGATGCCCACGCGGTTCCGTGGCATCGACCGGCGCGAAGGAATGCTCGTCGAGGGTCCCGCGGGCTGGGCCGAGTTCAGCCCGTTCCTCGACTACGACGCCCGCGAGAGCGCGCCCTGGCTCGCCGCCGCCCTCGACTCGGCCGAGCGTGACTGGCCGACTCCCGTACGTATGCAGGTGGCGGTCAACTGCACCGTGCCCGCCGTCGGCCCCGAGCAGGCGCAGGCGATCGTGCGCAGCAGCGGGTGCGCGACCGCCAAGGTCAAGGTCGCCGAGAAGGGCCAGACCCTGGCCGACGACATCGAGCGTGTTGAAGCCGTCCGCGAGGCGATCGGGCCGCGGGGCAGCATCCGCGTCGACGCCAACGGTGGCTGGTCCGTCGACGCGGCGACCAGCGCGATCGCGGCGCTCAACCTCGCCGCCCACGGGCTCGAGTACGTCGAGCAGCCCTGCGCATCGGTCGAGGACCTCGCGACAGTACGCCGCAAGGTCGGCGTGCCAATCGCCGCCGACGAGTCGATCCGCCGCGCCGACGACCCGTTCCGCGTCGTCGAGCTCGAGGCCGCCGACATCGCGGTGCTCAAGGTCGCACCCCTCGGCGGGGTCCACGCGTGCCTGCGGATCGCCGAGCAGATCGGCCTGCCGGTCGTCGTGTCCAGCGCCGTCGAGACGTCGATCGGCCTCGCCGCGGGCCTCGCCCTCGCCGCCGCGCTGCCGGAGCTGCCCTACGCCTGTGGCCTCGCCACCACGTCCCTCCTCGCCGGTGACGTCGTGGCCCAGCCGCTGAGGCCCGTCGACGGGTACCTCCCCGTCGGTCGGCAGGTGCTCGACCCCGCGGCGTACGACTCGGTGGCCGCCGACGGTGAGACCGATGCCCGCTGGCAGGCGCGGCTGTCGGCCGTACGCGCGGTGCTCCCATGAGTGCGACGTCCACCGCCCGTGACCTGATCGGCGTGCTGCTCGCCCACCGTGTGACCGACGCCGTGCTCGCACCCGGATCCCGGTCTGGCCCGCTGGCCCTGGCGCTTGCGGCAGCCGACGAGCAGGGACTGATCCGCCTCCACGTACGCGTCGACGAGCGCGAGGCCGGCTTCCTCGCGCTCGGTCTCGCGAAGGCATCGCGGCGCCTCGTCCCCGTCGTCACGACGTCCGGCACCGCGGTCGCCAACCTGCACCCGGCGATGCTCGAGGCCAAGCACGCCAATGTCCCGGTGCTCGCAGTGACCGCCGACCGTCCCTCGCGCCTGCGCGGCACCGGTGCCAACCAGACGACCGACCAGCGCGAGATCTTCCCCGGCATCCCGTTCGTCGACCGGGTGAATGCGATCGCGGGCGGTCCCGCGCACCTCAACCTGGAGCTCGACGAGCCCCTGGTCGAACCCACCGACTGGGACTTCGAGTCGGAGGCTCCTTTCGACAAGCTCAAGGAGCGGTCCTCGAGCCCGTCGAAAGGACATGACGTTCCCGCCGGCCCGCGCACCGTCGTGGTCGCCGGCGACGACGCCAAGCAGCCGGCACGCGTGCTGGCCCGCGACGCGGGGTGGCCGCTGCTCGCCGAGCCGAGCTCGGGGTCGCGCAATGGGGAGGCGCTGGTCGCGTACCGGATGCTGCTGGCGCACTCGCCGCTCGCCGAGCGGATCGAGCGCGTCGTGAGCTTCGGTCACGCCACGCTCTCCCGCCCGGTCACGCAGCTGCTGTCCCGCACCGACATCGAGATCGTCCACGTCGGCACGCAGGAGACCTTCCCGGTGCCGGCCGGCGACAACGTCCGCTTCGTCGAGGCGGTCGAGCACGAGGAAGCCTCAGACGCCGCGTGGCTCGCGGCCTGGCACGACGCCGATGCCGCGGCGACGCGGGCGATCGACGCGCTCCTGGACGGCACGACCCCCTACGACGTCGCCCGGACGATCAACGCCGCGGTCCCGCCGGAGGGCCTGCTGTTCGTCGGCTCGTCCAACCCGATCCGCGACCTCGACCTCGTCGCCCGGCCCTACACGGTCGGCGAGCGCCGGCTGATCATCGCCAACCGTGGGCTGGCCGGCATCGACGGGGTGCTGTCGAGCGCGATCGGCGCCGCCCTCGCGCGTACGTCCAGCCGGTCGATCGCCTACGTCGGCGACCTGACGTTCCTGCACGGCAGCAACGGGTTGCTGATCGGCCCCGGCGAGCCCCGGCCCGACCTCACGATCGTGGTGGCGAGCGACGACGGCGGCAGCATCTTCTCGACGCTCGAGCAGGGCGCGCCCGAGTATGCCGCGACGTTCGAGCGCGTCTACGCCACCCCGACCGGCGTCGACATCGCAGCGCTCTGCACGGCGTACGGCGTCGAGCACCGCCGCGTCGAACCCGCGGATCTGGCCTCCGCCCTCGATGAGGAGGTCACCGGCATCAGGGTTCTCGAGGTCCCCGTCGACCGTGCCGGCCGCCGCGATCTGACGGCGCGGATCGGCGCCGCCGTGAGGGCCGCCCTCCGACCGTGACACTGGTTGTGTCAGTGACATACCCGCAGTAGGTTGTGTGGCACGCGTCACGGCCGCTGAAAGGGACTCATGGGCGACGAGAGCTACGACTACATCGTCATCGGATCCGGCAGCGCCGGCGGAGTCGTGGCCGCGCGCCTGAGCGAGGACCCGTCCGTCTCGGTGCTGCTCCTCGAGGCCGGGCCCGACGATGACGACGACATGATCCACCTGCCGGCCGGGTTCTCCGCGCTGTTCAAGACCAAGTGGGACTGGGGCTACCAGACGACGCCGCAGAAGCAGCTCGGCGGGCGTCGCGCCGACTGGCCCCGCATGAAGGCGCTCGGCGGCTGCTCGTCGATGAACGCCATGATCTACATCCGCGGCCACCGCGCGGACTACGACGAGTGGCGCGACGCCTACGGCGCGACCGGCTGGGGCTACGACGACGTCCTGCCCTACTTCAAGAAGGCCGAGGGCAACACCCGCCTGCACGACGAGTTCCACGGCACGAGCGGTCCCCTGCGCGTCGAGGACCGGCGCTACACGCACGAGCTGAGCCACGCGTTCGTCGAGTCGGCGGTGTCGGCCGGCTTCAAGCGCAACGACGACTTCAACGGCGCCGAGCAGGAGGGCGCCGGGCTCTACCAGGTGACCTGCAACAAGGGTCGCCGCTGGTCGGTCGCCGACGCCTACATCCACCCGGCGAGCAAGCGGCCCAACCTGACCGTTCGCACGGAGGCGTTCGTCGCCCGCATCGAGCTCGAGGGCACGCGCGCGACCGGGGTGACGTACCGCCGCGGGGGAGTGACCCACACGGCCAGGGCAAACGCCGAGATCGTGCTGTCGGCCGGCGCGATCGCCAGCCCGCAGATGCTCATGCTGTCGGGCATCGGCCCCGGTGCGCACCTACGCGAGCACGGCATCGACGTACGCGTCGACCTGCCGGGCGTCGGCCAGAACCTGCAGGACCACCCGATCTCGGGAGCGCTGTTCTACACCAAGGACACGACCGACCTCGCCGAGTTCCTCACGCTGCCCAACGTCCTCAAGGCGCAGAAGGCCGGCCGTGGGCCGCTGAGCTCCAACGTCGCCGAGGCGGGTGGGTTCTTCACGTCCCGCGACGACCTCGCCGCGCCCGACCTGCAGTTCCACGTGCTGCCGGCCGGCTTCTATGACAACGGCCTGCACGAGCCCGTACGTCGCGGGCTGACGATCGCCTCGACCCTCGTACGCGTCGAGAGCAAGGGCCACATCAAGCTGCGGTCCGCGGATCCGACCTGGCACCCCGAGATCGAACCGGGCTACTACGACGACGGCGCCGACCTGGACGCGATGATCGCGGGCTATCGCCGGTTGTTCGAGGTCGCCACCCAGGGTCCTTTGGCGAAGCTCATCGCCGAGCCGTGGGAGCCCGCGAGCCTCGACCCGACGACCGACGAGATCCTCGGCACGATCAGCCGCCTCGGCCAGACCGTCTACCACCCGGTCGCGACCTGCGCGATGGGCACGATCGAGGGCAGCGTCGTCGATCCCGAGCTCAAGGTCCACGGCGTCGAGGGCTTGCGGGTCGCCGACGCGTCCGTCATGCCGCGCGTACCCCGTGGCAACACCAACGCACCTGCCATCATGGTCGGCGAGAAGGCTGCCGACCTCATCAAGGAGTCACGATGAGCACCCCACCTTTCGGCTCGTTCCGCCGTACCGCCGCGAGTCCTCTCGCGTCCTCCTTGCTCCACTCACCGAAAGGCGGGGACCCCGCATGACCGCAACACTGGAGCCCACGGTCGACAGCGGCACGACGCCGACCTTCGACTCGCTCAACCCGGCCAACGGCGACGTCGTCGGCACCTACCCCATCCAGGGCCGGGACGAGGTCGACGCCGCCGTCGCACGTGCGCGTGATGCCGCCGCGTGGTGGAGCGGCCTGACGTTCAAGGAGCGCGGCGACTACCTGCTGACGTGGCGCAGCGTCATCACGCGCCGCATCGCTCAGCTCGCCGAGCTGTCGCACCGCGAGACCGGCAAGCCGCACGGCGACGCGCAGCTCGAGATCATCATCGCGATCGACCACATCGCCTGGGTCGCCAAGCACGCCAAGAAGATCCTCGGACCCCAGAAGGTCTCGTCGGGTCTGCTGATGGCCAACCAGGCCTCCTCGGTCGAGTACCACCCGCTCGGCGTCGTCGGCGTCATCGGTCCGTGGAACTACCCCGTCTTCACCCCGATGGGCTCCATCGCGTACGCCCTGGCGGCCGGCAACTCCGTCGTCTTCAAGCCCAGTGAGTACACGCCCGGCGTCGGACAGTGGCTCGTCGACACGTTCACCGAGGTCGTCCACGGCCGCCCCGTGCTGCAGGTCGTCACGGGCCTCGGCGAGACCGGCAACGCCCTGTGCACCGCCGACATCAACAAGCTGGCGTTCACGGGATCGGGCCCCACCGGCAAGAAGGTCATGGCCGCCTGTGCCGAGAACCTCACGCCCGTCCTGATCGAGGCCGGAGGCAAGGACTCGCTGATCGTCGACGAGGACGCCGACCTGACCAAGGCCGCCGAGGCCGCGTTGTGGGGCGGCATGTCCAACGCCGGCCAGACCTGCATCGGCACGGAGCGGGTCTACGTCCACGAGAAGGTCTTCGACGCGTTCGTCAGCGAGATCACCGAGCAGGCCAAGGACCTCCGCGCCGGTGACGACCCCGGCGCCAAGCTCGGGCCGATCACGATGCCGTCGCAGATCGGCATCATCAAGAGCCACATCGACGACGCGATCGCCAAGGGCGCGAACGTCGTGATGGGAGGTCCGGACGCCGTCGGCGAGCGGTTCGTGCAGCCCACGATCCTGACGCACGTGCCGGAGGACTCCACCGAGATCACCGAGGAGACGTTCGGGCCCACGTTGGCAATCAACCCCGTGAAGAGCATGGACGAGGCGGTCGAGCTGACCAACGCCACGTCGTACGGGCTGGCGGGTTCCGTGTTCTCCAAGAAGAACGGCGTCGACATCGCCCGCCGCGTCCGCTCCGGCATGACCTCGGTCAACTCCGTCATCGCGTTCGCGGCCGTCCCCGGGCTGCCGTTCGGCGGCGTCGGGCAGTCGGGCTTCGGCCGCATCCACGGGCCGGACGGCCTCAAGGAGTTCACGTACGCCAAGGCGATCACCCGCCAGCGCATGAAGCCGATCATGATGCTGACGTCGTTCGCGCGTGACGCCAAGACCGACAACAAGGCGCTCAAGCTCATCACCGTGGTCCACGGCGGGAAGAAGACCTTGAAGTAGGCCTGTAACGATCGCGGCGGAGCCGGACATGGGCATGGTGTGACCAGCCGAGATCACGACGAACGGTTCCGCACGTTCTACGCCGAGCACTTCGATGCGCTGTTGGCCTATGCCGTACGTCGGGTCCCGCAGCGCGAGGACGCCGCCGACGTCGTCGCCGACACGTTCCTGGTGGCGTGGCGCCGGGTCGACGAGCTGCCGCCCGGCGACGAGGCGCGGCTCTGGCTGTACGGCGTCGCCCGCAAGGTCCTGTTCAACCTGCGCCGGAGCCGCCAGCGCCGCGACCGCCTCGGACTGCGGCTCCGGCACGAGCTGGCGCATGCGGCGGCCGAGGACGCGACCGCTGACGTGACCGAGCGCATCGCCCTGCGTGCTGCGCTGTCGCGGCTGGGCGAGATCGACCGTGAGGTCCTGACGCTGACGGTGTGGGAGGAGCTCGAGCCGCGCGAGATCGCGCAGGTGCTCGGGCTCAGCGCGCAGACCGTACGGACGCGGCTCTCGCGAGCCCGCGCACGGTTGCGGGAGCAGCTCGGTAACGACATGGGGGTTGTCGGACACGTACTGGGTGTCCGCACAGAACCCAGACCCGAGGAGGGCAGATGACCGACGATACACTCGACCGGCTGGTACGCGACGCCGACCCGCACGACCCCGACGCCGTCCGCGATCTCCGAGGCGCTGGGCAGGTCCTCCTGGAGGAGATCATGTCCACGACCCCCGTCACCTCGATCACGAAGCGCCGACGCACGCGGGTCGCCGCGATCGGCCTCGCCGCTGCCGCCGTGCTCGCGGTCGCCGTCAGCGTTCCGGCGCTGCTCACGGACTCCGACACCGCACCGGGCCGCGACGGACAGACCGTCCACGTCGGCACCGGGACCGACCGCATCGCGTACTCGGCCGCCGCCGTCGAGGTGGCGCGCAACAACCCGCGTCTGCTGATCGGTGAGCCCGGCTGGAAGGCGACCACGGTCTACGGCTTCGCCAAGGACTCGGGAACGATCGTGTTCAGCAAGGGGGACCGCGAGGTCGAGATGAACTGGTACCCCGCCTCGCGCTACCAGTCCTACTACGACGACCGGTCCGAGATCAGCAAGCGCACGCCGATCACGATCGACGGCCAGAAGGGGTCGCGGGTCAGCTACTCGGACACCGACATCGCCGCGATGCTCGAGCCGAAAGGGCCGACGTTCGTCGAGATCCGCACGGGAGGTCCCGGATTCACGTCCACAGCCGAGGTGCTGAAGCTGTTCGGCAGCCTGGAGCACGTCACGGTCAACTCGTGGCTCGCGGCACTGCCCGTCGAGATCGTGACCCCGGGCAAGATCGCCAAGGTCGCCGACGAGATCCTCGCCGACGTGCCGTTGCCCCCGGGATTCGACAAGGCGGGGCTGGCCAAGCTCGGCGTCAACGACCGCTACCAGTTCAGTGCCGAGACGGTGTCGCTCGTCGTGTGTGGCTGGCTCGACGTGTGGCAGCGGGCTGATGCCAAGGGCGACACCGCGACCGCCCAACGGGTCGTCGCCGCGCTCTCCACCGCCCGCGACTGGAAGGTGCTCGACGAGATGCAGAAGACCGGTGAGTACTCGCCCGGTGTCTGGGACCTCGCCGACAAGGTCAAGGTCGGGGACGACCCGCGGACGTACCAGAAGAACTTCCAGTGCTCGGGCGAGTAGGCCCGGACCGAGTGCACTAGGCACCTACCTAGGTACCTCAGATCCGCCACCGGCGGCGAATCTAGGTAGGTCGCCCGATGTGCCCGCCTACCTCACACGACGACTCTGGAGTCATGATCCTGAGTCCAGAAACCTTCGTCCCTGTTGAACTGAGCCGCCACCGCGCCGTGGCACTGGCCCTGACCGAGCTCTCGCGTCACGAGCGTGACCGCACCGGATTTGCTCCGCGGCGGACCCGCAAGGCGCGTCGCGGCCTGGTCGTACGCCTCGTGAGCATGACGGTGGGGCGGACGGCGCACGTATGACCATCGCCCCCATGTCGGCCGCGTCCGACATGATTGGGGACATGGCCAACGACCGGACCCCCGCGACACCCCTGATCGGCCGGGTGCGCGAGCTCGAGCAGCTGCTCGAGGCTGCCGGCGTGACCGACCCCGCCGCCCGCGATGTCGTGCTGATCGGTGGCGACGCCGGCATCGGCAAGACCCGGTTGCTGCGTGAGCTCGGAGCGCGGGCGCGTGCCGCCGGCCACCGCGTGCTCGCCGGCCACTGCCTCGACCTCGGCGACAGCGCACCGCCCTACCAGCCGTTCTCCGAAGCCTTCGCGTCGATCGACGACGCCGAGCGTGACGAGCTGGCCGCCCGCTTCCCGGCCCTCGGGCCCCTCCTGCCCTGGCCCTCCTCCGCGCCCGGTGAGGGTGTCGAGCGCGCCGAGCTGTTCGCCTCGGTCGTCGCCGGACTCGACTCCCTGGCCGCCGACGAGCCACTCCTCCTCGTGATCGAGGACGCCCACTGGGCCGACGCCTCGACCCGCCACCTCATCCGCTTCGTGCTGTCCCACGGCTTCCACGGCCCGGTGCACGTCGTCGTGAGCTACCGCGCTGACGACCTCCACCGCCGCCACCCGCTGCGCCAGGCCCTGTCGGAGTGGGTTCGCCTCCCGGGCGTACGCCGCATCGAGCTCGAGCCGCTCGACGACACCGACGTGGTCGACCTCGTGCGCGCCCATGGCGCCGACGCCCTCGACAGCGACAGCCTCCTGGCGGTCGTACGCCGCGCCGCCGGCAACGCGTTCTTCGCCGAGGAGCTCCTCGATGCCGGTCTCGCCAACGTCGACGGTGCCCTGCCGGAGACCCTCGCCGACCTGCTGCTGATGCGTCTGGAGCGGCTCGACGACAACGCCCGCCGGCTCGTGCGCGCTGCGGCGTGCTCCGACGCCCGCCACGAATACTCGGTGCTGACCCAGGTCGTCGGGCTCGCCGAGGACGAGCTCGACGAGGCCCTGCGTTCGGCGATCGACCACAAGGTGCTGACCCGCGTGGGCGAGGACTCCTACTGGTTCCGCCACGCCCTGCTCGCCGAGGCCGTGCGCGACGACCTGCTGCCGGGCGAGCGTCGCCGCATCCACGCCGCCTACCTCGAGGCGCTGACGTCCGGCAGCCGCCGCGGTCCGGCCGCCGAGATCGCCCTGCACGCCCTCGGCGCCGGTGAGCGCGAGACGGCGTTCCTCTCCAGCGTCCGGGCCGCCGAGCAGGCGCAACGGCTGTCGGGCTACGACGAGGCGGCCCAGCACTACGAGCAGGCACTGACCCTCGTCGACTCCGCGCCGGCCGACCTCGACCTGGTCAAGCTCGTGATCGACGCGTCGTCCGCCCTCGTCACGTCGGGCCGGCTGCTGCGTGCCGTCGAGCTGTTGCGCGACCACCTCGGACAGCTCCCGTCAGATGCGCCCGCGGAGGACCATGGACGGCTGCTCGTCGCGATCGGCGACACCGCCTACTACGCCAACCTCGACGCGGAGTCCGAGCAGGCGAGCCTCGAGGCCGTCAAGGTCGTGCCCGACGAGCCGACCGAGCTGAGGGCCGAGGTCGCGGCGCTCCGGGCCCGCACCGCATCCAACCGGCGACGGCACGACGAGGCCATCGAGTGGGGCGAACGGGCCCTGGCGATCGCCGAGCAGATCGGTGCCGCCGACGTCATCGCCGACGCCAAGGCGACGTTGACCCGCGTCATGGTCCGCACGGGCGATGATCCCGAGAAGGCCAAGCGTGGCTTCCTCGAGCTCGTCGAGGTCTCGCGGGCCGACGGGCACGTCCTGGGCGAGCTTCGCGGCCTGCACCAGCTCGCCTTCGTCCACTACAACGCCGGCGAGCTCGACGACGCCGAGAACGCGTTCCGGCAGGGCATGGTGCGCGCGTCCGAGACGGGCTGGGCCTGGGGTCCCTACGGCTTCGACGGCCGGTTCTACTCCGCGCTGATCTGCTACATGCGTGGCCGTTGGGACGAGGCTCTGGCGCTGCGTGACGTCGGCGCCGACGCGCCGGCGATCCCCGATGCGTCCCTCGCCGCGATCGCCCTCATGGTCCACGCCGGCCGCGGCGACGTCGACGAGGTCGAGCGCACGCTCACGATGCGTTCGCTGTGGCGCCACGAGATCTCGGCGTCGGTCCACTCGACGTCGGCCCTCATCGAGCTCCACGGCGTCGCGGGTGACCTGGCTGCCGCGCGACGGGCGTTCGACGACCTCGCCGACCTGCAGGTCCGGGCCTGGGACGAGCCGTTGTTCTCCGGCGGCATCCGGCTCTCGGCGCTGCTGATCGGCCAGTACGCCACGGCCCTGCCGACGCTCGACCGCGCCGAGCAGGCACCCCTGCTGACCCAGGCGGCAGAGCTGGCCGACTTCTCGGACCGCGTCGCGGCGAGCATCGACCCCATGGGACCCGAAGGCGTCGCCTGGCAGATCCGCGTGCACGCCGAGCACGCCCGGCTCCGGTGGCTGACCGGCGTCGACGTGCCCGACGTCGACGAGCTCACCGACCTGTGGCGCCGTGCCCACCAGGCGTTCATCGGCATGGATGACCCCTACGAGACCGCGCGCTCGGCGACCCGGCTGGCCGCCGTCCTGCTGACGTCCGGCGGCGAGGCCGAGGGCAAGCAGCTGCTCGCCGAGGCACGGGCAACCGCCGAGCGGCTCCAGGCGAGGCCCCTCCTGACCGAGATCGGTGGCCTGACGCGGCGCCCGTCCAAGTCCGACGTCGAGCTGACGCCGCGTGAGCGGGAGGTCCTCGAGCAGGTCAGCGCCGGGCTCAGCAACGGGGAGATCGCGACCCGGCTGTTCATCAGCACCAAGACCGTGTCGGTCCACGTGTCCAACATCCTCGCCAAGCTAGGCGCCGCCGGCCGCACCGAGGCAGCCGCGATCGCCCGTCGCCGTGGGCTCCTCGACGACTGACGCCGGCGCCACTCGCTAGCCTGACCCCGTGCCATTTCATCGCTACGTCGCCCTCGGCGACTCGTTCACCGAAGGCGTCGGCGACAACGACCCATCACGTCCCAACGGCGTGCGCGGCTGGGCCGACCGGGTCGCCGAGGTCCTGGCCGCTGACGACTTCACCTACGCCAACCTCGCGATCCGGGGGCGGCAGCTGCTGCCGATCCTGGCCGAGCAGATCGAGCCGGCGCTCGAGATGAAGCCGGACCTCGTCAGCATCTACGCCGGCGCCAACGACGTCCTGCGCCCGCGCATCGACATCGACCGGCTGGTCTCGGCCTACGACGTCGCGCTGGGCCGACTGGTCGACGCCGGTGCACACCTGCTGCTGTTCACGGCGTACGACCCGGGTGGCTCACCGGTGTTCGGGGCGCTGCGGGGGCGCTTCGCGATCTACAACGAGCTCGTCCGCCAGGTGGCCGACAAGCACGGCGCGACCCTCGTCGACTTCTGGCGCCTGCGCGACTACCGCGACGACCGGATGTGGGACGTCGACCGCATGCACATGTCGAGCCTCGGCCACCAACGCATGGCGATCGCGGTGCTGGATGCCCTCGGCGTGGAGCACACGCTGACGATGCCCGAGCTGCCGCCCGCCTCGCCGCTGACGGCCAAGGAACGACGGGCCGCCAACCTCGAGTGGGCCAAGGCGCACGCCGCCCCATGGGTCAAACGCCGCCTGACCGGCGTCTCGTCGGGCGACAACCTCAGCCCGCGCTGGCCGACCCTCGCGCCCGTCGAGCGCTAGCCGGGGCCTGCCTCACCCCAGCATCGACAGCTCTGCCGGCGTGAGCGTCAGCGCCGCAGCAGCCACGTTGTCCCGCAGGTGCGCGAGGCTGCCGGTGCCCGGGATCACGAGCACGTGCGCACCCTGGTGCAGCGCCCAGGCCAGGCGCACCTGTTGCGCCGTCGCTCCGTGCGCGGCTGCGACGGCTTCGACCGCCGCGTTGGACTCCGCCGTGGCGCCTTGCTCGCGTGCGTCACCGGCGAGCGTGAAGAACGGGACGAACGCGACGCCACGTTCACCGCAGACCCGGACCAGCTCGTCATGACCGCGGCGGTAGTCCAGTCCGTAGCTGTTCTGCACGCACGCCACCGGGGCGATCGCCTGGGCCTCGTCGACGTGCGCGAGCGTCGCCGCCGACAGGCCGAGATGCCGGATCAGGCCCTCGTCGCGCATCGCGGCCAACGCAGCGAACTCCTCGGCGCAGCTGCCGTGCTCCGGGCCGCGCAGCCGTAGGTTGACCAGGTCCAGATGGTCGACGCCCAGCCGGGTCAGGTTCTGCTCGACCTGCTCCCGCAGCTGCGCGGCGTTGCGCGCCCACTCGTGCTCGCCCGGCCCCACCTTGGTGGCGATCAGCAGGTCGTCGGGATAGGGCCACAGCGCCGTCCGGATCAGGTCGGTGGCGTACCGCTTGTCACCGGTGCCGACACCGAGGGTGCCGCCGGGTGAGACGTAGAAGGCTGCGGTGTCGATGTGGTTGACCCCGAGCTCCACCGCGTGACGCAGCACCTGGACGGCCGGCTGCGGGTCCGGGTCGACGGTCAGGCGCATCGACCCGAACCCCAGGCGGCGGACGGCGTGTCCGGCGAGCATCCAGGTTCCGGCGGCGGCTGCGTCGATCTCGTCGTGGGGCACCGCCCCAACCTATCGACGCGCCGCACACCGTCGCAGGTCAGCGCGTACGCCGCAGCGCCGTGAGCTGCAGCGTCGCGAAGACCGCGACGAGCGCCGCCTGCATCAGCGTCCAGACCTGACCGGTCGTCGTGAGGTCGAACCAGCCGAAGCCGACGACCGCGACCGAGCCGATCGCCCAGGCGACGTTGACCTCGGCGGCGAACGTGGCCCAGCCGCGAGGGATCGGCCGACGGGTGCCGGTGACCCCGAGGATCACGGAGCACGCCACGAGGAACGCGCCGATGAGGACGAAGTGGGTCGGGGACGGCCCGAGCAGCGAGTCGAGGACCGCGGCGCAGGCGACGTACGCCAGACCGTTCGCCCCGGTGATCGCGGCATCGAGCAGGAGCGCGGTCTTGAGGGTGACCGGGCCCGTGGTGGTAGTGGTGGTGTCAGCTGTTGTCGTGTTCATGCCGAGGAGTCTGGGCGGCACAGGTAGGCGTCGCAATTACCTCCGAGGTCATGGCCTTGCACCCGCGGGTCCGCGAGAGTGGGGACATGACCACCGCCACCGCCGCATCACCCGTCGGCCCGCTCCTGCGTGAATGGCGCCGGCGACGCCACTTCAGCCAGCTCGACCTGTCGATCGAGGCGGGCATCTCGTCGCGCCACCTGAGCTTCGTCGAGACCGGCCGGTCCCGGCCCAGCCGCGCGATGGTGCTGCAGCTCGCCGCGACGCTCGAGGTGCCCAAGCGCGAGCAGAACCAGCTGCTCATCGCCGCCGGGTTCGCGCCCGCGTTCCCCGAGCGGTCACTCGACGATCCCGAGCTCGCCGCGATCCGGGCCGGGCTCGACCGGGTGCTGGTGGCGTACGAGCCGTATCCGTGCCTCGTCGTCGACCGCGGCTGGAACCTGGTCATGGCCAACGCCGGCGTCGCGCCGATCCTCGAGGACGTGGCCCCGCACCTCATGGAGTCGCCGAACGCCCTGCGCATCAGCCTCCACCCCGACGGCCTGGCGCCGCGCATCCTCAACCTCGCCGAGTGGCGGTTCCACGTGCTCGGGCGCCTCGCTCGTGAGGCTGCGGCGAGCGGCTCCGAGCAGCTCCGCACCCTGCACGAGGAGCTCGTCGACTACCCGGGCGGCATGCAGGCCGGCATCGACGACGGCGGTGTCGCCGTGCCCATGGTGCTGGACTCGCCCGACGGTCCACTGTCGTTCATCAGCACCGTCACGACCTTCGGCACGGCGCTCGACCTGACCGCCGCCGAGCTCAGCATCGAGGCGTTCCTGCCCGCCGACGACGCGACGGCGCAGGCCCTCCAGGGCTAGTCGCGCGGCGTCAGGGCGTCGCGCACCGGGATGAGCTTGGCGTTGGACTCGGCGAGCTCGTCGGCCGGCACCGAGTCGGCGACGATCCCGCAGCCGGCGAACAGGCGTACGACCGAGCCGTCACCCTCGATCTGCGCCGATCGCAGGCCGATGCCCCACTCGCCGTCGCCCGACGCACCGATCCAGCCGACCGGCCCGGCGTAGCGGCCGCGGTCGAGCAGCTCGATCTCGGCGATCAGGCGTACGGCCTCGGCGGTCGGCGTGCCACCCACCGCCGCCGATGGGTGCAGCGAGGCGGCGAGGCCGAGGACGCTGGCGTCGTCGCGGATGACACCGGTGACGTCGGTCGCGAGGTGCATGACGTTGGGCAGGTGCAGGACGAAGGGCGTCTCCGGGACGTTCATGCTGGTGCAGTGCGGCGCGAGCGCCTCGGCGACGGAGCGCACGGCGTACTCGTGCTCCTCGAGGTCCTTGCTCGACCGCGCCAGCGATCCGGCCAGCGCGAGGTCGTGCGCGTCGTCGCCCGTACGCCTGATGGTCCCAGCGAGGACGCGCGACGTGACCAGCCCGCGCTCGAGGCGTACGAGCATCTCGGGCGTCGACCCGAAGAAGCCGTCGACGTGGAACGTCCAGCAGCTGGGGTAGTCGGCGGCGAGCCGGGCCAGCGGTGCGCGTACGTCGAGGGGCTCGTCGAGCGAGGCGACGAGGTCGCGCGCGAGGACGACCTTGTCGAGCCCACCCTGCTCGATGCGCTTGACGGCCTCGCCGACCAGGCCCTGCCAGGTGACGCTGTCGACCGGGCCGTCGGCGAACGTCGTGCCCGCCGGCTCGGTGGGCGTCGAGGCCGCGAGGTCGGGTGCCGAGCTGATGCCCAGGCCTATGACCGTGACCCAGGCGACTCCGTCGCGGCGACCGACGACGACCTCTGGGACGACGAGCGTGCTGCCCTCGGCGTCGTCGGTGAACGTGAAGGAGCCGAACGCCACGAGCCCTGAGCCGGGCAGGTCGATGTCGTCGCGCACGACGGCGTGCGACGAGAGGTCCTGCCACCACGCGGCGGCGTCGGTGAACCGCCCCGACCCGGCCGTGGAGAACTCGGCGGCGCGACCCCAGCCGACGAGCCCGTCGCCCCCGTGGACCCACGCGAACGCGTCGGTGGGAGGGAGCAGGGACAGCAGCGCGCCGGGGTCGTCGATCGGTGAGGAGCGGACCAGGAGTGGCGCCGTCGTCGCATCGACAGCAGGGTTGCTCACAGTGATTCAGCCTACCCGTGGCAAGGTGGGGAGGTGAGCCGAGCCGGTCTGGACAAGGAACCCCACGACGTCGCGAAGATGTTCGACGGGGTCGCCGAGAAGTACGACCTGACCAACGACGTGCTGTCTCTCGGACAGGACCGTCGCTGGCGCAAGCGCGTCGTCGAGCTCGTCGCCCCGATGCCCGGTGAGACGATACTCGACCTCGCCGCCGGCACCGGTACGTCGAGCCAGCCGTTCGCCGACGCCGGCGCGACGGTCGTGCCGTGCGACTTCTCGATCGGCATGCTCGAGGTCGGCAAGCGCGAACGGCCGCGCCTGGCGTTCACGGCCGGTGACGGCATGCGACTGCCGTTCGGCGACGAGACGTTCGACGCCGTGACGATCTCGTTCGGGCTGCGCAACATCGTCGACCCGATCGCCGGACTGCGCGAGCTCTTCAGGGTCACCAAGCCGGGCGGCCGCATCGTGGTGTGCGAGTTCAGCACCCC